>JAICXH010000007.1 GCA_025981645.1 Burkholderiales bacterium
GACGCTCGACGTTTCCTCATACCGCCGATGCGAGAACACCAGTTCCGTCGGGGGCCAGTGCGCTCGCTGATCGTCGATCGGGGCGGCATCGTTGCGCCCGCGACATTCATCGCGTCACCCAACTGCGACGAACGACCGGAGGGCGCGCCGATCGTTCTCGCGGTAATCCACGGCATCTCGCTGCCACCGGGGCATTTCGGCGGCGACGCGATCGCGCGCCTGTTCACCAATCGGCTCGAGGCATCCGCACATCCGTCGTTTGCCGCGGTCGCGTCGCTTCGCGTTTCCGCCCACTTCCTGATCCGGCGCGACGGGATGCTCGTGCAGTTCGTTGCCTGCCGGCTGCGCTCCTGGCATGCGGGCGAGTCGTCGTGGCGCGGCCGCGCACGCTGCAACGACTTCTCCATCGGGATCGAGCTCGAGGGGACCGATGACGATCCGTACACCGGGGCCCAATATCCTGCGCTGGGGAAGCTCCTCCGCGCGCTGCGACGGCGCTATCCGATCGAGGCGATCGCCGGACACAGCGACGTCGCGCCCGGGCGCAAGACCGATCCCGGGCCGGCGTTCGACTGGCGCCGAATCGAGCGTCTTGCGCGCATGCAACGCGTGGTATAATGGGCGGTTTATGCGCCTCCTCGCGGATTACTTCCCGCTCCTCCTCTTCTTCCTCGCGTTCAAGTGGCAGGGAATCTGGGTTGCGACGGCGGTCGCCATCGCGGCATCGGTTGTCCAGATCGTCTGGTTCCACTTCCGCGGCACCGTGTCGCCGGTGCACTGGATTTCGCTCGCGATCATCGTCGTCTTCGGCGGTGCGACCCTGCTCCTCCGGGACGAGGCGTTCATCAAATGGAAACCCACGGTCCTCTACCTCGCCTTCGGCGGAATCCTCGCGGCCGGCAAGCTTTTCTGGCGCCGCGACCTGCTCGCGGTGGTGATGAAGGACATGCAGGTCCCGCCGCCGATCTGGACCCGCGTGACGTGGTCGTGGGCCGCGTTTTTTGCGGCGATGGCGTTTGCCAACTGGTACATCGCGTTTCATTACCCCACCGACACCTGGGTCAACTTCAAGGTGTGGGGCGGCATCGGCCTGTTTCTCGCGTTCGGTGTGATCCAGGCGCTGTTCCTCGCCCGCCACATGATCGAACCGGCGGAGCGCGCGAGGTGAGCCACGCCGACACCGCCGCGGCGCTCGAGGCGCGCCTCGCCGTTCTCGCGCCGCTCACGCTCGATATCCGCGACGACAGCGCGCTCCATGCCGGCCACGCGGGCGCCGCGGGCGGAGGCGGGCACTTTTCGCTGACCATCGTGTCCGAGCAGTTCCGCGGATTATCGCAACTCGCCCGCCACCGCGCGATCCTCGACCGCGTCGGCGATCTGATTCCCCATCCGGTGCATGCGCTGGCCATCCACGCTTTCGCGCCCGGCGAATCCCCTTCCTGACGAAAGGAACCGCAAGATGAAACGCATGTTGATCGTCCTTGCAACGTCCGCTGCCCTCGCCTCCGGCGGCGCACTCGCGCAGGGCACCACCGCCGCGCCCGCCAAGACCCCGGCGGCGAAGCCGACGGCGCCGGCGAAGGCGCTTTACACCCAGAGCCAGTTCGACATGGTTCTGCAGCAGCAGCTTGGCCAGGGCGGCAAGGATTCGCCCGAACTGCGCGACGCGCTGCGCAACAAGCTGAACACTGTCGTGCTGCTCGCGCGCGAGGCCAAGAAGGCGGGCCTCGACAAGACGCCCGAGGTGAAGACGCAAATCGAGCTCACCACCGACGGCGCGCTCGCCAACGCCTACATCGGCGACTGGCTGAAGAAGAACCCGGTGCCCGACGCCGACCTGCACAAGGAGTACGACGCGATCAAGGCGCAGCGCGGCGACAAGGAGTACGACGTCCGTCACATCCTCGTCGACAAGGAATCCGATGCGAAGGAGATCATCGCCGAGCTGCAGAAGGGGGCAAAGTTCGCCGACCTCGCGAAGGCGCGCTCGAAGGATCCGGGATCGAAGGACAAGGGCGGTGAGCTCGGTTGGAGCTCGCCCGCCAACTTCGTGAAGCCATTCGGCGATGCGATCAAGTCGCTTCCGAAAGGCAAGTTCAGCGCCGAGCCCGTGCACACGCAGTTCGGCTGGCACGTGATCGAGGTCGAGGACGTTCGCGATGCGAAGTTCCCGACCTTCGACGAAGTGAAACCGCAGCTCGAGGAGCACGCGCGCAGCGCGTGGATCGAGAAGCACATCGCCGACCTGCGCCTCAAGAACGGCGTCTAGCACTCGCGGGGTACGGGCGGCCGGGCGCAAGGCGCTGGGCCGCACCCGCCTCGGACTGTAGCCTTCTGCCTCCGGCAAGCCGTCTTTCCGCATGGACTGGTCGCTGCCCTACGCCTCGCGCCGCCAGCCGATCCTGGCCGGCAACGTCGTCGCGACATCGCAGCCGCTCGCGACGCAAGCGGGAATCGCCATGCTCGCCCGCGGCGGCAACGCCGTCGACGCGGCGCTCGCCACGGCGATCACGCTAACCCTCGTTGAGCCGTGCAGCAACGGCATTGGATCGGATCTCTTCGCGATCCTGTGGGACGGCGAACGCGTCGTCGGATTGAACGCCTCCGGACGGGCTCCGGCCGAATGGTCGGCTGCGCGCTTCGCCGGGCGCGATGCGATGCCGCAGCGAGGCTGGGACACGGTCACGATCCCCGGCGCCGTCTCGGGCTGGGTCGCGCTGTCGCAGCGTTATGGGAAGCTTGCGTTCGCCGATCTCTTCGAGCCGGCGATTCGCTACGCGCGCGACGGCTTCGCCGTCTCGCCCGTCGTCGCCGAGAAGTGGCGCCTTGCAGTGCCGGTAATGCCGTCTGGACTCGGCTGGCAAGACCACTTCCTGCCGTGGGGACGCCCGCCGCGGCCCGGTGAACGCTTCGCCTCGGCGGCGGTTGCCGATACGCTCTCTGCGATCGCCGAGTCGAAGGGCGAGGCGTTCTATCGCGGCCGGCTCGCCGACGCGATGATCGCGCATGCGCGGACCCATGGCGGCGCGCACACCCAAGCCGATTTCGCCGCGCACACCGTCGACTGGGTGACTCCGGTCACCGTCGACTACCGTGGCACGACGATCCACGAGATTCCACCCAACGGCCAAGGCATCGCCGCGCTGATGGCGCTCGGCATGCTGGAATCGTTCGATCTCGCGTCGCTGCCGCCCGACTCCGTGGCGAGCCAGCACCTGCAGATCGAGGCGATGAAGCTCGCGTTTGCCGATGCGCAGCGCTTCGTCGCCGATGTGCGTTCGATGCCCTTCCCGCCGGCCTCGCTCGTCGACCGTGACTACCTCGCGCAGCGTGCGCGGCAGATCGATCCGAAACGCGCGCAGCGCTTCGGTCCCGGCGAGCCGCCGCAAGGCGGGACGGTCTACCTCGCCGCGGCCGATGCGCGCGGCATGCTCGTTTCGCTGATCCAGTCGAACTACATGGGATTCGGGTCGGGCGTCGTCGTTCCAGGAACCGGCATCAGTCTGCAGAACCGCGGGGCGGGATTCATTCTCGAGCGCGCGCACCCCAACGAGGTTGCCGGCGGCAAGCGCCCCTACCACACGATCATCCCCGGCTTCGCGACCCGCAAGGGAAACCCGTTGATGGCCTTCGGCGTGATGGGAGGACCGATCCAGCCGCCCGGCCACGTGCAGATCGTCGCGCGAATGCTCGACCACGCAATGAATCCGCAGGCGGCGCTCGATGCGCCGCGATGGAAGGTCAACGGCGACCAGTCGATCGAGCTCGAAGCGAGTGCGGCGGCCGAATTACGCCGCGGACTGATCGACCTCGGTCACGTGATGGAATCAGTGCCCGACTCGTACATGGATTTCGGCGCCGGGCAGATCGTCGTGGGTGCCGAGCACGTCGGCTACGTCGCGGCGTCGGATTCGCGGCGCGACGGACAGGCCGCCGGATTCTGAGGCGGCGCGATCGATCGAGCGGGATGGAATCGGCGCGACCGATTCAGCCCGACCGCGATTTCACCGCCGACAGGGGCAGGAGCTCCGGCAACTCGATTCTCCGGCGATCGGGCTCGACCACGGTGAGCGGTACCGTCGCTTTCATCGTCGCGAGGCTGCGGCGCGTGAGCTCCTGGTAGCTTCGCGTGCCTTCGATCTTCCACGCGAGCTCGGTCTCGGTGAGCGCGCGCACGATGCGCGCCGGCATGCCCGCTACCAGTACCCGCGGTGGCACCACCATTTTCGCCTTCACGAATGCCATCGCCGCGACGATCGCGCCGTCGCCGATCGACGCGTTGTCGTTGACGACGGCGTTCATGCCCACGAGCGCGTTGCGTCCGATGACGCAGCCGTGGAGGATCGCGCCATGTCCGATGTGCCCGTCCGCGTCGACGATCGTATCGGTTCCCGGAAAGCCGTGCATGACGCAACTGTCCTGCAGGTTCGCTCCGTCCTTCACCACGATGCGCCCGAAGTCGCCGCGCAGCGACGCGCAGGGTCCGATGTAGCAGCCGGCGCCGACGATCACGTCGCCGATCAGCACGGCGGATGGATGCACGTAGGCGCGCGGATCGACGACGGGCCTGACGCCGTCGATCGAATAGACGGTGAGGATTGAAGATTGTTCGCCCATCGGTTCACGCCTTTCCGGCTATGAGAGCATCGTCGCGGGGCAGTCGGCACGGCCGCTACGGTTGCGCACCGATGACGCGCAAACCCATCGCCTGCGGCCGCCACGCCGAGCGCGCGCAGGTGCTTGCTCAGGCGGTTTTTGAGGTCGGCAATGCCGATTTCATTCATGGCCATAACGTAGCCATATCCAGGCATGAGCGCAACCGCGGCGGAGGGGTGCCTCGGCGCATGGCAACGCGCCGCACAGCAGGACGCAAACGGCGATCAGCCCACGAAGCGCCGCGCATTGGCGAACATCCTGTACCACGGCGAGCGCTCGCCCCAGTCGGGCGGATGCCACGAGCACTGCACCGTGCGCCAGACGCGCTCCGGGTGCGGCATCACGATCGTGAAGCGACCGTCGGGCGTGGTGAGGCCGGTGATCCCCCTTGGAGATCCATTGGGATTGTATGGATAGGTCTCGGTGGGGCGCCGGTAATGATCGACGAGCCGCAGCGCGACCGCCGCATCGACCGCAGCAACATCGGCAGTGATGTCCGCGAGGGCAGCAAACTCGGCACGACCCTCGCCATGCGCGAGTGTGACCGGGAGGACGCTCCCCGCCATGCCGTCGAAGAAGAGCGACGCACTCCGCATCACCTCGACCTGCACCAGTCGCGCCTCGAACTGCTCAGAGCGATTGCGTACGAAGCGCGGCCAGTGCGCGCTCCCCGGAACGATCTCGCGCAGGCTGGTCATCATCTGACAGCCGTTGCAGACACCAAGCGCGAACGTGCCGTCGCGCCCGAAAAATGCCGCGAACATCTCGCGCAGCCGGTCGTTGAACAGGATCGATTTCGCCCAGCCCTCGCCAGCGCCGAGCACGTCGCCATACGAGAAGCCGCCGCACGCGACGAAGCCGCGGAATTCGTCGAGTGCGCGGCGACCCTCGGCGAGATCGCTCATGTGTACGTCGCGCGCATCGAAGCCCGCGCGTGTAAATGCCGCCGCCATCTCGGCGTGGCCGTTGACGCCCTGCTCGCGCAGAATCGCGATCCGCGGCCGCGCGCCGGCAGCGATGAACGGCGCCGCGACATCGTCCTCGGGATCGAAAGCGAGACGCGGCTCGAGACCAGGGTCGGTGCGGTCGCCGATCCGCACATACTCGGCATCGGCGGCGTCCGGCTCGTCGCGAAGCTTCTGCATCGCGTGGGTCGTCGACGACCATGCGCGATGCAGCTCGATGCGCGACTCGTCGAGCACCGTCGCGCCGGCATGCCGGATGCGAATGCGTTCGCCGGCGGAAGGCGTTCCGATCATGTACGCGGCAATCCCTGCGGCCTTCGCGCGCGCGAGGAGCGCAGGGGCGTCGCGGGTGTACACCTGGACCACGGCGCCCGCCTCCTCGGCGAACAGCGCGGCAAGGGGTCCTGCGGCAGCCGGTACGCGACCGTTGGGCGCTGATGTCACGGCCTCCGCCGGCAGGTCGACGTCGAGCGCGCAGCGCGATGCGAAGGCCATCTCGCACAACGTGACGAAGATTCCGCCGTCGCTCACGTCATGGTAGGCGAGCAGGACACCGTCGGCGTGCAGCGCCTGCACGAGCGCGAAGAACGCGGAGAGTCGCGCCGGATCGTCGAGATCGGCGCCGGCGTCGCCGAGCTGGCCGTAGACCTGGGCGAGCGCCGAAGCACCCAGCCTGCGGCGACCGTAGGCGAGGTCGAGATGAATCAGCGCGGTATCGCCGAGGTCGAGACGCAGGAGCGGAGTCAGAGACCTGCGCACGTCAGCGACCGGGGCGAACGCCGATACGACGAGCGACACCGGCGCGGTGACCGCGCGGTCGACGCCGCCGTCCGTCCAAGCGGTTCGCATCGACAGCGAATCCTTGCCGACCGGGATCGCGAGCCCGAGCTTAACGCAGACGTCGAGCGCAACCGCGCGCACGGTGTCGAAGAGCGCGGCGTCCTCGCCGGGCTCGCCCGCCGCGGCCATCCAATTGGCGGAGAGCTTGACGTCGCCGAGATCGCGGATCGCGACCCCGGCGATGTTGGTGATCGCCTCCGCCACTGCCATGCGCCCGGATGCCGGCGCGTCGATCAGCGCGAGTGGCGTACGCTCGCCGATCGCCATCGCTTCGCCGGTGTAGCCCTCGAAATCGTCCAGTGTCACCGCCGCATCGGCGACGGGAACCTGCCACGGTCCGACCATCGGATCGCGCGCGCAGAGACCACCGACGGTGCGATCGCCGATGGTGACGAGGAACGTCTTGTCCGCGACCGCGGGAAGCTGCAGCACGCGCCATGCCGCTTCGCGCACGTCGATCCCCGCGAGATCGAGGGCCGGCAGCTTGCGCGCAACGCGCCGCACGTCGCGCAGCATCCTGGGCGGCCCACCGAGGATGACGTCGAGCGGAACGTCGACCGGAACGTTGCCGTAGCGCGGGTCGTCGACGCGAAGGCGACCGTCGGCACGCGCCTCGCCGAGGATGGCGTAGGGACAGCGCTCGCGCCTGCAGATCGCTTCGAAGCGCTCGCGATCAGCCGCTGCGATGGCGAGCACGTAGCGCTCCTGTGCTTCGTTGCACCAGATCTCGCGCGGACTCATCCCCGGATCGTCGGTCGGGATCCGGCGCAGGCCGACGTCGGCACCCGCGCCGCCACCATGGACGAGTTCGGGGAGCGCGTTCGACAGGCCACCCGCACCAACGTCGTGGATCGAGACGATCGGATTCGCCGCACCGAGCTGCCAGCAGCGGTCGATGACCTCCTGCGCACGGCGCTCGATCTCGGCGTTGCCGCGCTGGACCGAATCGAAGTCGAGATCGGCAGCATTCGAGCCCGTCGCCATCGACGACGCCGCACCACCACCCATGCCGATCGGCAGGCCCGGACCGCCGAGCTGCACGATGAGCATGCCGTCGGCAAGGATGCGCTTGTGCACCTGCGCCGAAGCGATGCTGCCGAGGCCGCCCGCGAGCATGATCGGCTTGTGATAGCCACGCCACGCACCGTTCACCCGCTGCTCGAAACTGCGGAAGTAGCCAAGTAGATTCGGCCGGCCGAATTCGTTGTTGTAGGCCGCCGCACCGATCGGTGCTGCGAGCATGATGTCGAGCGCCGAGGCGATGCGGTCCGGCTTGCCGACCGCATCGGCCACGGCGGCTTCCCACGGCTGCGGCAAGCCGGGAATGCGCAGATCGGACACCGTGTAGCCGACTAGCCCCGCCTTCGGCTTCGCGCCGCGCCCGGTCGCTCCCTCGTCGCGGATCTCGCCGCCTGCTCCGGTCGCCGCGCCGGGAAACGGCGCGATCGCCGTCGGATGGTTGTGCGTCTCGACCTTCATCACGACGTGCATCGGCTCGCGCAGCGGCCGGTACCATCCTTCGCAGTCCGCAGCGAGGCGGGCGACCGTCGCGCCTTCGATGACCGCCGCGTTGTCGGCGTAGGCGACGAGCGTGCCCTGCGGATGGGCGGCGTGCGTCGCGCGGATCATCGCGAACAGGCTGTCGCGCTCGTCATGGCCGTCGACGCGCCACGCCGCGTTGAAAATCTTGTGGCGGCAGTGCTCGGAGTTCGCCTGTGCGAACATCGTGAGCTCGACGTCGGTCGGATCGCGGCCGAGCGCCGCGAACGCCGCGACGAGATAGTCGATCTCGTCCGCACTCAGCGCAAGGCCGAGCTCGCGATTGGCGGCGACAAGCGCATCACGTCCGCCGAAGCGCACCCCGATCGAGCGCATCGGCCGCGCGTCGACGCGCGCGAACAGCACGCGTGCGTCGTCGGTGTGCCCGACGACCGCCTCGATCATCCGGTCGTGCAGGAGCGGATCGAGCCGCGATGCCAGCGCATCGCCGGCGCGTTCACCGAAGCCGATCGCGTAGCGGATGCCGCGCTCGATCCGAGCGACCGAGTCGAGCCCGCAACGGTGCGCAATATCGGTCGCCTTCGACGACCACGGCGAGACCGTTCCCGGACGTGGGACGACGACGCGCTCGACCACGGATGCCCCGGCGGGAAATCCAGCCCGCCCGGGCGCCGTCCACGGCCCATCCGCCTCGCCGCGCCCGTCGTCGAGCAGTCGCTCGAGCCGCGCGCGCCCGGCCGCGGAAGGTGCTGCACGCAACTCGACGAAGTGCCAGAAGCGCGCGTCGATCGAGACGCAGCGCTGGCCGCGCAGGGCGGCGTCGATCGCGGAAGCGAGCCGCACGGCTCGAAACGGCGACAGCGCTGCGCTTCCTCGCAGCGCGAGAAACTCGGGCATCGGCCAGGGCCGTCCGGAAAAGGCGAATTATACGGTGCGGCTGCGACGGTGCGGCTGCGACGGTGCGGCTGCGACGGTGCGGCTGCGACGGCGCGGTCGCATCACCTGCGCCGCCGCGCGCGCAGCGCAATGACGACTCAGTGGTGCAGGATCTTGGCGAGAAACTGCTGCGCGCGCTCGGAGCGGGGCTTGCCGAAGAACTCGGCCTTCGACGCATCCTCGACGATGTGTCCGGCGTCCATGAAGATCACGCGGTTGGCGACGCGATTGGCAAAGCCCATTTCGTGCGTCACCACCATCATCGTCATGCCTTCGGTCGCGAGCTTCTGCATCACCTCGAGCACCTCGTTGATCATCTCCGGGTCGAGCGCCGAGGTCGGCTCGTCGAACAGCATGCAGATCGGGTCCATCGACAGCGCGCGCGCGATCGCGACGCGCTGCTGCTGGCCGCCCGAAAGCTGACCCGGAAACTTGTCCTTCTGGTCGATCAGCCCGACGCGGTCGAGATACTTGAGGCCGCGCTCGTCGGCCTCCTGCTGCGGCCGCCCGAGCACCAGCGCCTGCGCGAGCGACAGATTCTGGCGCACCGTCAGATGGGGGAAGAGCTCGAAATGCTGGAACACCATGCCGACGCGGGCGCGCAGCTTCGGCAGATTGGTCTTCGGATCGTTGACCCTGACGCCATCGACGAAGATCTCGCCCTTCTGCACCGGCTCGAGCGCGTTCACCGCCTTGATCAGCGTCGACTTGCCGGAGCCGGACGGGCCGCAGACGACGATCACCTCCCCCTTCTCGACGCTCGTCGTGCAGTCGGTCAGCACCTGGAAGCTGCCGTACCACTTGGAGACATCCCTGATCTCGATCATCGCCATGGCGAAATTTTTCCGTGTCTATAGGGCGGGCAGGAATCGGCAGCGGGCCGGGTCGATGGGTGCCGGTGCCGTCTCAGCGGATGATCGCGATCCGGCGCTGCAACCTGCGCACCAGGAACGAGATGACGACGCAGATCACGAAGTAGACCACGGCCGCGAAGATATACATCTCGACGTAGCGTCCGTCGCGCTCGGCGATCTTCGACGCCGCACCGAGGAAGTCGGTGATCGACAGCACGTAGACGAGCGACGTGTCCTGGAACATGACGATCGTCTGCGTGAGCAGGATCGGCACCATGTTGCGGAACGCCTGTGGCAGCACGATGCGCGCCATCGTCTGCCAGTAGTTGAGGCCGAGCGCATAGCCGGCCCACACCTGGCCGCGCGGGATCGACTGGATGCCCGCGCGCATGATCTCGGCGTAGTACGCCGCCTCGAACATCGAGTAGGTGATCACCGACGAGAGAAACGCGCCGACGCGAACCGGAGTGGGCGAGCGGATGATCCACGCGCCGATGTACGGGACGAGGAAGTAGAACCAGAAGATCACCAGCACCAGCGGCACCGAGCGCATCAGGTTGATGTACGCGGTGGCGAACGCTGACAGCACCTTGATGCTGGACAACCGCATCATCGCGAGCAACGTGCCGAAGACGATGCCGAGGACGATCACCAGAATCGTGAGCTCGATCGTGAACGCCATCCCGACCTTGATCAGGTACGGGAGGTTCCTCGTGATGACGCCGAAGTCGAATTGTCCGAACATCGCGGTATCCGTCCGTCGTCAGTGGCCGCCCGCCTGGACCGCCGGACCGATGAACCCCGGAATGGCGACGCGACGCTCGACCCAGCGCATTCCGTAGATGACCAGGATGTTGGTCAGGATGTAGAGGATCGTCGCCCCGGTGAACGCCTCGAACACCTGGAAGCTGAACTCCTGCATCGCACGCGCCGCCGCGGTCAGCTCGACGACGCCGATGGTGAGCGCGACCGACGAGTTCTTGATGATGTTGAGGAACTCGGACGTGAGCGGGGGCAGGATGATGCGGAAGGTCATCGGCAGGATCACGTGGCGATAGGTCTGTGGCAGCGTGAGCCCGAGCGCGGTACCCGCCATCCGCTGGCCGCGCGGCAGCGCCTGGATGCCGGCGCGCACCTGCTCGGCCACGCGAGCCGAGGTGAAGAAGCCGAGGCAGAGCACCGCCGGCACGTAGGAAGCCCACGGCGGCGGCATCTGCTTGATTGCGTCGCCGAGGTGCTTCGGCAGCAGCTCGGGAATCACGAAGAACCACAGGAACATCTGGACCAGCAACGGAATGTTGCGGAAGAGCTCGACGTAGCCATTGCAGAAGCGTCCCGCCCATTTGCGCGGGGTCGTCCGGATGACGCCGACGATCACTCCGAGGACCAGCGCGATCACCCATGCGGCGAGCGCCGTCGCGAGCGTCCACAGCAGGCCGACGAGGAGCGTGTGCAGGTAGGTGCCGCTTCCTTCCGGGGTCAGGTCCCAGAAGATCTTCCAGTTCCAGTGGTAGTTCACGCGTCACCCCCCTGCGTTGCATCGAGCCCGCGCAATCCAACACATGCCGCCGCGCCGATGCGCAGCGGGGGGCTCCTCCGCCCCCCGCCCTCGACTTCGGTTACGCTGCGCGCCCGGCCCGGACGCGCGGCGTCGTCACTCGTAGACCTTCGGATCCGGCGAGTCGGTCGGGTTCGCGAACACCTTCTGCAGCGCATCGGAGATCGGAATGTTGAGGTTGATCCCCTTCGGCGGAATCGGGCTCTCGAACCACTTCTTGTAGATCGTCTCGATCTCGCCGCTCTTGTAGAGCTTGGTCATCGCGTCGTCGACGACCTTCTTGAACTCGGGGTCGTCCCTGCGCATCATCAGGCTGTACGGCTCGAGTCCGAGGCTGTCCTTGGAAATGTGGAACTCGGCCGGGTTCTTCGAATTCGCGACAAGGCCCGAGAGCAGGATGTCGTCCATCAGGAACGCCTTCGCGCGCCCGGTCTCGACCATCAGGAACGCGGCCGGGTGGTCATTGGCCGACAGCACCGTCATGCCCATGTTCTTCGACGTGTTGAGCTCGTTCAGCGCCTTGATGTCGGTGGTGCCGGCGGTCGAAACCACCGTCTGCCCCTTCAGGCTGTCGACCGTGTCCATGTGATCGGACGCCTTCGACACCCAGCGGTACTTGATCACGAAGTAGGTCATCCCGAAGTCGACCTGCTTCTTGCGCTCGGCGTTGTTGGTCGTCGAGCCGCACTCGAGGTCGATCGTGCCGTTCGCCATCAGCGGGATCCGCGTCGACGAGGTGACCGGATTGAGGGCGATCTTGATGTCCGGCATCTTGAGCTTCGCCTTTACCGCGTCGACGACCTTGTAGCAGATGTCCATCGCGTAGCCGATCGGCTTCTGGTTCTGGTCGAGATACGAGAACGGAATCGAGGCGTCGCGATAGCCGATCGTGATCGTCCCGCTGTCCTTCACCTTTTTCAGCGTCCCGGTGAGTTCCTGGGCGATGGCCGGCGCGGCAACGAACATGAGCGCTGCGATCAGCAGCGGAAGCTTGCGGGTATGCATGCGGTTCACTCCTCAGACAGAAAGCAGAGTTGTCGAATGTGTCGGCCCGCGCGCGGGCGCTCTTCGCGGTCCGCCCGTGCGGCGCCGCGTCCCTCCAGTGGACGGATTCTACGGGCCCGCCGGATGAAAGTCCAAGGCGCCCTCCTGCGCTTGCGCGTTCGCTTCCGGTCGGCAGCCGCACACGCGGCAGGACGCTGGCGCCGGTGGCGAAGCGGCGTAAGCTCCGAGGCAGCGAACGCCGCATGATCCCGACACCTGCCCGCGTGCCGCCCGGGGGCCCCGTCCTCTACGGGCGCAAGGATCGCGCAATCCTGACGCTCGAAGCGCTGCGCACGCTCGAGCGCCGTCACGCCGCGTTGCCGCTGATGGAACGCGCTGGACTCGCTGCTGCCGACGTCGCATCGGACATGATCGGGCAGCCGCATGCGCGCGTCGTCATACTCGCCGGTCCCGGCAATAACGGTGGTGACGCCTGCATCGTCGCGCGCCTCCTGCACGAGCGCGGCGGGACGGTCGAGGTGCTCGGGCGGCCACCGGCGACCGGTCTGTCCGTCGAGGCGACTGCAGCGTGGACGGCGCTACGCGCGGCGCAGGTGCGCGAGATCGAAGCCCCCCCCGACGAGCCGCCGGCGCTCGTCGTCGACGGCCTGTTCGGAATCGGTCTCGCGCGGCCGATCGCTGCACCGTGGTCGCAGTGGATCGGCTGGGCGAACGGCGGCGGTTCGCCGATCCTCGCGCTCGACATCCCGAGCGGTCTCGATGCGTCGACCGGCGTCGCACGCGCGCCAACGATCGTCGCGACGCGCACCACGACCTTCATCGCGCTCAAGCCCGGGCTCCTCACCGGCGACGGACCCGATCACTGCGGAACGATCTCGGTGCACGACCTCGGACTCGATGACACTGCGGCAGCGCGCACTGGCGACTGCCTCACGTGGAGGGATCTCGCCATCGATCTGCCCGAGGTCCTCGTGCGCAACCGGCTTGCGACACACAAGGGGACGTTCGGCACCGCCGTCGTCGCCGGAGGCGCCGAAGGCATGGTCGGCGCAGCGCTGCTCGCCGCACGCGCCGCACTCACTCTCGGCGCCGGTCGCGTGGTCGTCGAGCTGATCGCGCGCGGCGGTCCCCGCTTCGATCCCACCGCGCCCGAACTCATGTTGAACGAAGCGCGGATCGACGACGCCAGCCCGTCGACGAATGGCGAACGATCGCCGGCAAGCGCTTCGCGCGGCCGGTGGCGCGCCACCGACGCGCAGGCGCTCGTCGTCGGCCCGGGGCTCGGGCGCAGCCCGCTCGCACGGGCGATCGTCGCGTCGGCCATCGCGAGCGATGTCCCGCTCGTGCTCGACGCCGATGCCCTCAACCTGGTCGCCGAAGAGCGGGGCGCGGCAGACGGCAATCTCTCCGAGGGGCTCGTACGACGCCGCGCCGCCACGATTCTCACCCCGCACCCGGCCGAAGCTGCGCGTCTCTTGCGCCGCGACACGGCGGCCGTCCAGGGCGACCGCGTTGCCGCGGCCACAACGCTCGCCCGACGATTCCACGCCACCACGATCCTGAAGGGCGCCGGAAGCATCGTCGCGCATCCGGGAGATGGCTTCGACATCAATGCGACGGGCAATCCGGCGCTTTCGACCGCAGGGTCGGGCGACGTCCTCTCGGGAATGCTGGGCGCCCTACTCGCCCAAGGGATCACTGCGGCCGACGCCGCGCGCATCGCGGTGTGTGTGCACGGCGCAGCAGCCGATGCGCTGGTCGCCGACGGCATCGGCCCCGTCGGCGTTCGCGCGTCCGAAGTGATCGAGCGCGCACGCGCGCTCGTCAACGCCGCGCGGGGTCACGCGTGACCCCACACCACGACCAGCGCGATCACGGCAGCAGCAGCGTCGATCCGACGGTCTGGCGCGATTCAAGCGCGCGATGCGCCTCGGCCGCCTCGGCGAGTGGCCAGGTCTGGCGGATGTCCGCCCGAATCTTCCCGGCACGTACCATCGCGAAGAGCTCGCCCGCCATCGTCGTCAGGGCGCTCCGCGTCGCCGCATAGGTGAAGAGTGTCGGTCGCGTGATGTCGAGCGAGCCCTTGCGCGCGAGGAGGCCGAGATCGAACGGCGGAATCGGTCCCGATGCAGCGCCGAAGCAGACGAGCATCCCGCGCGGCGCGAGGCAGTCGAGCGATCGCTGCCAGGTGTCCTTGCCGATCGAGTCGTAGGCGACCGGGACGCCCCGTCCGCCGGTGATCTCGCGCACGCGCTCGTCGAACTTTTCGCGCGTGTACACGATCACGTGCGCGCACCCGCTGTCGCGCGCGAGAGAAGCCTTCGCGTCCGAGCCGACGGTGCCGATCATCGTGACGCCGAGCGCGCGTGCCCATTGGCAAGCGATCAGCCCGACACCGCCGGCGGCGGCGTGGAAGAGAATCGTTTCGCCGCCGTGCAGCACGAAGGTCTGCCGAAACAGGTACTGCACGGTCAACCCCTTCAGCATCAGTGCCGCAGCAACCCGATCGTCGACGCCCTCGGGGAGCGCCACCAGCTTGTCCGCGGCCATCACGCGCTCGGTACTGTAGGCGCCGACGCTGCTCGTACAGTACGCGACGCGATCGCCCGGACGCAGCCAGTCGACGCCTTCGCCGACCGCCTCGACCACACCCGCCGCCTCGGTGCCGATCCCCGACGGCATCGTCAGCGGATAGAGGCCGCTGCGGTGGTACGTATCGAGATAGTTGACGCCGATCGCCGTGTGGCGCACGCGCGCTTCACCGGGGCCAGGGTTACCGACCTGCACCTCTTCGTAGCGCAGAACTTCGGGGCCGCCCTGGCTTTGGATGCGGATTGCGTGGGCCATGCGCGTCACCTTGCGTCGATCGGAAGAACGTTATCGTAGCGCATGCGACCGAACGCCGCCGCAAACTTCGCCAACCGTCGGGGAGCGCCGCAAGCCCTAGAATGGGGTCTGAAGGGAGAATTGCGTTGATCGACATCGCCGTACCTGGATTCGGGCTTCTCGAGCTGACGGCCGTCGTCTGCGATTTCAACGGCACGCTCGCCCGCGACGGGCAACTGGTGGACGGTGTGCCGGAGCTGCTCGCCCGCGTCTCGCGACTCCTCACCGTGCATGTGGTAACGGCCGACACCTTCGGCACGGTGCGGAGCGCTCTTGCCAGCACAGGCTGCGACGTCGCGGTCATCGATGGGCCCGACCAGGCTCTCGCCAAGGCCGCATTCGTCGAGCGCATCGGCGCTTCGGGCGTCGTCGCGATCGGCAATGGACGCAACGACCGCCTGATGCTCGCGAGTGCCGCCCTCGGTATCGGCGTGATCGGTGACGAGGGCATCGCCGGCGAAGCGCTGTCCGCCTGCGACATCGTCGCGCGGAACATCGGTGACGCACTCGGCCTGCTGCTCGAGCCGCGGCGCGTCATTGCGTCGCTTCGCGACTGAGCCTGGGGCGTGCCGCGGCGACCGATCCGGTCGGCGACTCCAAGACCCGGCCCCCGGGGACACTAGTGGGCGTACCGACTCGGGCGCCGCGGCACGACGCGCGAACGCGATCGTTCGCGCGCAACCGCCTTCGGCTCGCGCAACACCTGCCGCAGTTTGCCGCTCTTCGCATCGAACTGCGGCGCGAGCACATCGAGCTCGATCGCGACGCTTGGCGCGCCCTGACCTTCGAGATAGCGGACAAGCGCGTCGCTCGCCAGACGAAAGGCAGCACCGCGCTCGCGCGGGTCGCCCCCGCCGATCCGCAGCAGCAGTCGATCGACCTCGACCTGGACGAGCTGGAAGCGATGCGTGTGGATCGCCTGCTCCACGACATCGGTGAGCGCGAACGGCGCGAGCGCGACCGCACCGCCGTCGGCGGCGCGAACCTCGAGCACGTCGTCGCGCCGGCCCTCGACGCGGATCGCCGGGAGCGGATTGCCGCAGCGGCACCGCTCGGGATTCACGGTGACCGAGTCGCCAAGGTCGTAGCGGATGATCGGTTGCACGTGATTGGCGAGATTGGTGACGAGCACCGTGTGCGACGGCTCACCGGGACGAACCGGGCGGTAGTCGGCATCGACGGCCTCGACGAGCACCCAGTCGCCATTGACGTGCAGCCAATCGTCGGCACAGCCGAACGCGATGCTCATGCATTCGGAAGCGCCGTACTCGTTCACCACCGGGCAGCCCCATGCGTGCTCGAGCGCAGCCCGCGCAGACGGCGCAAGCGCTTCACCCCCAGCCCAGACGAGGCTGGGATAGACGCGCAGCCGCCCTGCGCGGCGCTCGTCGGCGAGCACCTGCAGCATCGCCGGGTAGGTCGCGAGGTATGCCGGACCGAACGCGTTCAATTGCGCCACGAGCTCGGGTACGGGGACCGCGATCGAGAAGCTCCGTGCCGCGAGACGCGGCATTGCGCGGCACGCGCGCTGCCATGAGACGATGCTCGCGAAGTGCTCGGCGGTCGCCGCGATCAATGCGGCGCGGCCACCCTTGATCAGTCCCGCGAAGCAATGCGAAGCGAGGCGTCCTGCGCTCATCTGCACGGCGATCAACGCATCGTAGACTTCGAGGGCACGATCGTCCTGCACGAAGATCCCGCAGTCGCCGCTCGTGCCCGAACTCTGCCAGACGACGTAGCGGTCGAGGTAGCGCTGACCGACGCGCGACGGATCGGCGAGGAGCGCGTCGATCCCGCTTCGGCGGACCGCCGCATCGGTCACCCAGTCGTCGAACCGCTCCATCAGATCGCGTTTGCGGGTGACCGGCAACTCGCGGGGTATCGGCGTCGCGCCGGCGTTGCAGTAGAGCTCGCGCAACAGCGGCGAGTGGCGCCTCGCGTGTGCGACCAGCGCGTCGAAGCGCAGCCGCGCCGCATCGCGGAGCACGTTGGCGCCGGCCGCTCGACTCCACCAGAGCTGCCAAACGCCGGGCCACCACGCCACCGGATGCCCGGCCGCGTCGGCGGACGCGACGGGAAGCGGCAGCGGGCGCCTCGCTCCGAACGGATCGTGGTCGCCGGCGACCATCGCTCGCTTGCGGCCTAGCCTCCGGCCGCTTCCCCGTTAATCACTCCGATTTCGACCGGGACGCGCAAATAAAAGATCCTGATCCCCTCGGCCCGGATCCGCTCGAGCAGCCGGTTCGCCTCGTCGTCGGTGACCGCGAAGTCGACCTCGACGGTGAGGTCGCCGGCGAGTTCGAAGAAGCGCTCTTCGTGAAGCACGCCCTGCTGTCCGAAGCCCGCAATCGCGCGAAATGCCGAGCCGCCGTGGATGCCGAGGCCCTTCGCCTGCTCGAGCAGCCACTCGTAGAGAAGGATGTGCCGGTGCTTGCGATTCTCGTGCGCGTAGAAGCGAAGCAGCGTCCCGTTCATGACGATGATCCCCAAGCGAAGGCCGCGCGCATCAGCAGGATCCCGATCACCGTCATCGCGAGCGATCCCACGACGTGGGCGGCGATGCCGACGGTTCCCCACAGCCACTCGCGCCGCATCAGCAGCGACGTCATCTCGGCCGAGAACGTCGAGAACGTGGTGAGACCGCCGAGAAAGCCGGTCATCACGAAGAGCCTCGCCTCGGCGCCGAGCAGCGCATGCCGCGCGACGAGTTCCATTGCGAGCCCCATCATGAGGCCGCCGGCGAGGTTCGCCGTCAGCGTGCCGAGCGGAAGGGTCGGGAAGACCGGATTGAGGGCAATGCCGAGCGCCCAGCGCAGCCACGCCCCGACGGCAGCACCCACACCGACGGCAAGCACCGAACTCCAAGGGACCACGCACGACCTCCCTCCGCGACGACGGCATCGGCATCGACCGCCGGGCCCACGACCAAGACATCACGCCGGGCCTCCCCGCTTGCCACCCTGTCGGCGATTCTAGCCACCCACTCCCGGAGCGACAAGCGACGGGAATATCATTGAGTTCCGGCACTAGCCGCCACACGCACGGTCCATCGCACTGTCAGCGTCATGGAGATCTGCCGATGCGCCTTACCCGCGCCGGATATTTTGCGGACTTTCTCGTCTATCCCCTGTTGCTGGGGCTGCTCGCGTGGCTCTCGCTTGACCACGAGGTCGTGCACGAACGGCTGCTCTGGCTTGCGGCAGCCGCGGCGGGTGTCGCCGTCTGGACGCTGATCGAGTACATCCTGCACCGATATGTGTTGCACGGCGTACCGCCGCTGCGGCAGATGCATGCTCGGCACCACGCGTCACCGACCGAGCTGATCGGCACGCCGAGCTGGTTCAGCGTCGCGGTCTTTGGCGGACTTGTGTTCGCGCCGCTCGTCCATTGGGCGCAGGCGAGCATCGCCTACGGTGCAACCGCCGGCCTGATGCTGGGCTACCTCTGGTACGTCGCGGTCCACCACGCGACGCATCACCGACGTGCGCGGCTGGGGTCGTACCTGCATCGCGCCAAGCTGCGCCACGCCGTGCACCATCACGCGCAGGAGCCGTGCAATTTCGGGGTCACGACGTCGCTCTGGGACCGCGTCTTCGGCACGGCGAGCCCCTGACTGCGCAGCAACGCGGCGACCGCGTTGGAGCGCGGCAGCGGAGCGACGGCGCCATATCCGGTCGTCGCGAGCGCTGCGGCCGCATTGGCGTAGCGCGCCGCGTCGGGCGCTGCGTCGCCTGCGGCAATTCGCGCGAGGAACGCGCCGTCGAAGCAGTCTCCGGCACCGGTCGCATCGACGGCATCGACCGGAATGCCCGCGATGCGGTCCGCGCAATCGTGTTGCGAGACGTAACAACCGTCGCGGCCGAGCTTCACGACGACGACCGCGACGCCGAGCGCGTGGCACTCGTCGGCGATTCGCCGCGGATCGTCGCTGCCGAACAGATGCCTCGCGTCGTCGGCGCCGGGGAGCGCGAAATCGCAGCGGCGCAGCGTTTCCACGACGATCGCGCGTGCGCGTGCCAGCGGCCACAGCGCGGGGCGCAGGTTCGTGTCATAGGCGACGCGCGCGCCGGCGCGATGCGCGAGGTCGATCGCCGCGAAGCAGGCGTCGCACGCGGTTGCCGAGATCGCCTGGCTGATCGCCGAGACGTGCAGCAGGCGCGTATTCGTCAGGCATCGCTCGGGAAGCCCTGCCGGTGCGAGGCGCGACGCCGCGGAACCGCTCCGCAGATAGGCGAAGTGATGGCCGGCGTCGTCGTGGGTGACGAAGTAGACGCCGGTCGGCGCGGCCGCATCGATCGCGACCGCCGACGTGTCGACGCCCTCCGCCGACCAAAGCGATACGAGCTCGCGTCCGAACACGTCGTCGCCGACACGCGTCACGTAGGCGCAGCGAGCGCCGAGGCGCGAAGCGGCGATGACCGCATTGGACGTGTCGCCACCGAAGCCCTGCAGCCAGCCGCGCGCGGCGCCGCCTCGCGCGCGATTGAATTCGACCATCGCTTCGCCGAGTGCAACGAGATCGAAGGGTGTCTTCATCCGCGACGCGCGGGCAGCGACCGGAACGCGCTCGCGTAGGCAGCAGCAGCGGCCGCGACGCTCGCGGCATCGCTGCCGGGCCGATACAGGTTCGAGCCGGTACCGAACCCGGTCGCTCCCTCGGCCCACCATGGCGCCATGTTGTCCGGTCGGATGCCGCCCACGGCGAAGACTCGCGTCGCCGGCGGGAGCACGGCGCGCCACGCACGCAACACGACCGGGACCATCGCCTCGGCCGGGAAGAGTTTCAGCCCGTCCGCACCGGCGGCGAGCGCTGCGAACGCCTCGGTCGGCGTCGCGACGCCGGGCAGGCAGGCGAGGCCGAGGCGCTTCGCCTCACGAATGACCGTGGCGTCGGCATGGGGCATGACGATGAGCCTGCCGCCGGCGTCGCGAACGCGCGCGACATCGGCGGGATCGACGACCGTGCCGGCGCCGATCAGGCAATCGTCGCCGTATGCGTTGGCGAGCGCAGCGATCGACTGCAGCGGGCGCGGGGAGTTGAGCGGAACCTCGAGGATACGAAAACCCGTCGCGTGGAGCGTGTCGCCGACCGCGGCGACCTCGTCCGGGGCGATTCCGCGCAGCACCGCGACGAGCGGCAGCGGCGCGAGGTACGCGTCAAGATCCACGGCCGGTATCGCTGACGACCGCTTCGCCGATCGAACGCACGCCCGTAAGCCCTGCCTGCAGCGCGATCCGCCACAGACCGTTCGCCGCCGCGTCGTCCGCGGCGATCTCGGTGGGCATTCCTGCGTCGCACAGGGCGCTCTCGTAGCGATCGGCGAGTGCGTCGTTGGCGATGATCCGCACCGCGCCCGATGCCGCGCCGCGTTCGTGCGCCCAGGCGAGCCCCGCGCGCACCTCGCGGCCGATCAGGAGGCCCGACAACCACTCCGCGACGTCGTCAGGGGCGAGCTCGCCGGCGAGCGCGAGCGTGCGCGCGGCGAAGAGGTCGTGCGCGAGCTCGCCGGGCCCAAGACCGTGTGCGACGCCGCGCGCGAACGGCTCCCCGCTGCTGTCGCCGGGTACGCCGCTCGCGACGCGCCCCAGCATGCTGTGCTCGAGGAGCAGCGTATACAGCTCGCCGGTCATGAACGTCGCAAAATCGACGACGCGGCCATGATCGACGCGCGCCCACTTGCTGTGCGTGCCGGGGAGCACTGCGAGCACGCCGGACTCGCCGAGCGCGACGGCGCCGAGGAGCTGCGTTTCCTCGCCGCGCATCGCATCGGGAACACCGCGCGCATCGACGGTAGCGACGCCAGGCACGATCGTGAGCTCGCCGACCGGAGTCTCGACGAGGCGATCGGCGAGCGAGGCGAGCGACGCCGGACATTCGACGTAAGGCGCTTCGATCCAGCCCTGACGACTGCCGATCATCCCGCACGCGAGGCGCGGCGCGCCATCGCCGCGCCACGGTCCGAGCAGTTCGGCGAGCGCAGCGTCGAACGGCCGTCCGCGCAGCATCCGCAGGCCGAGCGGCACGGCACGCCGCTCGCGGATCGCACCGTCGGCGTCGAGGCGCCAGGCACGTGCCTGCGTCGTGCCCCAATCGATCGCGATCAGCGCGCTGGCCGTCAAGTGGATGACCGCGCGGCGATGTGCAGAGCTACCAACGCCCTGCGGCGGCTTCGTCGCTTGCGCGCGCCTCGACCCAGTGTTCACCCGCCGGCGTGCGCTCCTTCTTCCAGAACGGCGCCTGCGTCTTCAGGAAATCCATCAGATAGCGGCACGCGTCGAAAGCACTGTCGCGATGCGCACTCGTCACCGCCACCAGCACGATCTGATCGCCCGGAGCAAGCGCGCCTACGCGGTGAATGACGAGCGCGTCACGGATGTCGAAGCGTGTCTTCGCCGAGGCGACGAGATCGTCCAGCACCGCCTCGGTCATGCCGGGGTAATGCTCCAGGACCATCCCGTCCACCTGCGCGGCGTCGTTCTCCGCGCGCACCGTACCGACGAAGCTCGCGACGGCACCGACCCCGCGGTCGCCGGAGCGAAGCCGCGCGATCTCCGCCCCTGCATCGAAATCGGCAAGCTGGACACGCACCGTCATCGCGCGACGCCTCAGCCTCCGGTCACCGGAGGAAAGAAGGCCACCTCGTCGCCGTCGCCGACCGGCGTTTCGGCGCGCGCGAGGCGCTGGTTGACCGCCACGCGCACCGCCCTGCCAGCGGCGAGCTCGTGGGACCATGCTCCGCCGCGTCCGCGCAGCATCGCGACGACGTCGGCGACCGACGGCGCCGCTTCGGTTGCGACGGCCAGCCCTTCCGAGGTGCAGCCCAGTGCCTCGCGCAGGCGCGCCAGGTAGACGACGCGCACGGTGGTGACGCGAGGGATCGTCGCAAGTGCGCTGTCGGCAGGATCGTTCATCGGATCGCCAAAGACCGCCGCGGCACGCGAAATCGGCCGCATGCGCCGATTCTACCGCCGCCGCGGGTGTCAGAAGCGGAATTGGACGCCGAACTGAACCTGATCCGATTCCGGGAGCGGGCCGGACGGCGCCTCGCCGGAGAAGTGCGGGAAGCGCGCGTATTCGAGGCGCAATCCCAGCGCGGAGGTGACGTCGTAACGCACTCCGAGACCGTAGTTGACCCCGTCGCGCGTACGCGCGTCGGGCGGCGACGCCAGCGCATAGCTCGCTGCGTTCCCGGCTTGCAGATAGCCAAGGCGGCCGTACAGCGCGAATCGTCGCAGGAACGACCACGCCGTGTAGACGTCGGCGTTCCAACTCGTCGCAGGTGCGCCGGTCGGCCCGGCGAGCGAGAGCCCGACCCCTCCTCCTGGAATGGCCGAGCTCAACGCGTACCGGCGATCGCGGTCGGCCGTCGAAAACGACCCTTCGACGGCAAGATCGTTGTCGAAACGATAGCCACCGAAGAGCAGCGACCGATGCATCGCGGTGTCCGTCGATACCGGCGCCGTATAGCGGCCCCAGGTCGATGCCTGCCGCCCGAAATCGACGCCCGCCGTGTCGACGCCGGCGTCCCGAAGCTCGACGCCGCCGTAGAAGCCCGAGTCGTCCTGCTGCGGCGCGGCAAGTCCAGTGGCGGCGGCCAGCGGCGCAAGCGCCAGCCCAGCCAAGGCTAACAACGCAACCATATGATTCAACGTCGTTTTCACGCAGACCACCGCTCCGTGCCCCGACTCGCCGACGACCCGCGCCTAACCCCCGATCGCTCGCCGTCCGAAAGCCTATGAAACCGCGCGTGCAGCAAGGTTCACGCTACTCCCGCCGGACCCCGATCGTCAATCGTTCTCCGCGCCGCCGGCCGGTCGAGGCGCTGGCCGGGCGCGCTCGACGACAAACGCGGCGATACCGGACAGGTCGCCGAGCGCGAAGATCGTGAGACCGGGCGCGCGGATCGTCCGGTCGTCGGTGGCAAGCGCGACGATGTTCGGATCGATCGGGTGGAGCTTGGGCTTGCCGACCGCGGGGCGCCACACTTCGAGCTTCGGGATCGGCGCGGACTTGTACCCTTCGACGAGAACGAGATCGCACGGCGACAGGCGCGCGATGCTCGCTTCCAGCGAAGGCTCCGGAGCACCGCGCAACTCGTGCATCACCGCCCAGCGCACGGCCGAGCTCACCAGCACCTCGGTGCATCCCGCCTCGCGGTGGCGCCACGAGTCCTTGCCCGGCTGGTCGATGTCGAACCGGTGGTGCGCGTGCTTGACGAGCGAGATCGCGAGGCCTTGTGCGATCAGGACCGGGATCAGCGCCTCGATCAGCGTCGTCTTGCCGCTGCCGGACCAGCCGGCAAAACCGAACACGCGCATCGCTGTCGGCCCGCGCTCAGGCCGTGACGGTGCGGTGACGCCAAGGATGAAGGGCCGGTCGCGTCCCCATTGCCGAGGCGAGTCCGGCATCGACGAGCACGCCGTCCCAGATCGCAACGCCCGCGGCGAGACCCGGATCGGCATCGAGCGCATCTGCGATTCCGTCGGCCGCAAGGCGCGCGATCCTGGGTAGCGCGGCGGCCGCGTACGCCTGCGTCGCCGTTCGCGGCACACGGGCGGGCATGTTCGGCACCGCGTAGTGAACGATCCCCTCGTCGACGTACATCGGATCGGAGAGCGTCGTAAGGCGCGAAGTTTCGGCGATCCCGCCGTGATCGATGCAGACGTCGACCAGCGCCGCGCCGCGCCGCATCGATCGCAGCATCGCGCGCGTGAGCAGCGTCGGCGATGCCTCTCCGGGTTCGAGCACTGCACCGATGACGAGATCCGCAGCTGCAACCGCCTCGGCGAATTCCGTTGCCGACCGCCCGATGCGGTCGGTTACGACGGGCGTGCGCGAGCGGGCGAGCGCGTGCGCCGTACGCGCGAGCCTGTCGCCACCACGCGACCACAGGTGGACGTGGCAACCCAGTGCGGCCGCGACGTGCGCGGCCTCGCGACCGACGTTGCCGGCACCGATCACAACGACGCGTGCGGGCGCAACATCGTCGACGCCGGTGATCAGCGTGCCGCCGCCTTCGACGGCGTGGCACAGCGCCTCCGCTCCGGCGAGCGGCGCGAGGCGCCCGGCGATCCGCGACATCGGCGCGAGGACGGGCAACTCGCCGTGGACGTCGCGCACCGCCTCGGCGGCGATGACATTGACGTGCGCCGCAGCGAGTGCCACGACGAGCTCGGGATCACGGATGAGTTGCGCAAAGCCGAACACCGTCGTGCCGCGGGCAAGCAGCGCGAGCTCGGAGCGCTGCACTTCCTTGACCTTGACGACGAGGTCGCTGTGCCACGCCGGTTCCGCGTCGGCGTGCAGCGTCGCCCCGGCATCGGCGTATTCGTCGTCGGCAAAACCGCTCGCGCGTCCTGCATCGTGCTCGACGACGACCTCGTGGCCGGCACGCACCAGCTCGCGTACGCCGTCGGGCGTCAGCCCGACGCGCCGCTCGCCGTCCTTCGTCTCACGTACCACGCCGATTCGCATTGCATTCACCCGCCTTTCGTCCCCGCGGTACGCCGGGAGTGCGCAACGCCTCCGCAGACCCGCGTCGATTGTAAACGCCGCCGCGCGCGGGCCGGAGCCCGGTTGCGACCGGCGGCCCGCCGCGTCGCCGCCGGGGTAGACTGGCCGCGTGGGCGGACCCTGATCGAGAACCCGATGAACAATCCGATCGTCGTGCGCGCAAGTGGTTCCGGCGGTGGGGGCGCGCGCGATCTCGCCGAAACGCTGGCGTCGATGGTCGCCGACATTCCGCTTCCGCACGCCGGCCGGAGCGATCGCCCGGACGACGCTGGGCGGTCGATTGCCCGGCGCGCCGCCAAGCAGGCCGCGCTGCTGTCGGGCTCGCTTGCGCTGCCTCCGGGCCCGCTCGGCCTCGTCACGGTCCTGCCCGACCTCTATCTCATCTGGCGCACGCAGCGC
The DNA here is from genome assembly GCA_025981645.1 of Burkholderiales bacterium. Taxonomy (GTDB): domain Bacteria; phylum Pseudomonadota; class Gammaproteobacteria; order Burkholderiales; family Casimicrobiaceae; genus VBCG01. Next base: position 25,114 of record JAICXH010000007.1, read on the forward strand.
CAGATGGTGTCCGACCTGTTCGGCGTCCATGGACGCGACGGCGAGCTCACCCGCAGCCACATGCTCTATTGCCTGTTCCGGCACGCGGCGAGCCACGTGCTGCGCGACGTCGCCGTCCGCAGCGGCCAGCGCTTCGTCGTACGGCAGCTTTCGGCGGGTGCCGTCAGTACCGCGCTCGGCGCGATCGGGGTCAGCGTGTCGCAGCGCATCGCCGGTACCGCGGCCGGGCGCTGGATCCCGCTCGCCGGCGCCGCCGCGGTTGGCGCGTATGCGTACTGGGACACGATGCAGGTCGCGGCGACGGCGACGCGCCTTCTCTCGTCGGCTGAACCCGACTGACCGCAGGCAGCGGCGGTGTGCGGGCGCTACGAGCTTTCGAGTCACCCGGCGGCGATCGCGCTCGCGTTCGGGCTCGCCCATCCACCCGAACTCACCGCTCGCTACAACATCGCGCCGACGCAACGCGTGCCGATCGTCCGGCTCGACAGCGACGGTCAGCGCGAGCTCGTGCAGGTGAGGTGGGGACTCGTCCCGCGGTGGGCGAAGGATCCGTCGATCGGCGCGCGGCTAATCAACGCGCGCGGCGAGACCGTTGCGCAGAAGGCCGCATTCCGCGCGGCGTACGCGCGCCACCGCTGCCTGCTTCCGGCGACCGGGTTCTACGAATGGCAGGCGCGACCCGGCGGCAAGCAGCCGCTGCACATCGGCATGGCGGACGACGCGCCGTTCGGCATGGCGGGTCTGTTCGAGTGCTGGCGCTCCTCGGAGGGCGAGGTGCTCGATACCTGCACGATCATCACCACCGGCGCGAACGAGACGCTGCGGCCGGTCCACGACCGGATGCCGGTGATCGTTCCGACTGAGAGCCATGCGCGCTGGCTCGACGCGGCGAATGCCGATGTCGCCGATCTGCTCGCGCCCTGGTCGGGCATGGCGCTGCGGGTCTATCCGGTGTCGACCCGCGTCAACCGCGTGGCCAACGACGATGCCGGCGTCCGCGAGCCGATCCAGGGACCGCTGCTGTAGCGCGCGGCAGGCTCAGCGACCGAACAGCTTGCCGAGCGCCTTGCCAAGATCCCTGGCGACGGCGCTTCCGCCCTGATCGGTCCCATGCTCTGCGGTGCGCTGCGCCGAGCCCGGCGCGGGCACGTGGTTCGCCCCGCTCATCGCGGTCGCGCACGGGGCGTCGTCGCCCGATCCGCCGGGCGCGAGGAGCGCGCCCCCGAGTACGGCGAGTCCGCCTCCGGTCGCGGCGAGCGCACCAATGCCTGCGATCGTTTCCGCGGTGGCGGCCGCGTCGACACCGACCGTCGGATGCGCGAACGGTCCGCGAACGCGCACGAGGCGCGCGATCTTCGACACGTCGACCGAAATTCCGCGCTGCAGACGCGGCTGCACCGAGAGGTCGAGCGTGCGATTGCGGAAATCGATGCGCCCACTCGCAAGCACTCCGAGTGCGTTCGTCTCGGCGCCGATCGAGCGGTCGACCTGCGCCACGCCGTCGGCGATCGGAAGCCTTACGACCGCGCAGCGCAACTCGGTGGTGCCGCGCGACGCCAGCGTCGGATCGAGGAGGCCGGCGACGCGCGACAGCGTCGAGCCGCTTCCGCCGGCCGCTCCCGCGAGAGTCGTCGGGCCGGCGACCGCGAGCACGTTGCCCGACATATTCCTCGCCCACTCCTCGGGGCCGGGGCCGCGCGACGTCAGCTCTGCGGTGACGCGAAGCCGTCCCGAGCGGATGCTGTCGGCAGCACCGGCCGCGCGTGCGATCGCCGGCAGATCGAGGTCCTGCGCCGAGAGCGCGAGTGCGAGGCGCAGCGGCGCTCCCGGCACCGACGTTAGCTCGACGGTTCCGGTCAGCGTTCCGCCGAAGGTGTGCAGCGGCGCTAGGCTCAGGCGGGTGACGCCATGGCCCAAATCGTTTGCGACGATCTTGCCGTTCGCGGCGAGCGAGCTCCAGCCGACATCGAGTTCGTCGAAAGTCGTCGCAGCGCCTGTGCGGGTGAGCTTGCTCTTCACGTGCGTCGGCGTCCCGCCGACGCTTCCGTCGAGCGCAACGGCGTACGGCCAGCGCGCTCCGACCCACGCCGACAGCGGCCCGAGATCGCCGTTCAGGGCGACCGGAACATCGCCGACCTTGCCGCGGAAATCGACTGCCACCGGCGTGTCGGCATTGGCCGAATGCAGCGCGAGGTGATCGATGCCGATTGCAGTGACGTTTCCCGTCGTCCCATCGCGATACGACACTTCACCGTCGTCGATCACCACGTTGGAGACGCCGATCGCCGTTGCAGCGCTGGCGGCGGCAGCCGGGCCTGCGACGGCCCCGGATGCGGCCGCCGTCGATCCGAACTGCCAGTTGCCGCGCCCCGACGCGTCGGTCTCGAGCGCAATCATCGGGTGCGACAGTGCCACCTCGACGATGTCGAACCTCCGGTGGATCAATGGCAGCAGTGCGAACCTCGCCTCGATGCTGCCCGCGGTGAGCATCTGCTTCGCCTTTCCCCATGGCGCGTTGGCGACGGCGACGTTGTCGAGCGAGATTGACGGCGTGAGCGAGACGTGAAACCTGATCGGACCCTCGACGGTCACCGCCCGCCCGGTCATTGCCTGGATGCGTGCGAGCACCGGCGCCATCAGCGTCCGCGGGTCGATCGTCGCAACGGCGATCGCCGCCGCGACGAGAACCAGCACGACGAGGGCGCCGGCGGTGCCGAGAATGATCAGGGCGCTCCTCTTCATCGGACGATTCTAATCCGGCAGCCCGAACGCTTGGTATCGGCAAGCGACCACTCGCCGCCGGCGATCGGGCATCATCCGCTGCCATGACCGCGATCGAACGCACCCTTCTCGACGCCGCAAGGACGCTCTCACGCGCCGTCGCGTCAATCGAATTTCCCGAGCCGGTCGCGCACGTCTACAATCCGCTCGACTACGCGTTCGCCGCATACCAGACCTACGTTCATCGCTACGGAACGTCGCGCAAGGAGATCGTGCTGGTCGGCATGAACCCGGGTCCGTTCGGCATGGTGCAGACCGGCGTGCCATTCGGCGAAGTCGCCGCCGTGCGCGACTGGATGCGCATCCGTGCGACGATCGGAAAGCCCGCGTCGGCGCACCCGAAGCGCCCGGTCGAGGGCTTCGCGTGCACGCGCTCCGAGGTGAGCGGACGGAGGCTCTGGGGATGGGCCGCCGCGCGATTCCGCAGCGCCGATGCGTTTTTCGCCGACTGGTTCGTGCTGAATTACTGCCCGCTCGCGTTCGTCGAGGCTTCGGGGCGCAACCTGACGCCCGGCCACCTGCCCGCGACGGCGCAGCGCGAGCTCTACTCCGCGTGCGACATCCATCTCGCGCGCGCGCTCACCGCGCTCGCGCCGGCGTGGGTAATCGGCATCGGAGATTTTGCGGCGAAGCGTGTGCGGTCGGTGCTCGAATCGCGCCTCGTCGATCCTGCGCTCGCCGGCACCGTGCGCCGCGGACGGATCCTGCACCCGAGCCCGGCGAGTCCGATCGCCAATCGTGGCTGGGCCGATGTGGCCGAGCGCGAGCTCGCCGCGCTCGGGGTGCCGCTTCCGGGAACCGCGATCAGCGCAACGACGCGTTGATCGCGTCGAGCGCGGCGCTTCCCGGCACGAGCTCGGCGTCGCCCTGAGCGTTGAGCGGCGCCTCGATGGTCTCGAGCGCTGCGTGAAGATCGTGCGCGCCGGGGTCGAGGTAGAGCAAGCCAGTCACCACTTCGCCGGCCGCGCGATGCGATTCGAGGTAGGCCATCGCGCGCACGCGGTCCGAAGGATCGTAATCGTCGTCGAGCTTGTGCAGCTTCAGCGTGCCGCCGTCGTGGAGGACGACGTCGCGCGTGTTGCCTGGCTCGAAGTCGACGGTGATCGGATCGCGCTCGGGCATGAAATCGAGCCGGTTCACCGCCTCGTTGTGCTCGCGCACGTAGTCGTAGCTCTTCGTCGAGCCCGGGTGATTGTTGAACGCGACGCACGGACTGACGACGTCGAGGAACGCCGCACCCCGATGGCGCAACGCGGCCTTCAGCAGCGGCACGAGCTGCGCCTTGTCGCCCGAGAAGCTCCGCGCGACGAAGCTCGCGCCGAGCGCGAGTGCGAGTAGCACGAGGTCGATCGGCTCGTCGCTGTTCACCGCTCCGCGCTTGCTCCGGCTTCCCTTGTCGGCGGTCGCCGAGAACTGCCCCTTGGTCAGGCCGTAGACGCCATTGTTCTCGACGATGTAGACCATGTCGACGCCGCGCCGCAGCGCGTGGGCGAACTGCCCCAGGCCGATCGACGCCGAGTCGCCGTCGCCCGATACGCCGATGTAAATCAGGTCGCGGTTGGCGAGCGCCGCGCCGGTGAGCACCGACGGCATGCGCCCATGAACGCTGTTGAAGCCGTGCGAGTTGCCGAGGAAGTAGGTCGGCGTCTTCGACGAGCAGCCGATCCCCGACAGCTTGGCGACCCGATGAGGCGCGATGCCGAGCTCGAAGCATGCCTGGATCAGCGCGGCCGAGATCGAGTCGTGACCGCAGCCTGCGCAGAGCGTCGAGATCGCCCCCTCGTAGTCGCGGCGCGTGAGCCCGAGCACGTTCTGCGGCAGTCCCGGATGATGCAGCTTCGGTTTGGCGAGATAGGTCACGGCGGGGATCGGGGAGTGGGGAGCAAGGAGCGGGAAGTGGGATGGTTACGAGGCGCGGCGGATCGGCGGCCTGCGCCCCCCGGCCGCGCGCTCGCCGGTCCCGATGCCGAGAAGCTCTGCCTGCTCCGAAATCTCGCGCGTGATGAAGCGCTCGGTAATCGGCGTGCCATCGTAATGCAGCACCGAGACGATCCTGGCCGGATCGATCCCGCACTCGTTCACCAGCAGCATTCTGAGCTGTGCGTCGCGATTCTGCTCGACGACGAACACATGGCGATGCGCCGCGACGAACTCGGCGACGCTGTCGTGGAACGGGAACGCGCGGATGCGCATCCGGTCGAGGTGGATACCCTGGCGCGTCAGCTCGGCGAGCGCCTCGGCCATCGCCGCCCCGGTCGATCCGAACCAGACGATGCCCGCGTCCGTCCGCTCGGCCGCACTGGTGATCTCGGGCTTCGGCAGCCATGCGCGCGCACCGTCGAGCTTGCGCACGAGGCGCTGGACATTGTCGATGTAGGCGGTCCCGTCTTCGGTGTAGCGGGCGTAACGATCCTTCGTTGTCCCCCGCGTGAAGAAGCTGCCGCGCGTCGGATGCGTCCCCGGCCAGGTCCGGTAAGGAATGCCGTCGCCGTCGACGTCGAGATAGCGTCCGAAGTCGCGCCCCGCTTCAAGCTCCTCGGCGGTCATCACCTTGCCGCGATCCATCCGGTGGGCGTCATCCCATGCGAACGGCTCGGTGAGCCAGTCCTGCATGCCGATATCGAGGTCCATCATCACGAACACAGGTGTTTGCAGCCGGTCCGCGACGTCGAAGGCGAGCGCGCCGAGCTCGAAGCACTCGCGCGGGTCCTCGGGAAACAGCAGCACGTGCCTGGTGTCGCCGTGCGATGCATAGGCGCAGGCGAGAAGATCGGCCTGCTGCGTACGCGTCGGCATCCCGGTCGAAGGGCTCCCCCGCTGGACGTCGAAGAGCACCGCCGGGATCTCGGCGAAGTACGCCAGGCCGAGGAACTCCTGCATCAGCGAGATTCCGGGGCCCGAAGTCGCGGTGAAGGCACGCGCACCGTTCCACGCCGCACCGATCACCATGCCGATCGACGCGAGCTCATCCTCCGCCTGTACGATCGCGTAGCGCCGTTTGCCGCTGGCGGGATCGGTGCGCAGCTTCCGGCACCATCTGGCAAACCCCTCGGCAAGCGACGACGACGGCGTGATCGGATACCAGGCCGCGACCGTGGCCCCGCCGTAGACGGCGCCGAGCGCGGCAGCCGAATTGCCGTCGACGAAGATCCGCGTGCCGACGCGATCGCGCCGCTCGACGCGAAGCGGCAGTGGACAGTCGAAGTGGTCGAGCACGTACGCGCGGCCGAGCTCCAGCGCGCGGCGGTTCGGCTCGAGCAGCGCCTCCTTGCCGCGGTACTGCTCGGCGAGCAGCCGTTCGATCTCGCCGGGATCGATCGCGAAAAATGCCGACAGCGCGCCGAGGTAGATGATGTTCTTGAAGAGTTGCCGCTGCCGCGCGTCGGTGTACTGCGCGTTGCACAGCTCGGTCAGTGGAACGCCCAGCGGCGTCACGTCGGTGCGGAATTTCGACGGCGGCAGCGGCCGGGTGGAATCGAAGAACAGGTAGCCGCCGGAGTCGATCTCGGCGACGTCCTTGTCCCAGGTCTGCGGATTCATCGCGACGGCGAAATCGACGCCGCCGCGCCGGCCGCGCCAACCGGCCTCGGTGATACGCACCTCGTACCACGTCGGCAAGCCCTGGATGTTGGACGGAAAGATGTTGCGCGCGGCGACCGGCACGCCCATGCGCAGGATCGAGCGCGCGAAGAGCCCGTTGGCCGAAGCCGATCCCGAGCCGTTGACGTTGGCGAACTTGACGACGAAATCGTTGACTCGCGTTTCCATCGCGATCAGTCGGCCGCCATCGCGCCGGCCGCAGCCGCCGCAGGCGCGTGCTTCGACGGACGCACGCGATCGGCAGCGTGGGCCATGTCGAGCAGGAACTTCTGCATGTCCCACGCCCCGGTCGGACAGCGTTCGGCGCAAAGGCCGCAATGGAGGCACACGTCCTCGTCCTTCGCCATCACCCGCCCGGTCCTCACGGGCGCCGAAACGTAGAGGTCCTGCGCGAGGTTGGTCGCCGGCGCGGAGAGGCGCGCGCGCAGGTCGGCTTCGTCGCCGTTGGCGGTGAAGCTGATGCAGTCCATCGGACAAACGTCGACGCAGGCATCGCACTCGATGCACAGCCGGTCGCTGAACACCGTCTGCACGTCGCAGTTGAGGCAGCGCTGCGCCTCGGCGTAAGCGAGCCGCGGATCGAAGCCGAGCTCGACCTCGGTGCGGATGTCCTTCAGCGCGACCGTCACCTCGCGCAACGGCACCCGGTAGCGGCGATCGGCATGAATCGCGTTGTCGTAGATCCACTCGTGGATGCCCATCTTCTGCGACATCAGGTTCACGTGCGGAGCGGGACGGTTCGACAGCGCCTCGCCGCGGCAATGGAGGTCGATCGAGATCGCCGCCTCGTGTCCGTGCGCGACGGCCCAGATGATGTTCTTCGGGCCGAACGCGGAGTCGCCGCCGAAGTAGATCGCCGCGTGCGTCGACGCCATCGTCTGGCGATCGACGACCGGCATGCCGCGGTCGTCGAACGCGATACCGAGGTCGCGCTCGATCCACGGGAATGCGTTCTCTTGGCCGATCGCGACGAGCACGTCGTCGCAGGCGAACTCGACCGGGGGCTCGCCGGCGGGAACGAGCCGCCTGCGCCCGCGCGCGTCCTGCTCGGGCCGAACCTTCTCGAAGCGCACACCGGTCAGCGTGCCGCCTTCGTGCACGAACGCGAGCGGCACGAGCCAGTTGTGGATCGGGATGCCCTCATGCTGCGCATCCTCCTTCTCCCACGGCGAGGCCTTCATCTCGTCGAAACCCGAGCGTACGACGACCTGCACATCGTCGCCGCCGAGCCTCTTCGAGCTGCGGCAGCAGTCCATCGCCGTGTTGCCGCCGCCGAGCACCACGACGCGCCGACCGATCCGGGTCGTGTGACCGAACGACACCGACGAGAGCCAGTCGATGCCGATGTGAATGTGTGCCGCCGCCTCGCGGCGCCCAGGCAGGTCGAGATCGCGACCGCGCGGCGCCCCGCTGCCGACGAAGACTGCGTCGAAGCGGCCATCGGCCTCGCCGTCCACAAGTGCGCGCAGCGAGTCGATGCGCACGCCCGGCCGAAACTCGATACCGAGGCCGAGAATGTAGCCGACCTCCTCGTCGATGACGCGGTCGGGCAGGCGAAACTTCGGGATCTGCGTGCGCATCATCCCGCCTGCCTGCGCGTCCGCATCGAACACGACGCATTCGTAGCCGAGCGGGGCGAGGTCGCGCGCAACGGTGAGCGAAGCAGGTCCGCCGCCGACCAGCGCGATGCGCTTCCCGTTGCGCGTTGCGGCGGGCTGCGGAAGGCGCGGCCGGATGTCCTCCTTGTAGTCGGCCGCAACGCGCTTCAGGCGGCAGATCGCGACCGGCTCGGGCTTCGCCGCATTGCGGCGGTGCTCGGGCGAACCCTCTTCGACGCGTCCGCGGCGGCAGGCGGGTTCGCAGGGACGGTCACAGGTGCGGCCGAGAATTCCGGGAAAGACGTTCGAATGCCAGTTGACGAGGTAGGCGTCGCCATAGCGTCCCGCGGCGATCAGGCGAATGTACTCGGGAACCGGAGTGTGGGCCGGGCAAGCCCATTGGCAATCGACGACCTTGTGAAAATAGTCGGGACGCGTGATATCCGTCGGGTTCAATCAGGACCCTCGCTTGTGCCGATCGGCGCTCGTCGCATTGTCAATGCTACGCCTGGCCGCAAAGCAAGAAAAGCGCCGCGGTTGCAAGCGCTTGATCTCAGCGGTTTTTCCGCCGCGCACCTGAAGAACGCGGCGTGCGGCCGACGGTGCCGCGGTAGAATGATGCCCTGTACGTCACACGCTGTGGCGCCGCCCGAATCCTCCGCCTTGCCGGACATCGATGAACGCTCCAGACCACTCTGCGATCCGTCTCACCCAGTTCGCGCACGGCGGCGGGTGCGGATGCAAGATCGCTCCGGCTGTGCTGCAGGATTTCCTTTCCGGCGTGCCGGCCTCGCTCGTGCCTCCCGACCTCCTCGTCGGGACCGAGACATCCGACGATGCGGCCGTCTACCGGCTGAATGATCACCAGGCGATCGTCGCGACGACCGACTTCTTCACGCCGATCGTCGACGATCCCCACGACTTCGGTGCGATCGCCGCGACCAACGCACTGTCGGACATCTACGCGATGGGCGCGACGCCGCTTTTCGCCCTCGCGCTCGTCGGCATGCCGGTCGACAAGCTTCCCGGTGGCGCCATCCGCGCGATCCTTGCCGGGGGCAGCGAGGTTTGCCGCCGCGCGGGAATCCCGATCGCCGGCGGGCACACGATCGATTCGGCCGAGCCGATCTACGGCCTCGCCGCGATCGGTGTCGTCGACCCGGCGCGGCTGAAGCGCAACGGCGGCGCGCGACCCGGAGACCTGCTCGTACTTGGCAAGCCGCTGGGCATCGGCCTCTACAGCGCGGCAATCAAGCGCGACCGGCTTGCCGAAGACGGCTATCGCGACATGATCGCCTGCACGACGCAGCTCAACACACCGGGAGTTGCGCTCGGTGGCCTGCCCGGCGTCCACGCGCTGACCGACGTCACGGGGTTTGGGCTGCTCGGTCACCTGCTCGAAATGTGCCAAGCGTCGGAGCTCGCCGCGCGCATCGACTTCGGCGCGGTGCCGAAGCTGCCGCTCGCAGCCGCGTTCGCGCGCGACGGCTCCGTCACCGGCGCGTCGGGACGCAATTGGGCAAGCTACGGCCACAGCGTGACCCTCGCACCCGCGATCGCGCGCTCCGAGCGCGACCTCCTCACTGATCCACAGACGTCGGGGGGGCTCCTCGTCGCCTGCGCTGCCGACGAGCGAAGCGAGGTGCTCGAAATCTTCGCGCGGGAAGGCTTCGCGGAAGCCCGGGTGATCGGTCGCTTCGATCGGGGCGTGCCCGGCATCCACGTGAGTTGAAGGTCCGGGTGCGCGTTTCTTCCGCCCCCGAGGGGCCGGTGGTCGACCCTGGCGAGGCGCTCGCGGCACGGTATCGACGGGTTCGCGCCCGCACGGAGGCGCTGATCGCACCATTGTCGGCCGAGGACTGCGCGCTCCAGTCGATGCCCGACGCGAGCCCTGCAAAGTGGCACCTCGCGCATACGACGTGGTTCTTCGAAACCTTCGTCGTGACGCCGGTCGACGGGCTGTATCGCTCCCCCGACCGCGTGTATCGGTCGCTGTTCAACTCCTATTACCACGCGGTCGGCGCGCGGCACCCTCGCCCCGAGCGCGGGCTCCTGTCGCGACCTTCGCTCGCCGAAGTGCTCGACTACCGCATGCACGTCGACACCGCCATGCTGCGCCTGCTGCCGGACGCGCCCGGAGACGATCGACTGCGCGACCTGATCGAGCTCGGACTGCATCACGAGCAGCAGCATCAGGAACTCATCCTGACCGACATCCTCCATCTGCTGTCGCGCAATCCGCTTCGTCCCGCCTACGCGCGTTCGAAGGTCGGTGCGACGCGTGCTGGCGCCTCCGGCGGCGCGCAGGCCTCGGCCCACGTCGCGGCACACGCCCCGACGGTCTGGATCGAATGTTCACCGGGCATCGCAATGATCGGGCACGACGGTGACGGCTTTGCGTTCGACAATGAATGCCCACGCCACCGCGTGTGGCTCGATGCCTTCGCGATGGCGTCGCGCCCTGTGACCAATGCCGAGTTGGCGGCATTCATCGACGACGACGGTTATCGGCGACCCGAGCTGTGGATGTCGTCCGGGTACGACGCGGTGACGGCGAACGCCTGGCACGCGCCTCTCTACTGGGAGCGCATGCAGGACGCGTTCGCCGAGTTCACGCTGCGCGGACTCGAAGCGCTCGATCCCGCGCGACCGGTGGCGCACGTGAGCTGGTTCGAGGCCGATGCCTATGCGCGGTGGGCAGGCGCGCGGCTCCCCACCGAATTCGAGTGGGAGGCGGTCGCACGCGGGCGAGGCGCGTCCGGCGGCGTGCCGATGGCCGGCGTCGGAGAAGTCTGGGAGTGGGCGTCGTCGTCCTACGCCCCCTATCCCGGCTTCCGGCCCGCCGGCGGCGCCATCGGCGAATACAACGGCAAGTTCATGTGCAACCAGTACGTGCTGCGCGGCGCCTCCGCCGCGACGCCGACGGGCCATTCGCGCATGACGTATCGCAACTTCTTTCCCCCCGAGACCCGCTGGTAGTTCAGCGGCATTCGCCTGGCGCGCGATCGCAGTCAGGTCAGTCCGGAATCCCGCTTCCACAATTTTGAGGCACTCGGCATGCCGGACACGTACGCAGGCATGATCAGTGCTACTGTGGGTGGCCCGATTGCCGGCATGATCTCCGGGCCCATGGACGAGCAATCGCTTCGCTCGGTTGCAATTGGCGGACTCAATAGACTATCGGGCGCCGCTCCGACTGTTGCGATCGCGGAGGGATTGAGGGGACGCTATCAATGCGGGTGTTCGCAATGACTGATAACGACCCAAGTCCTGGTGTGTTGCGAGTGATTGCTCATACTCCATTCATATCAACTCCGGCCATAGCTCTTGCGGCATACGGGGTCTATGGAACTCGAGGTTGGCCGGCCACTGAGTTCGATTTCAAGGTTCCAGATCGAATTTATGTGCTGGTTGTCGTCCTCGCAGTGTGGGGGGCACTCTGGGCAACAACGGGACGACTGATTTCGAAACTTCGGAAACGAAAGGGATAGACTGACCGAAGGGAACTTGATCCAGCGCTCGACGCCCTACCCAGCGCCAGCGAAGTACACCGCGAAATCGCCGCGCTCGTCCTGCCAGCAGCGGACCGTCGCGAAACCGGCGCGGGTCAGCATCGCGATAAACGTCGCCGGGCGATATTTGTACGAGTACTCGGTGAGGATCCGTTCGCCGAATTCGAATCGCCGCTCGACCCCTTCGATCGAAACTGTCTGCACTTCACATGCCTCGAGATGCATCTCGATGCGATCGTGCGCGGTATCGTAACGGGCGACGTGATCGAACGCCGCGGGATCGAAGTGCGTTGCCAGCACGCGGTTGACGTGATTGAGGATGTTGCGGTTGAAGGCGGCAGTGACGCCCGCCGCATCGTCGTACGCGTCGCGAAGCCGGCCGGCGTCCTTGACCGTATCGACCCCGATCAGGAGTCCGCTGCCCGGAACGTCGCAGTGCCCGCGAATTGCGCGCAGGAAGCCGACTGCGTCGTCCGGCAGGAAGTTGCCGATCGACGATCCGGGATAGAAGAAGGTCGTCGGGCCGTCGTCGACGCCGAGACCGAGGTCGAGGCCGCGCTCGGCATCGAGCGAGCGCACGAAATCGGTGACGATGCCGGCGACGGCGGTCGCCGGGTGCGCCGAGGCGACGCGCTCGAGCGCGCGCTCCAGCTCGGTCGCGGCGACGTCGACCGCGACGTAGCGCCGCGGGGCGAGCGCGGCCATCCACGCTTCGGCCTTGCGACAGTCGCCGGCGCCGAGATCGACGAGTTGCCTGCCGGTGCCGATCGCCGCCACAATCTCGCGCCGGTGACGCTCGAAGATCGCCGCTTCGGTCCGCGTTGGATAATACTCTGGCAATTCGCAGATCGCGGCGAACAATGCGCAACCCACTGCATCGTAGAAGTATCGCGGCGCAATCGACGCCCGCTCCGCGACGAGCCCATCGGCGAGCAGCCTGCGCTCGGTTGCCGAGTCCGGGAGATCGCGCGTGTCGACGGTGAACTCGATCGCGCCGGCGTCTCCGGCACCCATCGCACGCGACGCCGATTGGCGGATCAGCATGGCGTCGCGCGACCGACCGCGGCGTGCGTGACCGCGCGCGAGGTGCGCCACTGGACGACGAACTCGACCCGGACCTCGTCCCAGCAACCGCGGCGGGCAGGCTCGGACCCTGGGATGCGGCCGATTTCGAGCTCGCGCCGCCGGCCGCACTCGATGCGCTGACGCCGTCCGAGTGCTTCTACTTTTCCGGCGAGTGCATCGCGGTTCCCCGCCGCGGCCTCGCGGTCGCCGGCTTCGCGCGAGGAGTTCGTGCCGACGACGACGTGGCGCAGTGGAGTCGGCAGTGGCAGTCCGGCACGGAGCCCGCGCACGCGCCGCTGATCCTTCTCGGTGCGCCGCTTCGCGCCGACGATGCTCGGCTCGACGCCGCCGCGCGTACGATCACGATCGCCCGTCGGACGCACCCGTTCGCGCTGACGCCGAGGCTGCCGCTCAATCGTTCCTGGTTCGACGCGTCGTCGGCAGCCTGGTTTGCTTCGCGCAGCCTGCGCGTGCGCGCGTCGATCGAAGGCGGAACCGTCGTTGCGCGAACGCTGTGGCCGGAGGAATTCGCGCTCGCCGGAACGCTTCCTTCCGCCGCACTCGCAGCCGATCGCCCGCCGGCCCTCGCGCTGCGGGCGCGGATGCGCGAGGACCCGCGAGGTGGAGCGGGATTGCCGTTCGCCGCACATTCGATCCGGGAGCGTACCGGATGGACCGGGGACTGGACGGACAAGCCCGTCCTCGCGCTCGTCGTCAATGGCGCACAGGGCGACGACGACGAGGCCTGGGCCGGGCATTTCGCCGTCGCGACCGGGCGCACGTCTTCGCGCGGCTCGATCGCCGATCTCGTCGTCGACAACTTCTACACGCTCGACATCGTCAGCGAGAAGGGAATTCTTGCCGCACCGGTCCCGCTCGACGCGTACCTCGGCGACCTCAACAGCGGCCAGGCATGGTATCGGCCGTCGTGGGTTCTCGTGGTGGCACTCGCGAGCGACACCGCGCTCGCGCTCGTCCAAAGCGCCTTCGACCGAGTCTACCGGCAATTCTGGCGCCATCAGCTCGTCTACCGGCATTCGACGATGAACTGCGCCGGGGTGAGCGTCGACGTGCTCCGCGCGCTCGGGTTGCCGGTTCGGCAACGCATGCCGCGGCACCGCTCGCGGGCGTGGCTCGCGCTGCCGTGGGTGGCACTTACCCAGCGTTCACTCTTCAAGGGGCGGCTCGCCTGCGAATACCTCGCCGAGGACACGACGCGCCTCCTTCCGGCGGTCGCCTTCGAGCAAACGAGTGCGCTGCTGCTGTCGCTCGCCGGCGGCGCCAACGCGGAAGGCGGTGGGCTGCTCGCCGGGATCCTCGCGCGCGATGTCGAGGCGATCGCACTCCTGCGCATCCCGCAGTTTCCTTCGTCGCGCAGGTTCGGCTCGTGGCCGGTGGCCTCGGCCGACGAATATTTCGCGGCGATTCCGACCGACCCGGCGAAAATGGAAACCGTGCCCGTGCCGGCGCGGCTGTTCCCGCGCGAGCTGCGCGACGGCGATCTGCTGCCGCGTCCACGCGAGCCGTCGGACCTCCCCCTCGCGCTGTGGGGCCTCGCGCTGCTCGCGGCGCTGGGAGCGCTCATCGCCTGGCTTGCCACGTTCGTGTCAGCGTGATGCGCGGATCGCAATGAGGTACGACGCGAGTGCCGCGAAGCCGCCCGCGGCGAGCGCGACGAGCGCGACGCGCCCGCCCGCACCGGCGCCGGCGAGCAGCGTCACGACGAGCGGAGCGACCGACTTCAGCATGAACTGCGGCCGCGCGAGCCTGCCGAGCAGCGCGCCGTAATCGCGCTCGCCGAAGAGCACCCCGGGAACGGTGCCGCGAACGATCGTCAGCACGCCGTTGCTCCAGCCATAGAGGAGCGCGAAGGCGAGCGCGACGATCCACGCTCCGTGAACGAGTGCCAGCACGACGAGCGCGCCCGCCATCAGCGCGAATGCCAGCGTGCCGACGGCGAGCGGACGCAGTCGATCGGAGAAGGCGAACTCCATCAACCGCCCGGCAACCTGCATCGGGCCGATCAGTGCGCCGGCGAGCACCGCGTCGCGCGGGGCGATGCCTCCTGAGCCGAGCAGCGTGACGAGATGCGCCGACACACCCGCGGCGAGGAACGCCGCGATCGACAGCGCCGCAGCGAGCCAGATGAACACGCGTCGCGAGCCGCCCGCGCGGTGCCGCGCGACCACGGCCATCGTCCCCGTCGAGCGCCGCGACGCGCCGGGAACGGCGACGAGGTGGAGCGGAAGGGCGACGGCAAGGTTGAGCGCGGCGTGCACGCCGAAGGCCGCGCGCCAGCCCTCGCGCTCGAGGATGAACTGCGACAGCGGCCAGAACACCGTGCTCGCGAAGCCGCCGAACAGCGTCAGCGCCGTGACGGCACGCCGGTAGGACCCGCCGGCGACGCGATGCAGCGTCGCGAACGCGGCGTCGTAGAGGCCCATCCCCATCGCAGCACCCGCCACCACCCAGCCTGCCGCCATCGTCGCAGGACCGCGCGCGAACGCGAGCAGCATGCACGCGCAGACGGCGGTGAGCGACCCCGACGCGAGCACCCGGCTTCCCCCGTGACGGTCGATGCTGCGCCCCGCCCATGGCGCCACGAGTCCTGACACGAACAGACCCGCGGTGAAGCTGCCGTAAAGCTCGGTGTCGGTCGCGCCGATGTCGCGCGCCATCGGTGGCCCCAGCACGGCGATCGAGTAGAACAGCGTGCCCCACGCGATGATCTGCCCGACGCCGAGGGCGGGGACGAGGCGCGACAACGCGACCGCCGGCCGCGCGGCTGCGCCCGCGACGGGCGGGTCGCCGGTCGCCGGCTCGGGTGCGGGTGCGGACTCGCTCAACGATGACGGAACTGCGGTTTCCTCTTCTCGACGAACGCGCGCATGCCCTCCTTCTGGTCATCGAGCGCAAACGTCGAATGGAATTCGCGTCGTTCGAATGCGAGCCCTTCGGTGAGCGACGATTCGTAGGCGCGATTGATCGCCTCCTTCACCTTCATCACCACCGGCAGCGAGAACGCGGCGATCTTCGCTGCCGTCTCCAGCGCCTCGCGCTCGAGCTCGGCGGCGGGCACCACCCGGGCGACGAGCCCGCTCTTCTCGGCTTCCGCTGCGTCGACCATGCGCCCGGTCAGACACCAGTCCATCGCCTTCGACTTGCCGACGGCGCGAGGGAGGCGCTGCGTCCCGCCGAAGCCGGGCATCGTGCCGATCGTGATCTCGGGCTGGCCGAACTTCGCGGTGTCGGCGGCGATGATGAAGTCGCAGGCCATCGCGAGCTCGCAGCCGCCGCCAAGCGCATAGCCGGCGACCGCGGCGATGACCGGCTTTCTCACGCGGCGGATCGCCTCCCAGTCGCGCGTAATGTAGTCGTCGCCATAGACCTTCGCATAGCTCCATTCGGCCATTGCGCCGATGTCGGCCCCGGCGGCGAAGGCCTTCTCATTGCCGGTGATCACCGTGCAGCCGACGGCGGGATCGTCGTCCCAGGCGAGCAGTGCGTCGCAGATCTCGCGCGCCAGCGCGTTGTTGAGGGCGTTCATGCGCTGCGGGCGGTTGATGCGCAGCAGCGCAACGCGGTCCCTGACTTCGAGAAGAACGTGTTCCGGCATGGGGTTCGGCTTTCAGCAAAGTCGGATGGAGGATCGGCAAGCGTACCGGACATCGCGATGCAAGGCTAGAATGAGCGCATCGAACGATGATCGAATCGAATCCGGAGGCGCAATGAACAAGGTGTATCCGAACGCGACGCAAGCCCTCGCCGGGCTCCTCGAGAACGACATCACGATCGCCGCGGGCGGCTTCGGCCTGTGCGGGATCCCGGAGAACCTGATCCAGGCGGTCGTCGACAGCGGCGTGAAGGGGCTCACCATCATCGGCAACAATGCTGGCGTCGACGATTTCGGGATGGGGCTCCTCCTCAAGGGAAGGCAGGTGAAAAAGGTGATCGCCTCCTACGTCGGCGAGAACAAGGAATTCGAGCGCCAGGTGCTCGCGAAGGAACTCGAGCTCCGGCTGACCCCGCAGGGGACGCTCGCCGAGAAGATCCGCGCCGGCGGCGCCGGCATACCGGGCTTTTACACGCCAACCGCCGCAGGCACGCTGCTCGCCGAAGATCGCGAGACGAAGACCTTCGGCGGCCGCGAGTACGTGCTCGAGGAAGGCATTCGCGCCAACATTTCGATCGTCAAGGCGTGGAAGGGCGACAAAGCCGGCAACCTCGTCTACCGCGAGACCGCGCGCAACTTCAATCCGATGATCGCAACCTGCGGTCACGTCACCATCGCCGAGGTGGAGGAGCTGGTCGAAGTCGGCGCGCTCGATGCCAACCAGATCCACACGCCCGGCATCTACGTCGACCGCATCGTCCGCGGTGCGCGCTACGAGAAGCGCGTCGAGTTCCGCACGGTCGCCGGAACGGCGTCGAAGAAGGACTCGCCGATCCGCGAGCTGATGGCGCGTCGCGCGGCACAGGAGCTTCGCGACGGCTACTACGTGAACCTCGGTATCGGCATCCCGACGTTGGTCGCGAACTTCATCCCGCCCGGCGTCAACGTGACGCTGCAGTCGGAGAACGGGCTGCTCGGCATCGGGCCCTTTCCTACCGACGACAAGGTCGACCCCGATCTCATCAACGCCGGCAAGCAGACGATCACCACGATTCCCGGCAGCAGCTTCTTCTCGTCAGCCGATTCGTTCGCGATGATCCGTGGCGGTCACATCGACCTGTCGATCCTCGGCGGGCTCGAAGTCGCGAAGAACGGCGACCTCGCGAACTGGATGGTCCCGGGCAAGATGGTCAAGGGCCCGGGCGGCGCGATGGACCTCGTGTCGGGAGTGAAGCGCGTAATCGTGCTGATGGAGCACACGGCGAAGGACGGCAGTTCGAAGGTGCTCGACAAGTGCACACTGCCGATCACCGGCAAGGGCGTCGTCACGATGGTCATCACCGACCTCTGCGTGTTCGACGTGCTCCCCGGCGGCAAGGGCCTCGCGCTGACGGAGCTCCACCCCGGCGTCACGCTGGATACGGTCAAGGCGAAGACCGCGTGCGACTTCGAGGTGCGGCTGAAGTAGCCTGGAAGGTTCCCTCGCAGTGGGGCCGATTGACTGCTTCGAATGAGTCAATTAGACTCATCGCATGAGTAAGCGGCTCCAGGTGCTGCTTTCGGACAGGGAGCTCACCGACATCCAGCAGTTCGCCCGTCGCCGGCAGATGACGGTGGCCGAGTGGGTACGCCAGGCACTGCGTGCGGCGCGCCGGGTCGAGCCCCGCGTTTCGTCACGCAAAAAGCTCGAAGCGGTGCGCGCAGCTGCCGGCAACGCCTTTCCCGCCCCCGACATCGAAAAGATGCTCGACGAGATCGAGCAGGGTTACCGCTCGGAGATCAAGGCGTGATCTTCGTCGACTCGAACGTCCCGATGTATCTGGTCGGAGCCGCGCATCCGCACAAGGCGGACGCGATCCAGCTCCTCGAGTCCGCTATCGCTGCGGCGGAGCCGCTGGTCACGAGCGCCGAGGTACTGCAGGAGATCCTGCACCGTTACGTCGCGATTCGCCGCCGCGACGCGATTCAGGCGGCATTCGACGCGCTGCGAAACGTCGTCGACGGCATTCTCCCCATCGAGGCATCCGACGTCGAGCACGCCCGCGCGCTCGTTGCGGGCCTTGCGGATCTGTCGGCGCGCGATGCGCTGCACGCCGCGGTGATGGACCGTCACGGGATCGAACGCATCATGACGTTCGATCGCGGCTTCGATTCCGTCCCGGGCATCCGGCGGTATCTCGCCTGACGCCCATACTCGGCCGAGGCTCCTGCGCAGCTGACCCCGCTCGTGGCCCGTCAGGCGAGCGCGCGCTTGTCGACGACGCGCCGCGCCTTGCCAAGCGAGCGCTCGATGCCTCCCGGCGGCTTCACGTGGACCGCAGCGGTGACGCCGATCAGGCTCTTGACGTGCTCGGCGAGACGCTTGCCCGCCGCTTCGGCATCGGCGCTTCCCGCGTCGGGCGCGCGCTCGACGTTGATCGCCAACTCGTCGAGGTTCTTCGGACGCGTGATCTCGACCTGGTAGTGGGGGGCAAGCGCGGGATCGCGCAGGATCAGCTCCTCGATCTGCGTCGGGAACACGTTGACGCCGCGGATGATCATCATGTCGTCGGAGCGGCCGCTGATCTTCTCGATCCTGCGCATCGTCCGCGCGGTGCCCGGTAGCAAGCGCGTCAGGTCGCGGGTGCGGTAGCGGATGACCGGCATCGCCTCCTTGGTGAGCGACGTGAACACGAGCTCGCCTCGCTCGCCGTCGGGAAGCGCCTGACCCGTCTCCGGATCGACGATCTCCGGATAGAAGTGATCCTCCCACACGGTGAGGCCGTCCTTGGTCTCGATGCACTCCTGCGCGACGCCGGGACCGATCACCTCGGAGAGCCCGTAGATGTCGATCGCGTCCATCGCCAGCAGGCTCTCGATCTTCGCGCGCATGTTCGGCGTCCACGGCTCCGCGCCGAAGATGCCGATCGACAGGGACGTCGAGCGCAGGTCCATCCCCTGGCGCTGCATCTCCTCGGCGATCGCCAGCATGTACGACGGCGTCACCATGATGATGTCGGGCCGGAAGTCGCGAATCAGCTGTACCTGCTTCTCGGTCTGCCCACCAGACATCGGGATCACCGTGCAGCCGAGCCGCTCGGCGCCGTAGTGCGCGCCGAGCCCACCGGTGAAGAGTCCGTAGCCGTAGGCGACGTGGACGACGTCGCCGGCGCGACCGCCAGCGGCGCGGATCGAGCGCGCCATCACGTCGGCCCAGGTGCCGATGTCCCTCGCCGTGTAGCCGACGACGGTGGGTTTGCCGGTCGTCCCCGACGACGCGTGGATGCGCACGACTTCCTCGCGAGGCACCGCGAACATGCGGAACGGATAGTTGTCGCGCAGGTCGGCCTTCGTTGTGAACGGGAGTTTCGCGAGATCGGCGAGGCTCTTCACGTCGCCCGGTTTCACTCCGGCGGCGTCGAAGGCCTGACGATAGTGCGGCACGTTGCGATAGACGCGCTCGAGCGTCCACTGCAGGCGTGAGAGCTGCAGCGCCTCGAGCTCGTCCCGGCTCGCGGTCTCGATCGGCTCGAGATCGCCGGGGTGCGGGGTCTTTGCGGTCATCCTGTCCTCCTTCGGCGACGGGCGTGACGCGTGGCACCTCGCGCGGACACGTGCGTGCGGCTGCGCTCAGCCCTGCGGTGTATCGGGCACGACGTGGCCGTCGATCCGATAGCTCTTGCCGCGAAACAGCGCGACCGTGCGGCCGTGCTGGTCGCGCACGTCGATATCGTAGACTCCGGTGCGCCCGGAGCGGCTGCGCTCGACGGCGCTCGCCTGCAGTACGTCACCGGCGTGCGCCGGCGCGAGGTACTCGATCGAGCAGCCCTGCGCAACGGTCCTGTGGTTGTACGAGTTGCAGGCGAAGGCGAACGCGCTGTCGGCGAGCACGAAGATGATCCCGCCGTGGCAGGTTGCATGCCCGTTGATCATGTCGTCGCGCACCGTCATCGACAGCATCGCGCGTCCGGGAGCGACACGCTCGACGCGCATCCCGAGCGCCTGCGACGCACGGTCGGCCGCGAACATTTCGGCCGCAACGCGCTCGGCGAGCGCCTGGGCGTCATGTTCGCCCGGCGCACTCACCGCCCGGTGAATTGCGGCGCCCGCTTGGCGAGAAACGCCGTCACGCCTTCGCGATAGTCGGCGCTCGTCCCGAGTTCGCGCTGCAGATCGCGTTCGAGGTCGAGCTGCCCGGCGAGTGTGTTACCAGGCGACGCGTTGAGCGCGCGCTTTGTCGCGGCAAGCCCGCGCGTCGGCGCCCTTGCGAGCTCGGCGAGGAGCGCATCGACGGCGCCCGCGAACTCGGCGTCGTCGACGCTGCGCCAGATCATCCCCCACGCTGCGGCCTGGTCGGCCGAAATGCGGTCGCCGAGAAGGGCGAGCCCCATTGCGCGCGCGGTGCCGACGAGACGCGGGAGGAAATACGTGCCTCCGCTGTCTGGAACGAGTCCGATGCGGCAGAACGCCTGCACGAAGCTCGCCGAACGGCACGCGACGACGAGGTCACAGGCGAGCGCGAGGTTGGCGCCCGCACCGGCGGCCACACCGTTGACCCCGCAGACCACCGGCAGCGGCAGCTCGCGCAGCGTGAGCACGAGCGGCCGGTAGTACTGTTCGATCGACGCACCGAGATCGACGGGCTCCTCGCCAGGCGCGACGGCGCGGTCGGAAAGATCCTGCCCGGCGCAGAAGCCGCGTCCCTCGCCGGTCAGCAACAGCACGCGCGCCGTGGAATCGCCGGCCGTGCGCGTGAGCGCGTCGCGCAACTCGCCGTGCATCTGTACGGTGAAGCTGTTGAGCCGCTCGGGCCGATTGAGGATGATGCGCGCAATGCCGTCCGCGCACTCATACCTGATCTGCTCGTAGTTCATCCGATGTGCATCCGGTGCTGGACGACGCGGAAGCGCCCCGCGACGTAGGCGGCATCGGTCAGGGCGGCGTTCGCCGCCGGGTTCGCACCGGTGCCGTGGAAGTCGGAGAACGCGGCCGACTGGTTGACGAACACGCCGCCGGTCAGATTGATCGACAGCGCGACCCCGGAATCCTCGGCGACCTCGATCGCTTTCGCGACGACGTCGTCGCGGGTCGAGTAGACCGACAGCGTCAGCGCGCCATGGCCCGCGGCGGCATCGCGCGCAATGGCGAGGCTGTCGTCGGTGCCGTCGGTCGCGATCACGAAGGAAATCGGGCCGAACCACTCGTTCAGATAGGTGGCACGGTCGCCGCGCGCGAGCTTGACGATGAGCGGCGTGTGCACGCGCGCTTCCGGCCATGCCGGAGGAGTCAGTGCGCGCGTATCGAGGGCGATCGTACCGAACGAGCGCGCCGCCTCGAGCCGCCGCAGCACCGCGTCGCCGGTGACCGCACCCAGCACCTCGACGGCACGCGCCGGGTCCTCGGTCAGCCGACCGACGGCCTGCGCGAGATCGCTGGCGAACTCGTCGAAGCCGACGTGCCCTTCGGGGGTATCAATTCCGCCTTTCTGGACATAGAGGTTCTGCGGTGCCGTGCACATCTGGCCCGAATAGAGCGACAGCGAGAACGCGAGATTCTTCAGCATCCCCTGGTAATCGCTCGTCGAGTCGACGATCACCTGGTTGACGCCCGCCTTCTCGGTGAACACGAGCGCCTGCCGCGCGTGCTCCTCGAGCCAGCGACCGTTCGCCGTGCTGCCGGTGAAATCGATCAGCTTGATCTCGGGGCGCAGCGCCAGCGTCTGCACGATGTCGTCCCCGGCTTCGTGCGCGAAGAGCGTCACCACGTTCGGGTCGAACCCGGCCTCGGCAAGGACCTCGCGGGCGATTCGCACGGTCAGTGCGAGCGGAAGGATCGCCGCTGGATGCGGCTTGACGATGACGGCGTTTCCGGTCGCGAGGCTCGCGAACAGACCAGGGTAGCTGTTCCAGGTGGGAAACGTGCTGCACCCGATGACGAGCGCGATGCCACGCGGCACGATGCGAAACGCCTTGTTCATCCGCAGCGGCTCGCCGCGCCCTTGCGGCTTCTCCCACTGCGCATGGGCGGGTACGCGACGCATCTCGTCCCAGGCGTAGGCGACGGCCTCGAGGCCGCGATCCTGGGCATGCGGGCCGCCGGCCTGGAACGCCATCACGAACGCCTGGCCGGTGGTGTGCATGACGGCGTGCGCGATCTCGAAGCTCGCCTCGTTGATGCGCTTCAGGATTTCGATCGACACGCCGACCCAGGCTTCCGGCCCGGCGTTGCGCCAGCGCGCCTGCGCTGTCTCGACGGCGGCGAAGAGACCGTTCGGATCGGCCTTCGGATAGGAAATTTCCAGTGCGGGCCCGAACGGTGAGCGCTCGTTGCCGACGGTGCCGACGGTCGCCGGCTGGTTGAGCGTGAACGGTTTGCCGAGCAGCGCGTCGAAGGCGGCCTTGCCCTTCTCCGCCGTGCCCTCGCCGTAGACCTTCGGCGATGGCGATTCCGGATACGGCGTCCAGTAGCCACGGTCGGCGATCGCCTGCAGCGCTCGGTCGAGTGTTGCGCGGTGACGCTCGAAAAGTGGATGAGACACCGGGATGCCGCCCTTGCTGCGTTCGACCGCGTACTCTAGCACGCGTTCGTGACGCGCTCGCGAGCTACCCGGTTCCGGCCTGGTCGAAATCGACGGTGACTGCGTCGCTGACCGGATAGCTCTGGCAGGCGAGCCTGAAGCCACGCGCCACCTCGTAGTCTTCGAGCGCGAAGTTCACATCCATGTCGACCTCGCCCGCGACGAGGCGGCAACGACAGGTCGAGCAGACGCCGCCCTTGCACGAGTACGGTAGCTCGATGCCGTTGCGAATTCCGGCGTCGATGATGTTCTCCTTCCCCTTCTCGAGCAGGAACTGCCGCGTGCCGCCGTCGATCATCACCGTGACCTCGCACTGGCTGCGCGATGCCTGAGGCAGCGGCCGTGCGACGTGCGTGTGCTTCGGAATGCTGGCGGCGAAGCGCTCGATCCTGATGCGCGACGCGGTAAAGCCGCGCGCCGCAAGCGCGTCGCGCACCGCCTCCATCATGCCTTCGGGTCCGCACAGGAACGCGCAGTCGATGTCTTCGAGCGGCACCAGCTTCGTGAACAGCGCATCGGCCTTCGCGCGGTCGATGCGTCCGTGCAGGAGCTCGAGGTCCTGCGCCTCGCGCGACAGCACGTGCAGGAGCTGGAAGCGCGTCATCCAGCGGTCCTTCATCGCGGCGAGTTCCTCGCGGAACATCACCGACGACGACGCACGGTTGCCGTAGACCAGCGTGAAGCGCGTTCTCGCCTCGCGCTCGAGGGCGGTGCCGATGATCGAGATGATCGGCGTGATTCCACTGCCCGCCGCGAAGGCGAGATGATGGCGATCGGCCGCAGGATCGGTCGCAGGATCGGCCGGCGCGCTGAAGTGACCCATCGGCGGCATCGCCTCGACGACGCTCCCGCGGTGCAGCGTCTCGTTCGCCCAGGTCGAGAACGCGCCGCCCGGCGCACGCTTGATCGCGATCCGCAGCGGACCACCCGCCGGCGCGCAGATCGAGTACGAGCGCCTCATGTCCTCGCCGTCGAGGTCGGCGCGCAGCGTCAGGTGCTGGCCCGGCTCGAAGCGAAACACTTCGCGCAACCGCTCGGGAACGTCGAAGGTGATCGCGATCGCGTCGCGGGTTTCGGCATCGACGCGGGCGATCGGCAACGCGTGGAACTTGCTCATCGGCGCACGTCAGTGCCGCTTGAAATGGTCGAAAGGCTCGAGGCAGTCGTCGCAGCGGAACTGCGCCTTGCACGGCGTCGAGCCGAA
>JAICXH010000073.1 GCA_025981645.1 Burkholderiales bacterium
CGAGCATTCGTCGGCGCGGCCCGAGCGCTATCTGCAGCAGTGCGCGCAACACAACATGCAGGTCTGCGTGCCGACGACGCCGGCGCAGATCTATCACCTGCTGCGCAGGCAGATGATCCGCTACTTCAGGAGACCGCTGATCGTGATGACGCCGAAGAGCCTGCTGCGCCATCGCGAGGCAGTCTCGACGATGGACGAGCTCGCCAACGGCCGCTTCCAGAACGTGATCGGCGAGGCCGACCGCATCGATGCGAAGAAGGTGAAGCGCGTCGTCGTCTGCTCGGGCAAGGTCTATTACGAGCTCCTCGCGCATCGCAGGACGCAGAAGATCGACGATGTGGCGATCCTGCGGCTCGAGCAGCAGTATCCGTTCCCGCACGACGACTACAAGCGCGAGATCGCGAAATACGCCGCGGCGCGCGAGGTCGTCTGGTGTCAGGAGGAGCCGCAGAATCAGGGCGCGTGGTACCGGTTGAACACCTATCTGCGCGCCGACATCGACAAGCGCAAGCTGCTTGCCTATGCCGGCCGCCCCGTATCGGCGTCCCCCGCCGTCGGCTACGCAGCGCTTCACGCTGCCGAACAGAAGAAACTGATCGAGGAGGCGTTCGCCGACGAGCTCTCGTCGGGCGAAATGCTCCTCGCCCGATAACGGAACCGCCCCATGCGAATCGAAGTCAAGGTCCCGCAATTGCCGGAGTCGATCTCCGAAGCGACGCTCGTGGCCTGGCACAGGAAGCCGGGCGACGCGGTGAAGCGCGACGAGAACCTGATCGACATCGAGACCGACAAGGTCGTGCTCGAGCTTCCCGCGCCGGCGGATGGGGTGCTCGCCGAGATCGCGCAGCCCGATGGCGCCACGGTGACGTCGAACCAGCTAATCGCCGTGATCGACACCGAGGCGAAGGCGGCGCAGTCCACCGCCGCCGCCGTCCCCCCACCGGCGGCGTCCCCGCTTTCGGCGCCCCCGTCGACAGCGCACACAGCTGCCGCGCCACCATCGGCGCCGGCCCCCATCGCAGCGCCTGCGCGGCCCGCAGTCGGACCGGGTGGTGCTGCCGCTGCGCTCCCCGCCGCGCGCAAGGTGATCGCCGATACGGGCGTCGATCCCGCGACGATCGCCGGCACCGGGCGCGGCGGAAGGATCACCAAGGGCGACGCGCTCGCCGCTGCTTCGGCCAGCACCCCCGCCGCTGCCGCACCGGGTCCCGCAGCCCCCGCGGCGCCGGCGGCGCGTGCGCCGTCGCCCGCACGTGCGCCGGCGGTGCAACTTCCGGCCGCGCTCGGCTCGCGCCCCGAGCAGCGCGTGCCGATGTCGCGCCTTCGCGCCCGAGTGGCCGAGCGGCTCGTGCAGTCGCAGTCGAACGCGGCGATCCTGACGACGTTCAACGAGGTCGACATGCAGGCGGTGATCGAGCTGCGCAACCGCCACAAGGAGCGCTTCGAGAAGGAGCATGGCGTCAAGCTCGGCTTCATGGGCTTCTTCGTGAAGGCGGCCGTGCATGCGCTCCGGAAGTTTCCGCTCGTCAACGCGTCGATCGATGGCAGCGACATCGTCTATCACGGCTACTACGACATCGGCATCGCCGTCGGCAGTCCGCGCGGCCTCGTGGTGCCGATCCTGCGCGATGCCGACCAGATGTCGATCGCCGACATCGAGCGGCAGATCGCGGACTACGGCAAGCGCGCGCAGGACGGCAAGCTCACCGTCGAGGAGCTGACGGGCGGCACCTACACGATCAGCAATGGCGGCGTGTTCGGCTCGATGTTGTCGACGCCGATCATCAATCCGCCGCAGTCGGCGATCCTCGGCGTGCACGCGACGCGCGAGCGCCCCGTGGCCGTGAACGGGCAGGTCGTCGTGCGGCCGATCAACTTTCTCGCGCAATCCTACGACCACAGGATCGTCGACGGCCGCGAGGCAGTGCTGTCGCTGGTGGCGATCAAGGACGCGCTCGAGGACCCTGCACGCCTCCTTCTCGACATCTGAACCTTTATCGCGAAGAAAGGCGCCGTGGTGGTGGCACCGCGCAGCGCCCCTCCGCTGAATGCCCATGAGCCAGCCATTCGACATCGTCGTGATCGGCGCCGGACCGGGCGGCTACATCGCCGCGATCCGCGCCGCGCAGCTCGGCTTCAACGTCGCCTGCGTCGACGACTGGACGCGCGCCGACGGCAAGCCCGCGCCCGGGGGCGCCTGCACGAACGTCGGCTGCATTCCGTCGAAGGCTTTGCTGCAATCGTCGGAGAACTTCGAGCGCGCAGGCCACGGTTTCGCCGATCACGGCATTGCCATCGATGGCCTCGCGATCGACGTCGCCAAGATGCTTGCGCGCAAGGACCGCATCGTCGCGCAGAACAACGACGGCATCCTGTTCCTGTTCCGCAAGAACAAGGTGACGCTGTTCCAGGGCCGCGGCCGGATCGCCGGCCGCGACGGCGAGCGTTGGACGGTCGCGGTCGACGGTCCCGGCGCCGCCGAGCTCGCGGCGACGCACGTGATCGTCGCGACCGGGTCGCTGCCGCGCGCGCTCCCAGGAATCGTGTTCGACAACCTGCGCGTGCTGGACAATGCCGGTGCGCTCGCGATCGCCGAGGTGCCGAAGCGCCTTGGTGTCATCGGGGCCGGCGAGATCGGGCTCGAGCTCGGCAGCGTCTGGCGCAGGCTCGGCGCCGAGGTGACGATTCTCGAAGCGCTCCCCGGCCTGCTTCCCGCAGCCGACGAGGCGGTTGCGAAGGAGGCGCTGCGGGCGTTCACCCGCCAGGGGCTCGCGATGCGCTTCGGCGTCACCGTCGGGGGCGTCGACCTGCGCTCCGATGGCGTCGACGTCGCCTGGCGCGACGCCGACGGAACCGATCACCGCGACGGGTTCGATCGGCTGATCGTGTCGATCGGGCGCGTGCCGACGACCGCGGGTCTCGGCGCGGCCGACATCGGCCTCGCGCTCGACGCGCGCGGCTTCGTCAACGTCGACGCCGAGTGCCGGACGAACCTTCCCAACGTCTGGGCGATCGGCGACGTCGTGCGCGGGCCGATGCTCGCGCACAAGGCCGAGGAGGAAGGCGTCGCCGTCGCCGAACGGATCGCCGGCCAGCATCCCGACGTTGATTTCGGGACGGTTCCGTGGGTGATCTACACGTCTCCCGAGATCGCGTGGGTCGGCAGGAGCGAGCGCGAACTCAGCGGCTCGGGCGTCGACGTACGCGCGGGCAGCTTCCCGTTCTCCGCCAACGCGCGCGCGCGCGCGATAGGCGAGACCACCGGGTTCGTGAAGATCGTCGCCGACGCGGCGACCGACCGCGTGCTCGGCATGCACGTCGTCGGTCCGATGGCTGGCGAACTCGTCGAGGAGGGCGTCGTGGCAATGGAGTTCGGCGCTGCGAGCGAGGATCTCGCGCGCATATGCCACGCGCATCCGACGCTGTCGGAGGCGACGCATGAGGCGGCGCTCGCCGTCGACCGCCGTTCGCTCAACGCTTGAGGCGCTCCGGCCGCGGACGATGAGCGGCGCGGAACCCGGTCAGATCGCGCGCCGCCACGGCGGCCTCATCGATTACCTCGAACCGCTGCTCGATCACCGGCATTCGACGCTCGATGCCGCGCAGGTGGCGGCGATGGAGCGGCTGCAGGATCTCTCTGACGAGCTCGAGGCATTCCGCGCGGCGCGCGAGTCGCGGCTGAAGCGCCTGTTCGCGGTTCCGCCGGTCCCGCGCGGAATCTACCTGTGGGGTGGCGTCGGTCGCGGCAAGAGCCTGTTGATGGACAGCTTCTACGCGACGGTCGGCATCCGGCGCAAGACGCGCATCCATTTCCACGCGTTCATGCGCGAGACGCAGGACATGCTCGCGGCGATACGTGACGAAGCCGATCCGCTGGTGACGGTCTCCGCCCGCATCGCGCGCCGCTACCGGCTGATCTGCTTCGACGAGTTCCACGTGGCCGATATCGCCGACGCGATGATCCTCGGGCGCCTGCTCGAAGGCATGATCGGCGCCGGCGTCGTGCTGGTGCTGACGTCGAACTACGCGCCTGACGCGTTGTGGCCCGACGGGCTCCTGCGCGAGCGCTTCCTGCCGGCGATCGAGACGATCAAGCGCTCGCTCGACGTCGTCGAGGTCAACGCCGGTGTCGATTACCGGCTGCAGGCGCTCGGCCGCCTCGACGCCTGGTACGTTCCGGCAGGAGCTGCGACCGAGCGCGCACTCGATCGCGTGTTCGAATCGATGCGCGCCGGGGCGGACGAGGAAACGCGCCTCGTCGTCGACGGGCGCGTGCTGCCCGCGAGACGCCGTGCCGGCAGCGTCGTCTGGTTCGACTTCGCCGCGCTCTGCGACGGACCGCGCTCGCAGCGCGACTATCTCGAGCTCGCCCGGCGCTTCGCCGTGGTGCTGATTTCGGGCATCCCGCAGCTCGGGCCCGATACGGCGGACCAGGCCCGGCGCTTCACCTGGCTCGTCGACATCCTGTACGATCATCGCGTGAAGTTGGTCGCCTCGGCTGCAGTGCCTGCGGAGTCGCTCTACCCCGATGGTCCCAATGTGCGCGAGTTTGCGCGCACGGTGAGCCGGCTCGTCGAGATGCGCACGCGCGACTACATGGCCTTGCCCCACACGACCGACGGCGGCTCCGGCCGCGATCCGGGATGACGACAGCGCTGCATCCACACTGCGCCTGACGGCGCGAGGAGATCCCCGTGCAGAAGTTCACCGCGTACCGCACTTTCGAGGAAGCCGGCGTCGTCGCGAGCCGCTTCGTGCCGATGACGCTGGACGAGCTCGACCCGGGCGAGGTGGTGATACGAACCAAGTACTCGACGATCAACTACAAGGACGCGCTTTCGTACAACGGTGCCGGCAGGATCATGCGCAAGTTCCCGACGGTGGCCGGCATCGACACGGCCGGCACCGTCGAGTCGTCGACCGATCCGCGCTTCAGGCGCGGCGACAAGGTGATCGTCACCGGCTACGACCTTGGCGTGTCGCACGACGGCGGCTACGCCGAGTACGTGCGCGTGCCGGCCGACTGGGTGGTGCGGCGTCCCGAGAGCATGACGGCCTTCGATGCGATGACGATCGGCACCGCGGGCTTCACGGCAGCGCTCGCGGTCCACCTGATGCAGCACAACGGACTCGTGCGCGGAAACGGCCCGGTCGCGGTGACGGGCGCCACCGGCGGCGTCGGCTCGGTAGCGATCGAGATCCTCGCGAAGGAGGGCTTCGAGGTCGCCGCGATCACCGGCAAGGGCGAGGAAGCGGCCTATCTGCGCGGGATCGGCGCGACCGACGTGATGCTGCGCTCGGCGATCGACCTCACCAGGATCCGCCCGCTGGAGAAGGCGACCTGGGCCGGCGCGGTCGACAATCTTGGTGGCGACATGCTCGCGTGGCTCCTCGCCACTGCGAAGATCGCCGGGACCGTCGCGGCGGTCGGCCTGGCGATGGGGATGAAGCTCCCGACCACCGTCGCGCCGTTCATCCTGCGCGGCGTGCACCTGCTTGGAACCGACAGCGCCAACACGCCGATGCCGCTGCGCCAGCGGATCTGGAACAAGCTCGCGGCCGAGTGGCGGCCCGACCGCGTCCACGACCAGGTGCGAACGATCGATTTCGACGAATTGCCGACGCACTTCGATGCCTATCTCAAGGGCATGGTGCGCGGGCGCACCGTCGTGCGCATCTCGGCGGACAGCCACCCGTAGCGGGCAGGCCACCCGGTGCACCGACGGGGAGCGCGGGCAGGGGAGCGAGGAACGAGGAGCTTGCCATGGGCATGAACGAGACTGCACCGGCCGACGCGGCGCTCGCCGCGTACGCCGAGTTCCACCGCCGTTCGATCGCCGACCGCGAAGGCTTCTGGCGCGAGGAGGCGAAGATCGTCGACTGGCATACGCCATTCGGGCGCGTGCTCGACTACTCGCGGCCGCCGTTCGCCCGCTGGTTCGTCGGCGGCACGACGAACCTCTGCCACAACGCGATCGACCGTCACCTCACCACGCGTGGCGACGCGCCGGCGCTCGTCTACATCTCGACCGAGACCGGACAGTCGCGGCACTACAGCTTCCGCGAGCTCTTCGACGAGGTGAACCGCTGCGCATCGATGCTGAAGGCGCTGGGGGTCGGGCGCGGCGACCGCGTGCTGATCTACATGCCGATGATCGCCGAGGCGGCGTTTGCGATGCTCGCGTGTGCGCGCATCGGCGCGATCCACTCGGTGGTGTTCGGCGGCTTTGCCTCGGCAAGCCTCGCGACGCGCATCGACGACGCGAAACCGGTGCTCCTCGTCACCGCCGACGCCGGGATGCGCGGCGGCAAGGTGCTGCCGTACAAGCCGCTCGTCGACGAAGCGCTGTCGATCGCCCGCCATCCGCCGCGGCACGTGCTGCTGTTCGACCGCAGGCTCGATCTGCAGCACACGATGCAGGCGCCGCGCGACGTCGACTGGGCGACGCTCGCGGCCGCGCACCGCGGCGCGCGGGTCGATTGCGAATGGCTCGAATCGTCGGAGCCGTCGTACATTCTGTTCACGTCGGGAACGACCGGAAAGCCCAAGGGCGTGCAGCGCGACACCGGTGGCCACGCGGTGGCGCTGGTCTCGTCGATGCGGCGCATCTTCTCGGTGGCGCCGGGCGAAGCGATGTTCACGACGAGCGACATCGGCTGGGTCGTCGGCCACTCCTACATCGTCTATGGGCCGCTCCTGAACGGCTCGACGACGATCATGTACGAGGGTCTGCCGATCCGCCCCGACCCCGGCATCTGGTGGAAGATCGTCGAGGAGCACCGGCCGCGCACGATGTTCACGTCGCCGACGGCGATCCGCGTGCTGAAGAAACAGGATCCGTCGTACATGAAGCGCCACGACCTCTCGTCGCTGCGCTACCTGTTCCTCGCCGGCGAGCCGCTGGACGAGCCGACTGCGCGCTGGGCGGCCGAGGCGCTCGGCGTGGCGGTGGTCGACAACTATTGGCAGACCGAGACCGGCTGGCCGATCCTGTCGGCGCAGCCGGGGGTCGCCGACACGCCGCGCAAGTTCGGCTCGCCGTCGTTTCCGGTGTATGGCTACGACGTGCACCTCGTCGACGGCGTCACCGGTGCCGATTCCACGGCAGGCGAGAAGGGCGTGCTCGCGATCGCGCCGCCGCTGCCGCCGGGTTGCATGACGACGGTCTGGGGCGACGACGCACGTTTCCTCGAGACTTACTTCAAGACGGTCCCGGGGCGCCAGGTGTATTCGACGTTCGACTGGGCGACCTGCGACCGCGACGGCTATTACTTCGTGCTCGGCCGCACCGACGACGTGATCAACGTTGCCGGGCACCGGATCGGAACGCGCGAGATCGAGGAGGCCGTCCAGGCTCACACCGGTATCGCCGAGGTGGCGGTGGTCGGCGTGCACGATGCCGTCAAGGGGCAGGTCCCGGTCGCGTTCGCCGTGGTGCGCGATCCGGCGCGGCTTGCCGCGGCGAATGGGCCGGAGACGCTGCAGGACGAGGTGATGCAGACGGTCGACCGCGAACTCGGCGCGATCGCCCGTCCTGCCCACGTGCATTTCGTGACGCTGCTGCCGAAAACCCGCTCGGGGAAGCTCTTGCGCCGCTCGATCCAGGCGCTTGCCGAGGGACGCGACCCGGGCGACCTCACGACGATCGAGGATCCGTTGGCGCTGGAGCAGATTCGCGCAGCGCTCGCCGGCACGGCGGCGCCGTCCTGAGCGGCGCCGGCAATCGGTGATAATGGCGGCGTGCCCGCAGCGACCGCCATGACCCCCTCCGACGCCGGGCGCGTGCCGCGGCCCTCGCACGTTCCGCTCGCCGAGGCGACCCGCGGCGGCGCGGTCGAAAGCATTCATCTGGGATCGGTCGCAGTCGTCGATCGCGACGGCGTGCTGCTCGCCGCAGCCGGCGATCCCGAGTTCCTGACCTTCACGCGCAGCGCGTTGAAGCCGTTGCAGGCGCTTTCGTTCGTCGCCGCCGGTGGCGTCGATCGCTTCGGCTTTTCGCCCGCGCAGGTGGCGCTGATGTGCGCGAGCCACTCGGGCGAGCCGCGCCACGTCGACGGGGTAGCCGACATGCTCGCGCGCGCTGGCAATCGCGTCGAGGACCTGCAGTGCGGCACCCAGGTGCCGGGCTTCTACGACGCTCTGTCGAGATTCCCGCCGCCGCCGCCGTACTCGCCGCTCGCCCACAATTGCTCGGGCAAGCATGCGGGCATGCTCGCGCATTGCGCGCTCTGCGACTGGGATCGAGCGCACTACCTCGCGTTCGACCATCCGCTGCAGCAGTCGATCCGGCACGCGGTGGCGGCGTTCACCGGCGTCGCCGAAGCACGCCTGCAGTCGGGGATCGACGGCTGCTCGGCGCCGAACTACGCGGTGCCGCTGTCGCGCTTGGCACTCGCCTTCGCACGCCTGGCTTCCGACCGCGGCGACGCGGGCTACGGCGAGGCGCCGCGCCGGATCGCCGACGCGATGACCGCCCACCCGGAGATGGTGTCGGGCGAGGCGCGCAGCGATCTCGCGCTGATGCGCGCAGGACGCGGCGACTGGGTGAGCAAGGTCGGTGCCGAGGGCGTACAGGCCCTCGGCGTACGCAGCCGTGGCATCGGGATCGCGGTCAAGGTGGTCGACGGACAGAAGCGGGGACTCTATCCGGCCGTCGTGGCGGTCCTCGACGCCCTGGGCCTCCTCGACGCAGGGGCGCGCGCCGAGCTCGCCCCGTGGGCGCGGCGCGACCTCGTCAACTACCGGGGGACGGTCACCGGAGCGGTACGGCCGGCGCTCGCGCTGCTGAGGCATGCTCCCCGGACCGGCGCTTCCGGAACCGACGGCAGGCGATGAACTTGGCGCCCCGAGGGTGGTCTGTTGCTGCAAGCGCGCGTTGTGTCGACGCGCGCGGCGCCTTCCGCCCGCTGCCGGGCGGTCATCTGGCGCCGCTTCCGCCCTCCGGCGGGCATAACAACGACGCGAATCAGGGACTGCCCGCTTGATGGGTGATCGCGAGGTCGATCAGCAGCTCGTGCTGCGGGCGCAGCGTGGCGACAAGCACGCGTTCGAGCTGCTGGTGGCGAAGTACCAGCGCAAGCTGGGTCGGTTGCTGTCGCGCCTGGTGCGCGATCCGGCCGAGGTCGAGGACGTGACGCAGGAGGCATTTATCAAGGCGTACCGCGCATTGCCGAGTTTCCGCGGAGACAGCGCGTTCTACACGTGGCTCTACCGGATCGCCATCAACACGGCGAAGAACTACCTCGTCGCAATGGGGCGGCGCGCGCCGACGTCGACCGGATTCGACCACGAGGATGCCGAAACCTTCGAGGACGCCGAGCAGCTCCGCGACACGGCGACCCCCGAGGCGGAGCTCCTCGGCAAGCAGATCGCGACGACGGTGAACCGCGCGATGGAGCAGCTCCCGGAGGATCTGCGCACGGCGATCACGCTGCGCGAGATCGAGGGTTTGTCGTACGAGGAGATCGCGACGGTGATGAATTGTCCGATCGGAACGGTGCGGTCGCGGATTTTCCGTGCCCGTGAATCGATTGCCGCCGAATTGCGGCCGTTGCTCGATGTCGACGGAAACCGGAGATGGTGATGAGCGAGGAAATCTCACGTTTGATGGACGGCGAGGTCGACGGCATCGAGACGCACGCGCTGTGGCAGTCGCTGCGGCACCGCCAGGCGATGATGACGTGGACGTGCTACCACGCGATCGGTGACGCGTTGCGCGGCGAAGTCGGCGTGACGCGCGACCTGCGCGAGGACGTGGCGAAGCGCCTCGCCGTCGAGCCGACGGTACTCGCCCCGAGCGCCCCGGCGCCGCCGCGCCCGGCGACCTGGGCCTGGGCGGTGGCCGCGACGCTCGCGGCCGTCGCCGTCGTCGGCTGGACGGCGTGGTCGCTGGTCGATGCGACGCCGGCGGGGCTCTCGGGCTCCGTGGTCGCGGGCAGCATGCGCGGCACCGAGATCGGTCCGTCGACGGTCTCGGCCGACTACCTGCTCGCTCACCAGGAGTACGCGCCGTCGGCGATGCTTCAGGGCATGGGGCCGTATCTGCGCGATGTCGCCGTGACGCGCGAAGTGAAGCCTTGATCGCAGGCGTACGTTCCGAGCTGGCGAGGTGCGCCGCGGTCGCTGCGACTGCCGCAGCGCTGGCAGCGCTGGCAGCGCCGGCGCTCGCCGCGCCCGTGGCGCCCGCGGCGCCCGCCGCCCACGCGGCGCCCGCCGCGCACGGCGAGGACGCGATGGAGTGGCTGCTGCGCGCCGCGACCGCCGCGCGCAACACGAACTACGTCGGCACGATCGTTTATCAACTCGGCCCGCACGTCGAATCGTCGCGGATCGCCCACATCAACGATGGCGGCAGGCAGTTCGAGAAGCTCACCAACCTCGACGGGCCGGCGCGCGAGCTCATCCGGACGCGCGGCGAAGTCCGCTGCTATTACCCCGACGCGAAGCTGGTCCGCGTCGAGCCGCGCACGTTCCGCAACGTGTTCCCGTCGCTGTCGGGCGAGCAGCGGCAGACGCTGTCGCGCTACTACGATTTCCAGGTCGTCGGCGACGACCGCGTCAGCGGACGTTCGGCCGAGGTCGTCGTGTTCCATCCGCGCGACGGCCTGCGCTACGGACACCGCTTCTGGTCGGACAGCGAAACGGGGCTGCTGTTGAAGGCGCGCCTGGTGAACGAGGCTGGCGACGGAATCGAGCAGTTCGCGTTCACCGACATCACGCTTGGCATTCCGGCGGATCGCGCGCTGGTTGCACCGTCGTGGCCGGTCACGCCGCCCGACTGGCAGGTCATCGAGGGCACCGCGCATGACCTCGCAGTCGAGAACACCGGCTGGGTGGTGACGCACGTTCCGGCCGGCTTCACCAAGATCATGGAAGGCTACCGCAAGCTGCACGGGCGGGCCGACCCCGTCGCGCACCTCGTGTACAGCGACGGCCTCGTGTCGGTTTCCGTCTTCGTCGAGCCGGCCGCTACCGCGCACGGCCCGGCCGGCCTCGTGCACCAGGGGGGGCTCAACGTCTACAGCGTGCGCCGAGGCGATCAGCTGGTGACGGTGATGGGGGAAACGCCGGGCGCCACGGTGCGCCAGATCGCCAACTCGGTCGAACGTCGATAGCGTCCCGCCCAGGGGCCGCCATCGACAAGGGAGGATCGATGATGTCTGCGCCATTGCGCGCCACGCGTAACCTGCGCGCGCTCGCCGTCGTCGCGCTCGTCTCGGTCGCGGCGTCCAATGCCGCCTCCGGCCAGGGGCGCGGCGCCGCGCTGCCCGATTTCACCGAGCTCTACGCCCACCAGAGCCAGGCGGTCGTGTCGATCGACGTCACGCAGAAGCCGCGGCACGGGCACGGAGCCGGCGCCACCGACGACGATGCCTTCTCCGAGTTCTTCCGGCGTTTCGGGCCGCCGCCGGGGCGCGATCAGGGCGGGCGCGATTCCGGCGGACGCGACCGCGAGTTCGAGCCGCAGTCGAGCGGCTCCGGATTCATCGTCTCCTCCGACGGCTACGTCGTCACCAACGCCCACGTCATCGACGACGCGAGCGAGGTCACCGTGCACCTTTCCGACCGGCGCGAGTTCACCGCTCGGGTCGTGGGCACCGACGCGCGCACCGATGTCGCACTGCTCAAGATCGACGCGAAGAATCTTCCGCGCGTCACCGTCGGCGACCCGTCGCGGCTCAAGGTCGGCGAATGGGTCGTCGCGATCGGCAAGCCGTTCGGCCTCGCCAACACGATGACCGCGGGGATCGTCAGCGCGAAAGGGCGCGATCTGCCGCAGGAGAACCTCGTCCCGTTCATCCAGACCGACGTCGCGATCAACCCCGGCAATTCGGGCGGACCGCTCTTCAACATGAAGGGCGAGGTCATCGGCATCAACTCGCTGATCTACTCGCGCACCGGCGGCTACATGGGGCTGTCGTTCGCCGTGCCGATCGACGTCGCGATGAATGCCGTCGAGCAGCTCCGCGCGCACGGGTACGTGACGCGCGGACGCATCGGCGTGCAGATCCAGAACCTGTCGCCCGATGCGGCGACGGCGTTCGGGCTTAAGGATGCCGCGGGGGCGCTCGTCAACGCGGTCGATGCCGAAGGGCCGGCGGGCAAGGCCGGTGTGCGCGTCGGCGACATCATCGTGCGCGTCGACCGTCACAGCGTGACGTCGTCGACCGACCTGCCGCGCATCATCGCGGCGATCCGGCCCGGCACCAGGATCGAGCTCGGCCTGTGGCGAAATGGTGCGCCGCTCGGCGCCGACGTGGTCGTCGCCGAACTGAAGGACCGCGCTCCTACCGCCTCGGGGCGCGATGCTCCGGCGGCGAAGCCACGGCCGAAGGCCAACCGCATCGGCCTGGCGCTCGCCGACCTCTCCGACGACCAGCGCCGCGAACTCGAGATCCGCTCGGGAGGCGTGCTGATCGAGGACGTCGTCGGCGTCGTGCGCGGCAACGTGCAGCCGGGCGACGTGATCCTCTCGATCGTTCGCGACGGCCAGCTTCGCGCGGCGAAGTCGGCGGTGCAGCTGAACGAACTCCTCGCCGCGATCGACCCCACGTCGGCGGTGACGCTGCAGCTCCGGCGCGGCGACAACCAGTTTTTCGCGACGATCAAGCCGGCGCCGCCGGCGTCGGAGTGACTTGACGCTGCAGCTCACGCTTCTGTCGCGCGCGTACTGCCACCTCTGCGACGACATGCGCGAGGGACTGCGGCGCCTCGCGGCCGGCCACGATGTCGCGCTGGACGAGCTCGACGTCGATGCGAGCCCCGAGTTCGAGTCACGCTACGGCGAGCGGGTTCCGGTGCTTTTCGCAGGCCCCGTCGCGACGGGCCGTGAGCTGTGCCACCATTTTCTCGACGAAGGGCGGGTGCGCGCGTTCCTGACCGGCGGCGGGGCGGGCTGAGCCCGCGGCATCGGCTAGAATAGCCAGCTTTGCCGATGCAGAACGTCCGCAACTTCTCGATCATCGCGCACATCGACCACGGCAAGTCGACGCTGGCCGATCGCTTCATCCAGCGCTGCGGCGGCCTCTCCGACCGCGAGATGGGCGAGCAGGTCCTCGACACCTTGGACCTCGAGCGCGTGCGCGGCATCACGATCAAGTTGAACGGCGTCCGCATGAGCTACGCGGGCCGTGCGGGGCGAGCGTATGAGCTCAACCTCATCGACACTCCCGGACACGTCGACTTTACGTACGAAGTGTCGCGATCTCTGGCTGCCTGTGAAGGCGCCATCCTCGTCGTCGACGCCTCACAGGGGATCCAGGCCCAGACGCTGTCCAACCTCTTCCTCGCGCTCGACGCCGGTCTCACGATCATCCCGATCCTGAACATGATCGACCTCCCG
>JAICXH010000072.1 GCA_025981645.1 Burkholderiales bacterium
ACTTCCTCGGGTGTGCGCCGCACGCCGGTCGCCGCGGCGACCTCGTCGACGAGGGTGGCGAACCGCTCGTGCACGATCGCCGCGTCGAGGGGCAGGCCGCCGCGCGGGCCGAACACGCGCGGGAACAGTGCAGGCTGCAGCTTGCCGACCATCACGTTGCAGTCGGTCACCGTCAGCGGTCCGCCGCGGCGGTACGACGCCGGACCCGGGTTCGCGCCTGCCGATTCGGGCCCGACGCGAAAGCGGCTGCCGTCGAAGCCGCAGATCGACCCACCGCCCGCGGCGACCGAGTGGATCTTCATCATCGGCGCGCGGATCCGCACGCCGGCGACATGGGTGTCGAACGCGCGCTCATACTCGCCGGCGTAATGCGTAACGTCGGTCGACGTACCGCCCATGTCGAAGCCGATGATGCGATCGAAGCCGGCGCGCTTCGCGACCTCCACCGCGCCGACGATGCCGCCGGCGGGGCCGGACAGAATGGCGTCCTTGCCCTGGAACAGGTGTGCGTCGGTGAGTCCGCCGCTCGACTGCATGAACTGCAGGCGCACATCGCCGAGCGCCCGCTCGACCGTCTCGACGTAGCGCCGCAGGATCGGCGACAGATACGCGTCGACGACCGTCGTGTCGCCGCGCGACACGAACTTCATCAGCGGGCTCGTCGCGTGGCTCGCCGATACTTGGGCGAAACCGATCCGTCGGGCGAGCGCGGCGAGCGCCTGCTCGTGCTGCGGGTAGCGGTAGCCGTGCATCAGCACGATCGCGCACGAGCGGATGCCGGCGTCGAATGCGTCACGCAGCACGTGCTCGGCGCCGTCGACGTCGAGATCGCACACGATGTCGCCGTGTGCGCCGATGCGCTCGTCGACCTCGACGACGCGCTCGTAGAGCAGCGTCGGCAGCTCGATTGCCCGTACGAAGAGCTTCGGGCGGTTCTGGTAACCGATGCGCAGCGCATCGCGAAAACCGCGCGTCACCACGAGCAGTGTCCGCTCGCCCTTGCGCTCGAGCAGCGCGTTGGTGGCAACCGTCGTGCCCATCCTGACCGCTTCGATGCGCTGCGCCGGCACCGCGGCATCGGGAGCGAGGTCGAGGAGCTCGCGGATGCCGGCGACTGCGGCGTCGTCGTAGCGCTCGGGGTCCTCGGAGAGGAGCTTGTGCGTGACGAGGGCGCCGTCGGGCCGCCTCGCGACGATGTCGGTGAACGTGCCGCCGCGGTCGATCCAGAACTGCCAGCGGGACGGAAGATCGGCGGAGGAACGGGTCATCGGGGGAAGCTGGGAGGCAACGAAGTGGCGGCGCAGTGGCGGCGCAGTGGCGGCGAAGTGGCAGCGCAGTGCCGCAGACCGCCGTGGCGCCGGTCGATTATCGCCGAACGCGGGTCTCGGCGCCCTGCCCCGTAGGTACCGTCGCGGCTGATCTTTGCTACCATGACCGCCTTCTCGCGGCCCGGGACTGCGGCCGCCCCGACAGGAGGATCGCAATGCGATGTCTGACCCTTGCGCTCGCGGCCTTCATGGCCGCGCTGGCGCTCCCCGCGGTTGCGCAGACGAAGTGGGACCTGCCGAGCGCGTATCCCGCGAACAACTTCCACACCGAGAACCTGCAGCAGTTTGCCGACGACGTCGCGAAGGCCACCGGCGGCAAGCTCACGATTCAGCTCCATCCGAACGCGTCGCTGTTCAAGGCGCCGGAGATCAAGCGCGCCGTGCAGGGCGGCCAGGTGCAGGCCGGCGAGATCCTGCTCGTCAATTACGAGAACGAAGATCCCCTCTACGGGCTCGACGGCGTCCCCTTCCTCGCGACCTCGTACGTGCAGGCGTTCAAGCTCTACGAGGCGCAGCGGCGCCCGCTCCAGGCGAAACTCGCGAAGCAGGGAATGATGCTGCTCTATGCGGTGCCGTGGCCGCCGCAGGGGATCTTCACCAACCGGACGCTGAACAGCGTCGCCGACATGAAGGGCCTCAAGTGGCGCGCCTACAGCCCGGCGACGGCGAAGATCGCCGAGCTCGTCGGCGCGCAGCCGGTGACGGTGCAGGCGGCCGAGGTCTCGCAGGCACTCGCCACCGGCGTCATCGACTCCTACATGTCGTCTGGAGCGACCGGCTACGACTCGAAGACCTACGAGCAGATCAAGAACTTCTACGACACGCAGGCGTGGCTGCCGAAGAACGCGGTGATCGTCAACCGCAAGGCGTTCAATGCGCTGCCGAGGGCTGAGCAGAAGGCGGTGCTGAAGGCTGCAGCGGTTGCCGAGAAGCGCGGCTGGAAGCTCTCCGAGGAGAAGACGAACTGGTACTACGACCAGTTGCGCAAGCACGGGATGAACATCCTGAAGCCTTCGCCCGAGCTCACCGCGGGCCTGCGCAAGGTCGGCAACGAGATGCTCGCTGCGTGGCTGAAGAAGACCAAGGCCGAAGGACGCGCGGTCATCGCCGAATATCGCCAGCTTCAGTAGCGAAGCCGCGGTCGGCCGGTCCCGGTCGATCGGACCGCGACGATCGGCCGTCCGGGTACGCGACCGACGCGT
This sequence comes from Burkholderiales bacterium, assembly GCA_025981645.1. Taxonomy (GTDB): domain Bacteria; phylum Pseudomonadota; class Gammaproteobacteria; order Burkholderiales; family Casimicrobiaceae; genus VBCG01. The sequence continues at coordinate 2,531 of JAICXH010000072.1, forward strand.
GCGCCGAGCACTCGACCGCCTCTACGACGCCGCGGCGTGGCTCGCCGCGCTGTTCCTGATCGGCACGCTCGCGATGGTGCTGATGGGCATCGTCGGGCGGCCGATCGGCTGGTACGTCCCCGGCACCGATGCCTACGCGGGGTACTGCATGGCGGCGAGCGGGTTTCTCGCCCTCGCGCATACGCTGAAGAGAAACGAGCACATCCGCGTGTCGCTCGTACTCGAGCGCTCGCCCTCCGGCATGCGGCGCGGGCTCGAGCTGTGGGCGCTCGCCGTGGCGACGCTCCTTGCCGCGGCGTTCGCCTGGTACAGCACGCGCCTCGCGTTCCAGTCGTGGCAGTTCAACGACGTGTCGACCGGCACTGACGCGACGCCGCTGTGGATTCCGCAGATCGCGATGGCAGCCGGAACGCTGGTCCTCTTCGTCGCGTTCGTCGACGAGCTGGTGCTCGAATGGCGCGGCGCACGAACGCGCAGCACCCCGGCGGAGGCGCTTCACAATGAGTGACGGCGCGCGACCGACGCACGGCCGGCGGAGTTCGCGATCGACGCGCTGATCACGACGCTGCTCATCGTCGCGCTGTTCGTGCTCCTCGGCAGCGGCGTGTGGATCGGGCTCGCGCTGACTGGGGTGGCGTGGATCGGCATGGAGCTCTTCTCGAGCCGGCCGGCCGGCGACGCGATGGCCGTCACGATCTGGGGCACGATGTCGTCGTGGACGCTGACGGCGCTGCCGCTCTTCGTCTGGATGGGCGAGATCCTGTTCAGGACGCGGCTCTCGGAGGACATGTTCCGCGGCCTCGCCCCGTGGCTCGAGCGCGTCCCCGGGCGACTGCTCCACACCAACATCATCGGCTGCACGATTTTCGCCGCGGTGTCGGGCTCGTCGGCGGCGACCTGCGCGACGATCGGCAAGATGACGCTCCCCGAGCTCGAGAGCCGCGGCTACCCCGACGGCATGACGGTCGGCACGCTCGCCGGCGCCGGAACGCTGGGGCTGCTGATCCCGCCGTCGATCATCATGATCGTCTACGGCGTCACGGCGAACGTGTCGATCGCGAAGCTCTTCATCGCCGGCATCATCCCCGGGATCATGCTCGCCGTGCTGTTCTCGGGCTATATCGTCGTGTGGTCGCTCGCGCATCCCGAGCGCATTCCGGCGGCTGCCGAGCGCACCAGCCTCGTGCAGAAGCTCGCGGCTTCGCGGCACCTGATCCCCGTCGTGTTGCTGATCCTCGCCGTGCTGGGGTCGATCTATACCGGTGTCGCAACAGCGACCGAAGCCGCGGCCTTCGGCGTCGTCGGCGCGCTCGTCATCGCCGCGTTCCAGCGCTCGCTCGGCTGGGCGGCGTTTCGCGACAGCCTGCTCGGCGCGACGCGGCTCTACTGCATGATCGCGCTGATCCTCGCCGGGGCGTCGTTTCTCACGCTCTCGATGGGCTACATCGGCCTGCCGACCGACCTCGCCGCGTGGATCGGCACGCTTGGCCTCTCGACGTTCGGTCTGATCGTCGCCCTCGCCGTCTTCTACATCGTCCTCGGCTGCTTCCTCGACGGCATTTCGATGGTCGTGCTGACGATGGGCGTCGTGCTGCCGACGGTCGAGAAGGCCGGCATCGACCTGCTCTGGTTCGGCATCTTCATCGTGCTCGTCGTCGAGATGGCGCAGATCACTCCACCGGTGGGATTCAACCTCTTCGTGCTGCAGGGAATGACCGGGCGGCAGATCACCTGGATCGCGAAGCACGCGCTGCCGATGTTCTTCCTTATGTGCGCCGCGGTACTCGCGATCTGGTTCTTCCCGCAACTCGTGACGGCCTTGCCGCAGCGGATGAAACTCTAGCCGTGGGCGCGGACGCGACGGTGTTGATCGACGCGTTCTGCGACCAGGTCTGGCTGCAGGACGGGCTCGCGCAGGCGTCGCTCGCGAGCTACCGCCGCGACCTCGTCGCGTGGGCCGCGTGGCTCGACGCCCGCGCGGGCGCGCCGCTCGCGGCGACGCGCGCCGACGTCGAGCAGTGGCTGGCCGACCAGTTCCACCTCCACGCGAAGGCGGCGTCGATCGCACGCCGGCTGTCGTCGCTGCGCCGGTTCTACCGCTTCCAGGCCGAGCGCGGCGCGATTGACCACGATCCGACGCTGCGCGTCCGTGCGCCGAAGCGGCCGCGGCGGCTGCCGAAATCGATCTCGGAGGCCCAGGTCGAGGCGCTCCTCGCAGCGCCCGACGTAGCGACCGGGCTCGGCCTTCGCGATCGCGCGATGCTGGAGACGCTCTACGCGACGGGTTTGCGCGTCTCCGAGCTCACCGGCCTGCGCCTCGCGCAGGTCTCGCTCGATGCCGGCGTCGTACGCGTGACCGGCAAGGGCAGCAAGGAACGGCTGGTCCCGGTCGGCGACGAGGCGGTCGAGTGGGTCGCGCGCTATCTGCGCGAAGTGCGTACCGAACTCGCCGGCGGCGCCACGCGCGACGAGATCTTCCTCACGCGCCGCCACGGTCCGCTGACGCGGCAGGCGTTCTGGGCGCTCGTCAAACGCTATGCGCGTCGCGCCGGCATCGACGCCGATTCCCTGTCACCGCACGTGCTGCGCCACGCGTTCGCGACCCACCTCGTCAATCACGGTGCGGACCTGCGCGTCGTGCAGCTCCTGCTCGGCCATGCCGACATCACGACGACGACGATCTACACGCACGTCGCGCGCGAGCGGCTGAAACAGCTCCATCGGCAGCATCATCCGCGCGGCTGAGATGGTGACCCCATCCTAGCGGCGGTAGCGGCGCAGCTCGGCCTCCAGCTCCTCGATCCGCTGCACGTAGCGCAGCAGTATGGCGAGGCTGTGCACGTCGTCGAGCGCGTAGTCGTCGCGCAGACGCCGCGCGGTGCGCGCGACCGCGAGCGATCGCCGGCTGAACACCCACGTCGCTCCTTCGAGCTGCGACGGGTGCAGCGCGCCGCATTCGACGAGCACGCGCAGCTCGAGTTCGGAGAGTCCCGATCGCGCGGAGAGCTCCGTCACCGAAACCACCGCAGTCTCCTCGATCTCGATCGCGTCGTAGGCATCGGGAGCCATCAGTTGCCCTCCAGGTGGGCGCGCGGATCGAACGCCGAGTGCTCGGCGAGCTCTCGATAGAGCGCGCGCTGCTTCTCGTCGACGACCGTCGGCACGGCGATTTGTGCATGCGCGTAGAGGTGCCCGGACTTGCCGTCGGCACGCGCCATCCCGCGCCCGCCGAGCCGCAGCGTCTGCCCGGCCCGCGTGCCGGGGGGAACCTTCAACGCGACGCGCCCGCCAGGCGTCGGAATCTCGACGCTCGCGCCGAGTACCGCCTCCCACGGAGCGAGCGGCAGATCGACGTGGAGATCGAGTCCGTCGGTCCGGTAGAGCGGATGCGCTGCGACGACGATGTCGAGGAAGAGATCTCCCGGCGGCCCGCCGTTGATTCCTGGCGCGCCCTTGCCCGGCACGCGCAGCGTCTGCCCATCGACGACGCCCTTCGGGATGCGCGTCTTGACCTTGTGCGTGGCGCGGCGCAGGCCGCCTTCGCCGTCGTGCTCGATCACGCCGAGGTCGAACTCGACCTCGGCGCCGTGGTAGGCCTGTTCGAACGAGAGCGCGACCCGCGCCTCGTAGTCCTGCCCCGGCAACGGGCCGTCCGGCGCGTGCCTGCGCCCGCGGCGACCGCCGGCGACACTCGCAAAGAGGTCGGCGAGGTCGATGTCGTCGAACGCGGGCTGACCCGAGCCGTACGCGCGCTCCCAGTCGGGAGGCGGACGGAAGTCTTCGCCGCTCGCGTGACGGCCGAGCTCGTCGTAGGCTGCGCGCTTTTCGGCGTCCTTCAGCGTCTCGTAGGCTTCCGACACCTCCTTGAACTTCTCCTCGGCGTCCTTTTCCTTGGAGACGTCGGGGTGATACTTGCGCGCGAGCTTGCGGTACGCCGACTTGATCTCGTCGGCGCCCGCCGTGCGCCCGACACCGAGGATCGCGTAGTAGTCCTTGTATTTCATTACAGGCTCGCGGGACCCCTATCGTGCCGCCGCGGCCGAGCGCTCGATCGACACGCCGAGCTCGCGCACGCCGGGAAGTGCACCGAGCTTGGCGATGCGAAGCGATACCGACGCCACGCGGAAGGATGCGAGGATCGATTGCGCGAGCGCTTCGGCGAAGCGCTCGAGCAACAGGTGCGGGTGATCCGCTGCGAACGTCCTGACGTGCGCGACGACTTCGGCGTAGTCGACCGCGTCGGCGAGCTCGCCGGTCTCGAACACGCGCGCCGATGCGAGCCCGAGATCGGCGTCGATGCGCAGCGTCTGCGCGAGCTCGCGCTCCCACGCGTAGACGCCGACGCGCGTTTCGACGCGCAGGTCATGGATGAAGATCGTGTCCATCGCCCGATGCTAAGATCGTTCCGCCGCCAAATCTTACCGGACGCCAGGATCGCGTGGCTGCGACGTTGCTCATGATCGCCGGGGCCTATCTCCTGGGCTCGGTGTCGTTCGCGGTGGTGGTGAGCCGCCTGTTTGCGCTGCCGGATCCTCACACCTACGGTTCTGGCAATCCCGGCGCAACCAACGTGCTGCGCACCGGCCGCAGGCTCCCCGCGGCGCTGACGCTCGCCGGCGACGCGCTCAAGGGCTTCGCCGCAGTGGCGATCACGGCCTGGCTCGCACCGCGCGTCGGCGCCGCATCGTGGACGTCGGCCGGGGCCGGTGCTGCGGTCTTCGTCGGCCACCTGCTCCCGGTGTTCCATCGTTTTGCCGGCGGCAAGGGCGTGTCGACCGCGACCGGCGTCGTGTTCGCGTGGTACTGGCCGCTCGGCCTCGTCCTCGGCATCGTGTGGCTGCTGATCGCGTTCGGCTTTCGCATCAGCTCGCTTGCCGCGCTCACGACGGCACTGCTGCTTCCGCTCGGCATGTTCTACGTTGCCGGTCCGGCAGCTGCGCAGTCGTGGGTCAGCATCGCGATCGCGCTTCTCCTGTTCTGGCGTCACCGGAAGAACATCCGGCAGCTCCTCGCCGGAAGCGAGCGGCAGATCGGACGCTAGCTGGCGTGCCTCGCCTTGGGCTCGACCAGCGCGGCGAGCTCCCAGCGCGGCTCGACCGAGAAGCGCCGGTCGGTCGACGCATCGCCGGCGCGCAGAGCCCCGGCGAGCGCGATCATCGCCCCGTTGTCGGTGCAGTAGCGCGGATCGGGGAAGTACACAAAGGTGCCGCGACGCGCGCAGTCGTCGGAGAGGCGTTCGCGCAGCCGGCGATTCGCGCCAACGCCGCCCGCGACAACGAGCGTCGTACGGCCGGTCGCGTCGAGCGCCGCCATCGCCTTCGCCGCGAGCACGTCGACGACGGCGTCCTCGAACGCACGCGCGATGTCGGCGCGCGTCGACTCGTCGAGTGCGCCCGGCCGGAACGAGCCCGCAGCGTCGCGGGCAGCGAGCGCCACCGCCGTCTTCAGCCCGGAGAAGCTGAAGTCGAGATCACCCGAATCGATCATCGGTCGCGGCAGCTTCACCGTGCCCGGGCGCCCACTGGGGGCGAGTGCTGCAAGCGCCGGTCCTCCCGGATAGCCGAGGCCGAGAAGCTTCGCCGTCTTGTCGAACGCTTCGCCGGCTGCGTCGTCCTGCGTCTCGCCGAGGAGCCGATAGCGTCCGACGCCGGCGACTTCGAAAAGCTGCGTATGCCCACCCGACACGAGCAGCGCGACGAACGGAAAGCATGGCGCCGGGTCCCCGAGCAGCGGCGACAGCAGATGACCTTCGAGGTGGTGTATGCCGATCGCGGGCTTGCGAAGCGCCAGCGCGAGGCCGCTCGCGAAGCTTGCGCCGACGAGGAGCGCGCCCGCGAGCCCGGGGCCGCGCGTGTACGCGACGAGATCGATGTCGGTCGCCGTGGAGCCGGCCTGGGCGAGCACCTCGGCGACGAGGGGAACGACGCGCCGGACGTGGTCGCGCGAGGCGAGCTCGGGCACGACGCCGCCGTACGGGGCGTGCATTGCCACCTGCGAATGCAGCGCGTCGGCGATGAGGCCATGCTCGCTGTCGTAGAGCGCGACGCCGGTTTCGTCGCAGGAGGTCTCGATGCCCAGGACGCGCATGTCCCGTCCGATTATATCGGTTTGCCTCCTTCCAGCCGCTCCGCTATACTTACAGGCTGTTCGCGGTCCCATTGGCCGCATGTCCGGAAAGGTTTCGCATTCCATGACCAGCGTACGCGTACGCGAAAACGAGCCGTTCGAGGCCGCGCTGCGGCGATTCAAGCGCACGATCGAGAAGACGGGCCTCCTGACCGAGCTGCGGGCGCGCGAGTTCTACGAGAAGCCGACCTCCGAACGCAAGCGCAAGAAGGCGGCCGCGATCAAGCGCCACTACAAGCGCCTGCGCAGCCAGCAGCTTCCGCCCAAGCTCTACTGACTGACGACTGACGCGCACGAGCGCCGCTCGCGCGCGAGATTCCAGGGGGCGGAGCGATTCGCCCCCTTTTCATTGGCCTTTCGTACCGATGACGCTCAAGGAACGGATCACTTCAGACACTCGTGACGCGATGCGCGCGCGGGCGACGGCGAGACTGTCCACGCTGCGGCTCCTTCAGGCCGCGATCAAGCAGCGCGAAATCGACGAACGACGCGAGCTCGCCGATGCCGACGTCGTCGCGGTGATCGAGCGCATGCTGAAACAGCGCCGCGATTCGATCGAACAGTTCACGGCCGGCAAGCGCCTCGATCTCGCCGACGCTGAGCGCGCCGAGGTGGGAATCCTCGAAACCTATCTGCCGCAGCAGATGTCGGCGACCGAAGTCGATGCCGCGATTGACGCTGCCCTCGGTGCAACCGGAGGCGCCAGCGGCCCTGCGGCAATGGGCAAGGTGATGGCCGCGCTGAAGCCGGCACTCGCCGGGCGCGCCGACATGGCCGCCGTCGCCGCGCGCGTCAAGGCCCGCCTCGCCGGCTGACCGCGCCCGGCGGGCCGGCGAAATTCGCGCGGGGTCCGGCCTATAATGGGACGTTTCCCTGCCGTGTGGGAGCGCCAGCGGCCGGCTCGAGCAGCCGGCCGCGCGGTGCCCCGGGACGGCGCCCCGGCGCAGCGCGCGAAGCGATGATCCCGAACGACTTCGTCCAGACGCTGCTCGCCCGCGTCGACATCGTCGATGTCATCGATCGCATGGTGCCGTTGCGCAAGGCGGGCGCCAACTACCAGGCGTGCTGCCCGTTCCACAGCGAGAAGACGCCGTCGTTCACGGTGAGCCCGACCAAGCAGTTCTACCACTGCTTCGGCTGCGGCGCGCACGGGACGGCGATCGGCTTCCTGATGGAGTACGCGGGCAAGTCGTTTCCGGAGAGCGTCGAGACGCTCGCACGCGATGCGGGGCTCGTCGTGCCGCACATCGAGCGGCCGGGCGAGCGTGAGCGTCGCGATCAGGCGACCGACCTCGCTCCGCTGCTGCTCGCCGCCGCAAAGTACTACCGCGCGCAACTGAAGGAGGCGCCGGCCGCAATCGAATACCTGAAGCGGCGCGGGCTCACGGGAGCGATCGCGGCGCGATTCGGCATCGGCTACGCGCCCGATGGATGGCAGGCGCTGGCCGCGATCGTCGAACGCTACGACAGCCCGGCGCTCGACGCCGCGGGGCTCGTGACCGGCGGCGACGAGGGTCGGCGCCACGACCGCTTCCGCGATCGCATCATGTTCCCGATCCACGATGCGCGCGGCCGCGTGATCGCCTTCGGCGGCCGCGTCCTCGGCGACGGCGAGCCGAAATACCTCAACTCGCCCGAGACGGCGCTGTTCTCGAAGGGTCACGAGCTCTACGGCCTCTTCCTCGCGCGTGATGCGATCCGTTCATCCGGCCGCGCCGTGGTGGTCGAAGGCTACATGGACGTCGTCGGACTTGCCCAGCACGGCATCGAGAACGTGGTCGCCACGCTCGGCACGGCAACCACGCCGGCCCACGCGCAGAAGCTCTTCCGCCTCACCGACGCCGTCGTTTTCTGCTTCGACGGAGACGCGGCGGGGCGCAAGGCCGCCTGGCGCGCACTCGAGAACGCGCTGCCGGCGCTCGCCGACGGCAAGGAGGCGCGCTTCGCATTTCTCCCTGAAGGCGAGGACCCCGACGATTTCGTTCGCGCGCGCGGCAAGGCGGCGTTCGATGCGATGCTCGACGAAGCCCTTCCGCTCTCCGAATACCTGGTCGCGACACTGGCATCGCGCCATCCTCCGGCGACCGCCGAGGGCCGGGCGGCGCTCGTCGCAGCAGCGCGGCCGCTGGTCACCGAAGTCGGCGCGCCGATCCTCGCCGCATTGCTGCGACGCCGGCTCGGCGAACTCGCCGGCCTTCCGGCGGACCAACTGGGTGAGCTCCTTGCGCGCGACGACGAGCGCGGGATGCCGCGCGGGCGATCGGCTGCACGCCCAGTTGCACGCCCGGCGGCTCCGGCGACACCCCGGCGCGCGCCCTCCCTCGCTCGCGCGATGATCGAGGGCCTGCTGATCGCGCCGGACATCGCACGCCGGCACGATCTGGCGCCGGTGCCGGATCCGGGGCCCGAGGCCGCGGCGCTTGGAGCGTTGATCGACCATTGTCGAGCGAGCGAAGGCGACCTTACGACCGCTGGGGTGATCCAACATTTTGCCGAAACCACCCATGCGAACGTGTTCGCGGCGGTGCTCGCAGCTGCGCTCGATCAGCAGATTTCCGGGCCGCAGGCAGAGACACAGGTACTGGCCGCGGCAGAGCGCTTGCGCGAGCGCGAGCATCAGCACGGGTTGAAGACGCTCCTCGCGCGACCGCTCGATCGACTGTCCGCCGAGGAGCGCCGATCGCTTGCGGCGGGGCTCGCCGCGCGGACGAAGGGCAGGTCCGGGGACTGACGTGAAGGCGCGCCGCGCCACGCCGATGGCTCGCCGGATCGATTGGCCGGGGCGCCACCCGGCGTTATAATTTGAGGTTTTTCGCGGCGCCCCAACGTTTGACTCGACGGGCGTGCCGCCGGCACCTTCGCCCGCCCCGACCAAGGATGACCATGCCGAAGAAGCACGCCAAACCCGCCCGCCGATCCGTCCACCCCGCCCGCACCCGGTCGGGCGCCCGCAAGGCTGCCAAGCCGGCAGCGCGCAAGCCTGCGCGCAAGACCCCGGCCGCGCGGAGCCCGGCAGGCAAGGGCGCCGCCGCGAGGCGCAGCGGCGCCACGCGCCGGACGGGTCCCGCAGGATCCGCGGCGGCGAGCCGGCGCGGGTCGCAGCGGGTCGCCGGTGGGGGGCGGGCGCAGTCGGGGAAAGCCGCAACGTCACCGAAGGCCGCTTCAGCGAAATCTCCCGCAATCAGGCTCGGCGCTTCGAAGCTCGCCGGGAATGGTCGTGCCGGGTTGCATACCGCGGCCCGCCCGGCGGCCGGGTCACGTGGCAGTGCCGCGGCGAAGCGCCGAGTGGTGAAGCCCGCGATGCCGAAATCTGGCCCCGCGCGTGGCGCCACGCACGCGGCCTCGACGCCGAAATCCGCGCAGGGGTCGAAGGCGACAACCGTGGCACTCGCGGCCGCGAAGGGCGCCACCGGCAAGGCTGGCGCCGTTGTCAAGGCGCCGCCCGCTTCCAAGACACCGGCCGCAGGCAAGGCATCGGCAGGCAAGCTTGCCCAGGCAGTCTCCACCGCGCAGGCGGCTGGCGCCGCGAAAGCAGCGCCGAACCACAAGCCGTCGGCGGGTGAGATCGCCGCGCGGATCGCCGGCAAGCGCGCCGAGGAGGCCGCGCACAAGAAGGGCAAGAACGGCAAGCACGCCGAATCGGCCCCGCGCGAGCTCACGCCGGCCGACGTCGAGGCACGCAAACGCCGCCTGAAGACCCTGATCGTCCTCGGCAAGGAGCGCGGGTACCTCACCTACGCCGAGATCAACGACCACCTCCCCGACGACATCCTCGACGCCGAGCAGATCGAGGGCATCATCTCGGTGATCGGCGACATGGGCATCCAGGTCTACGACGAGGCCCCCGACGCCGAGACGCTGCTGATGTCCGAGGCGACACCGTCGGTGCCCGCCGAGGACGTCGAGGAGGAAGCCGAGGCCGCAGCATCGACGCTCGACTCCGAATTCGGCCGCACCACCGACCCGGTGCGGATGTACATGCGCGAGATGGGCTCGGTCGAGCTCCTGACGCGCGAGGGCGAGATCGAAATCGCGAAGCGGATCGAAGAGGGCCTGAAGCACATGGTGCTCGCGATCTCCGCGTGCCCGATGACGGTCCAGCAGATTCTCGAGCTCGCCGACAAGATCGGCCGCGACGAGCTCAAGATCGACGACGTCGTCGACGGCCTGCTCGACTTCAACGAGGAGCTCACCGCCCTCGAGGAGGAGAGCGACGACTCCGAGGTCGAGGAGGACGAGGAAGAGGACGCTGATCCCGGAACCATCGAGAGCGAGAACCTCGAGCGGCTGAAGGTCGCCGCACTCGCACGCTTCGCCGTCATCCGGCGTCTCTTCACGCGCATGCTCGGCGTACTGCAGAAGGACGGACACAAGGCGCCGAAGTATCTCGACCTGCAGAAAAAGATCTCCGCCGAACTGATGCAGATCCGCTTCTCGGCGCGGATGGTCGAGCGGCTGTGCGACTCGGTGCGCACCGAGGTGGACAACATCCGCCAGATCGAGCGCAAGATCCAGGATCTCGTCGTCAACAAGGGCGGAATGCCGCGCCCCGACTTCATCAAGGCATTCATCGCCAATGAGACGTCGCTGCGCTGGATCGACCGCGAGGTCGCCGCGCACCACCCGTACAGCGAGCTGCTCGGCCGTTACCGTCAGGCGATCGTCGAGCAGCAGCAGCGGCTGCTCGACCTGCAGACGCGCGTGATGATCCCGCTGAAGGATCTGAAGGAGATCAACAAGCAGATGTCGACCGGCGAGGCCAAGGCGCGCAAGGCGAAGCGCGAGATGACCGAAGCGAATCTCCGGCTGGTGATCTCCATCGCGAAGAAATACACGAACCGCGGACTGCAGTTCCTCGACCTGATCCAGGAAGGCAACATCGGCCTGATGAAGGCAGTCGACAAGTTCGAATACCGCCGCGGCTACAAGTTCTCGACCTACGCGACGTGGTGGATCCGGCAGGCGATCACGCGCTCGATCGCCGATCAGGCGCGCACGATCCGCATCCCCGTGCACATGATCGAGACGATCAACAAGATGAACCGGATCAGCCGGCAGATCCTGCAGGAGACCGGCCAGGAGCCCGATCCGGCGACGCTGGCCGTCAAGATGGAGATGCCCGAGGACAAGATCCGCAAGATCCTCAAGATCTCCAAGGAGCCGATCTCGATGGAGACGCCGATCGGCGACGACGACGACTCGCACCTCGGCGATTTCATCGAGGACCAGTCGACGCTCGCGCCGAGCGACGCCGCGACCTACGCGTCGCTTCGCGACGTGACGAAGGAAGTGCTCGACACGCTGACGCCGCGCGAGGCGAAGGTGCTGCGCATGCGCTTCGGCATCGAGATGAACACCGACCACACGCTCGAGGAAGTCGGCAAGCAGTTCGACGTCAC
>JAICXH010000130.1 GCA_025981645.1 Burkholderiales bacterium
CGTGCTCGCCGATCTCGCGACGGGGCGCCCGATGGATCGGCTGATCTGCGGCGACGTCGGCTTCGGCAAGACCGAGGTCGCGTTGCGCGCCGCATTCGTTGCGGTCGCCGACGGCAAGCAGGTCGCCGTGCTGGTGCCGACCACGCTCCTCGCCGAGCAGCACCTGCAGGTGTTCGCCGATCGCTTCGCCGACTGGCCGGTGAAGCTCGCCGAGCTGTCGCGCTTCCGCTCGGCGAAGGAAGTGAAGGCCATCCGTGACGGTCTCGCGAGCGGCGCGATCGACATCGTGATCGGAACACACCGACTGATCCAGCCAGATCTCGAGTTCGCGCGCCTCGGCCTCGTCATCATCGACGAGGAGCACCGTTTCGGCGTGCGCCAGAAGGAGCAGTTGAAGCGGCTTCGCGCCGAGGTCGACGTGCTGACACTGACGGCGACGCCGATTCCGCGCACGCTCGCGATGTCGCTCGAAGGCATTCGCGATTTCTCGGTGATCGCCACCGCGCCGCAGCGCCGGCTCGCCATCAAGACGTTCGTCGCCAGCTTCTCGATGGGCATCGTGCGCGAGGCCGCGCTGCGCGAGTTGAAGCGCGGCGGGCAGATCTATTTTCTCCACAACGACATCGATACGATCCGCACGACCGCCGAGCGCCTTGCGGCGCTGCTCCCCGCGGCGCGGATCGCCGTCGCGCACGGGCAGATGGGCGAGCGCGAGCTCGAACAGGTGATGCGCGACTTCTACGCGCAGCGGGTGAACCTGCTCGTGTGCTCGACGATCATCGAGACCGGCATCGACGTGCCGACGGCGAACACGATCGTGATCGACCGTGCCGACCGCTTCGGTCTCGCGCAACTGCACCAGTTGCGCGGGCGCGTCGGCCGCTCGCACCACCAGGCCTACGCCTACCTCCTGACGCCCCCGCAGGAGGCGCTGTCGGCACCGGCGAAGAAGCGCCTCGAGGCGATCCAGATGATGGAGGACCTGGGATCGGGATTCTTCCTCGCAATGCACGACCTCGAGATCCGCGGGGCGGGCGAAGTGCTCGGCGAGGCGCAGTCGGGAGAAATCCAGCAGATCGGCTTCCAGCTCTACGCCGACATGTTGAAAGCCGCCGTCGCCGCGCTCGAAGCCGGGCGCGAGCCCGACCTCGCGCAGCCGCTCGGCGTCGTCACCGAGATCAACCTGCACGCTCCGGCGCGCCTGCCCGAAGCGTACTGCAGCGACGTGCACGAACGCCTCGTGCTGTACAAGCGCCTCGCGAGCGCCTCGGCACCGGCCGAGCTCGTGGAGCTCCACGAAGAGCTCGTCGACCGCTTTGGCAGCGCGCCCGAGCCGGTGCAGGCGCTCCTCACCTGCCACCGGCTGCGTCTCCTCGCGCATCCGCTCGGCGTGACGAAGATCGATTCCGGGCCGGAGCGCACGACGCTGCAGTTCGTGAAGACGCCGCCGTTCGATGCGACGCGACTGATCGCCCTCCTGCAGAAGGATCGCCGGATCCGCTTCGCCGGACCCGACCGCGTGCGTATCGACCATACGGCGCTCGCGCTCGCCGAGCGCGCGGCGCTGGTCCGCGACTTCCTCGGCAAGCTCGCCTGATGATCGCGCTACCGCCCCAGGTTCACGTGTTCGTACGCGACTGGCTGTCCGCGAACCACGTGCTGCTCAAGGGTCGCAACGACGCGGTCGTCGTCGACACCGGCTACGCCAAGCACATCCCGCTGACCCGCGCGCTCCTAGCGTCGCGGGCCGGTCTCGACGGGACGTCGCTCGCGCGCATCGTCAATACCCACTGCCACTCGGACCACATGGGCGGCAACGCCGCGCTACAGCGCGACTATGCGTGCCCGATCGCGATCCCCGAAGGCGAGGCCCGGCACGTCGCCGCGTGGGACGAGCGCGCGCTCCTGATCGGATACGCAGGCCAGCGTGCCGAGCGCTTCGTGGCGACCGAGATCGTTCGGGCCGGCACCGTGCACGTCTGGGGTGATCTCGAATGGCGCGCTCTTGCCGCACCCGGCCACGACATGGGTGCGCTGGTGTTCTTCAATGACGCCCACGGCATTCTCATTTCGGGCGACGCGCTGTGGCGCAACGGCTACGGCTTCGTGATGCCTGCAGCCTTCGACCCCGCGGCGCTCCCCGCGACGCGGGCGACGCTCGAAATGCTCGGCACGCTCGGCGCACGCTGCGTGATCCCCGGCCACGGCGAGCCGTTCACCGACGTCGACGACGCGATCGAGCGCGCATTGCGCCGCACCGCTGCGTTCGAAGCCGACCCGCAGCGCCTCGTCTGGCACGCGATCAAGGTGATGCTCGTGTTCACCCTTCTCGACCGCGAGCGGATACCGGCCTCCGCCATTCCCGGCTGGGTCGAGCGCACCGGAATCATCCGCGATTTCAATGCGCAGTACCTGGGGCTCGCACCGGGCGCGCTCGCCGAGCGCCTCGCGATCGAGCTCGTCAAGACCGGCGCACTGCGCCGCGACGGCAGCGACCTCGTTCCTGCGTGACGGGGCGCGTTACGTCAGCTCACCCCGACGCGGACAGCACTATTCTGATTCGCACCGCGATATCGTCGGCGACCGTGGCAGGATCGGCCCATTCTCCTTCGCCGACGTGGTATTCAAGACGCTTCAGCGTGAAACTGCCGACAGCGACACGATTGCCCGCGGCGTCAGCGGTGACCTCGATCGGCACGACGCAGTCGCGGGTGATCCCCTTCAGCGTCAACCGGCCCGCGACCCGGTAGCGGTTGCCGCCGGCCGCGATGATCGACGTCGAGCGAAAGCGCGCAACCGGGAACTTCGCCGTGTCGAGCCAGAGCGACCCGCGCGCCGCGGCGTCGGAGTCGTCGCTCGCAAGATCGACACTGGCGAGATCGATGTCGATCGCGGCAGTCGACTGGGCCAATGCGTCGGGACGGAAGTCGATGTCCCCTTGCCACTTGTCGAAGCGCCCGTCGAAGCGCACGCCCATCTGGGTGATCGAGAATGCGATTTCGCTTTTCGCCGCGTCGACGCCGGCCGCCTGCGCGGCAGTTCCGAACAGCGCGAACCACACGGCCATGAGTGCCGTAGAGGACGCCGCGCTCAAGGTCGTTCTCCGTCACCGTCCGCCGCCATCGCGATCGCCGAGCCGCGCCTTGCGCCGGCACCCGGCAGCATCCGCGCAAGCGTCGCATCACGGTCGACGAAATGGTGCCTCAAGGCGGCCACGACGTGCAGAGAGACGAACACGACGAGGATCGAGTTCAGCGTCACGTGGACGACGAGCAGCGCGTCGCCGAGCGCGCGGCTCTTGTGCACGAGATCGGGCAGCGGGAAGAGGCCGAGATAGACGACCTGCACGCCGGTTGCCGAGCTGTAGAGCCAGCCCGAGACGGGGATTGCGAACATCAGCGCGTAGAGAAGCGCGTGCGTGGCGGCGGCGGCACGCCGCTGCCAGTAGGGCATCGGCACCATCGCCGGCGGCCGGTGTGTTGCCCGCCAGCCGAGCCGCAGGCCGGCGAGCAGGAATACGGTGAGGCCGATCGACTTGTGGACGAGGTACCACTCGAGCTTGCGCGGCGAGATCGGCAGTCCCGCCATCGAGACACCGAGCACGAGATTCACCGCGATCAGCGCCGCGACAAGCCAGTGCAGCGCGACGGCGGGCTTCGTGTAGCGGTCGCGCGCTTCCGGTGACATTGTCGTTTCATCTGCACGCGAGCACGTATCGGACATCGGCCTTCGCCAACAGACGCGAGTGGCCGGCTATTCCGCGCCGCCTCGGCCACGGCGCGTAAGGCAACTCTGTAAATCGGGACGGACCACGCTTTCACGCTGCGCCGAGCCGGGTAGCGGTGGGGATGCTGCGGCGCGCGAGTTCGACCGCGGAGGCCGAGGGAGTGGGGGCACCGCGACGCGCTCGAACACCGGCCGCGTTCCGCGGCCGA
>JAICXH010000061.1 GCA_025981645.1 Burkholderiales bacterium
CCTCGGCGCACATCAGCGCGCAGCGCTGCTGCGCGGCCAGCGCGACGACTTCGTCGATCGCGGCGGCGAATTCGGGAGTCTGCATGTAATCGGCATAGCCGCGAAACGACGCGTTGCGCCATCCGCCGTTCGGCGAATCCGTGCGCGTGTGCCGCAGGCCGCCCAGCTCGGCCAGGTGACGGTAGCCGATGCCGGCGTCGGCGAGCGCGCCGGGAAGCGTGTCGCGGTTGAATTGCGGATTGTGCCGCGAGCGCGGCACCGTGCGGACATCGAGGAGGAGCGTCACCCGCTCGCCTGCGAGCAGCGCGAGGAATTCGTCGAGCGGCCGCGTCGAGTGGCCGATGGTGAAGACGGGATTCATCGCAATCGCCAAGCATACGCCGCAAGAAGTGAAGGCGTATGATCGCCGCCGAACCTCGACGCCGGCGCGATCGCGATGACGAAGCCCAGGACGCACCAGTTCGACACCCTGTCGCTGCACGCAGGCGCGCGGCCCGATCCGGTCACCGGCGCGCGCGCGACACCGATCTATCAGACGTCGTCGTTCGTCTTTCCCGACACCGACCATGCCGCCGCACTCTTCAACATGGAGCGCGCCGGCTACGTCTATTCGCGGATCGCCAACCCCACCTGCGCGGTGCTCGAGGAGCGCATCGCTGCGCTCGAGGGCGGCATCGGCGCGATCGCGACGGCGAGTGGACAGGCCGCGCTGCACCTCGCGATCGTGACGCTGCTTTCGGCGGGCTCGCACATCGTCGCGTCGCGCTCGCTCTACGGCGGTTCGCACAACCTGCTCGATTACACGCTGCCGCGTTTCGGCATCACGACGACGTTCGTCGATCCGCGCGATCTCGACGCGTGGCGGGCGGCGATCCGCCCCGAGACGCGGCTCCTGTTCGGCGAGACGCTCGGCAATCCACGTCTCGAGGTTCTCGACATCCCGCGGGTCGCCGCGCTCGCGCACGAGCACGGACTCCCGCTCCTCGTCGATTCGACCTTCACGACGCCGTGGCTCGTGCGCCCGTTCGAGCACGGCGCCGACCTCGTCTACCACTCGGCGACCAAGTTCCTGTCGGGTCACGGGGTGGTGATCGGCGGCTTGCTCGTCGATTCCGGCGCGTTCGACTGGAACGCCGACGGCACCCGCGAGCGCTTTCCCGGTCTCACCGGACCGTACGCCGGCTTTCACGGCATGGTGTTCGGTGAGGAATCGTCGACCGCCGCCTTCCTCCTTCGTGCGCGACGCGAAGGCATCCGCGACTTCGGCGCCTGCATGGCGCCGACCACGGCGTTCCAGATCCTGCAGGGCATCGAGACGCTCCCGGTGCGGATGGCGCGCCACGTCGAGAATGCGCGTGCAATCGTCGCGTTCCTGAAAAGTCACCCGATGGTGGCAGGAGTCGGATATCCGGAGCTCTCGGAGCATCCGGACCACGCGCTCGCGCAGCGGCTCCTTCCGCGCGGCTGCGGTGCGGTCTTCAGCTTCGATCTGCGCGGCACGCGCGAGCAGGGCCGCCGGTTCATCGAGGCGCTGCGCCTGTTCTCGCACCTCGCCAACATCGGCGATGCGAAGTCGCTCGTCATCCATCCGGCGTCGACGACGCACTTCCGCATGAGCGCTGCCGACCTCGCCCGCGCCGGCGTCACCGAAGGCACGATACGTCTTTCGGTCGGCCTCGAGGACCCGTCCGATCTCATCGAGGACCTGAGCCGCGCCCTCTACGCGGCGGGAAAGGCGTGATGCGGTACGCGCCGCCCGGCGTCGGCGCGCGCTTGCCGATCCGGTTCCTCGTCGACGGGGGTTGCTGATGCGACTCGACGTCGACGGCCGCGGCGTGTACGCGTACACCGGGACGCGCGCCTCCGACTCGGCGCTGCCGGCTATCGTGTTCGTACACGGCGCGGCGAACGACCATGGCGTGTTCGCGCTGCAGTCGCGCTACTTCGCCTGGCACGGCTGGAACGCATTCGCGCTCGATCTCCCCGGTCACGGCCGCTCGGAAGCCCCCGCGCTCACGAGCGTCGCAGCGATTGCCGAGTGGCTCGTCGCGGTCCTCGACGCGGCACACATCGCGCGCGCGGTCCTTGTCGGCCACTCGCTGGGCTCGCTCGCCGTCCTCGAATGCGCGGGGCGCCACCCCGATCGCGTGACGAAGATCGCGCTCCTCGCGCCTGCCGTACCGATGGCGGTCGCCGACGACCTGCTTGCCGCCGCGGCGCGCGACGATCACCTCGCGTTCGAGCTGATCAACGGCTGGTCGTTCGGCCCTGCGGCGCAACTCGGCGGCAACCGTGTGCCGGGGATGTGGATGCTCGGCAACTCGATGCGCCTGTTGGAGCGCACGGCGGCGGGGGTGCTCGCGACCGACCTCGCTGCCTGTCACGTCTACGCCGACGGTCTCGCCGCGGCCGCTGCGGTGCGCTGCGAAAGCCTCGTCGTGATGGGTGAGCGCGACGTGATGGCGCCTCCACGCAACGCGCGCGCATTGATCGACACGCTCGCGCGCGCGCAGACGCTGACGCTTCCCCGAGCCGGTCATGCACTGATGACCGAAGAGCCCGACCGCGTCCTCGACGCACTGGCGCGTTTCGCCGGGCCTGCGCGCGCCGCGGCGTGACGCCACGCGTCTACGTCGGCGCCGCCGACGCGCCGCCGGTTGCCGGAGCGCCGTTCACGCTGCCGGAGGCTGCCGCGCGGCACGTCGCGCACGCATTGCGGATGCGTCGCGGCGAGCCGCTTACGCTGTTCACCGGAGCCGGCGGAGAATGGCCGTCGGCGATCGCTTCGCTCACCCGCAACGCCGTCGTCGTCGTGCCGCAGCGCCACGACGCGGTCGAGCGCGAGAGCGCGCGCGCGCTGACTCTGGTGCAGGCGGTGATCGCCGCCGACACGATGGACTTCGTCGTGCGCAAGTCGGTCGAGCTTGGTGCGGCGCGCATCGTCCCCGTGGTCACCGAGCGCAGCCAGGCCACCGACGGTGCGCGCCTCGCGCGACGGCACGTGCATTGGAGGCAGATCGCCATCGCAGCCTGCGAGCAGTGCGGCCGCAACCGCATCCCTTCGCTCGACGAGCCGGTTCGCTGGGACGCCTGGCTCGCCGCCGGTCTTGTCGCCGGGCTCGCGCCGGACGCGGCGGTGCTCGTCGACCGGTCGGCGGCCACCGGCCTTGCCGCGGCTCACGCGGCCGCGCCGGCCGACATCGTCGTCGTCGGACCGGAGGGCGGATTCACCGCCGCCGAAATCGACGCCGCGGTGTCGCGCGGAGCGCGCGTCGCGCATCTCGGTACTCGCGTGCTTCGCGCCGAGACGGCAGCGCTCGCCGCGCTCGCGCTCACGCTTCTCGACGGACGCTGAGCGGGCCGCTGCAGCGCGCCGCCGCGCGTCGGGCGCGCGTCCTCAGCGCGGCGAAGGATCGCCGGCGACGAGGATGCTGCAGCGAATGCGCTCGACCAGCATCTTCTCGACCGAGCCGCGCCACCAGCGCAGCGCAAACTTCTTGCTGCGCCGGTGTCCGAGGATCAAGAGATCGACGTTGAGTGCCTCGGCGGTCCGGACGATCACGTCGACCGGCTCACCGTCCTCGAGATGCTTGGTGACCGAGAAGCCGCGGGCGGTGAGCTTGCCGGCTGCCTCCGCGAGATCGGCTTCCATGCGGCTGCGATCGACGGCGAGCGCGGGCTCCGGCACGAACTCGCCTGCCAGAAGGTAGGGCGACGGATCGTGCAGCACGCAGATCAGGTGGATCTCGCGGCCGGTGATCGGCGCGAGATGACTGCATTCGTCGACGGCGAGCCTGCTCTCCGGCGAGCCATCGAATGCGACGAGGACCTTCTGATACATGGGCCGCCTCCATGAGCTTCGGATCTTGCTTGCTCCCTAGAGTAGCGACCGCGGCGCGCGGAGGGAAGCCCTCCATGCCTGATCAGGCCGTTCGGGGACGTTCCGGGCCGAACGCTGGCGGTGGCGTTCAGGCCGCAACGCCGACGCGCGGGCCGGCGAGCGTCAGCATCGTCGTGTGGCCGCAGAGCGCGAGCGCGACCGAGACGAGAGCGTCCCACGCGTCGCCGAAGCCATGTCCTTTCGCGAGCGCGTCGATGCCGGCGAGCTCGTGCAGCAGCGGCGCGGTCGTACCGGGCGACGCGCGTCGCGCCGCGCGCTCCAGCGCCGCCTGCCGGCGGCCCCACGCGCGCGCCGTGCGCACGGCAGCCGCGATCGGCATTCCGCCGCGCAGTGCATCGTGGACGGCGGCGATCGCGCGCACGTCTTCGGCGAGCTGCCACAACGCCAGGTTGACCGGCTCCGCCACGCTACGCAGCATCGCGACGACGCGCAGCATTCGCGCGGCATCGCCGGAAAGCCACGCCTCGGAGAGGTCGCGAACGTCGTAGCGCGCGACGTCGGCCACGACCTCTTCGACGTCGTCGTGATCGAGCATGCCCTGTGGCAGCAGGAGGGCGAGCTTCTCGATCTCCTGGTGCGCGGCGATCAGGTTTCCTTCGCAACGGTCGGCGAGAAATGCAAGGGTCTCGCTCTCCGCGCGTTGGTGGTTGCGCGCGAGTCGCGCGGCGATCCATGCGGGGAGTTCGGCACGTTCGAGCGTCGGCACGGCGACCGCAGCGCCGGCGCTCGCGAGCGCGGTGAACCAATCGGAGCCTTGCGCCGCGCGGTCGAGGCGCGGAAGCGTCACGAGCGTCACGTCGTCGGGGCCGAGCCTTGCGGCGTAGCGCACGAGCGCGGCGGCGCCATCGCTGCCCGGCTTGCCGGAAGGGATGCGAAGGTCAATGAGGCGCCGCGCGCTGAAGAGGCCCGGGCTCGCCCCGGCGGCGACGAAGCCGTCCCAGCGGAAGTGCGCCTCGGCGACGAAGACCTCGCGCTCGCTGCAGCCGGCTCGGCGCGCCGCCGCGCGGATGGCGTCGGCGGCCTCGAGCACGAGCCGCGGTTCGTCACCGTGCACGACATAGAGCGGCGCGATCCGGCGCGCGAGCTGGCCGGCGAGGGCGTCGTAACGGAGCTGCATCGCGGGTGCGATCACCCGGGTTTGCGTGCCGCCTGCAGCCGCCGGATGATCTGATAGACGGCGTCGGTCTGCATGTCCTGCAGGAGCCGCTGCTCCTGCATCTGGCGCGCAAGCACCTCGGTCTCGTTGAACGTATAGGTCCTGCGCAGCGAGATCTCGGCGGGCGGGAGCCAGGGCGCGCCATCCTGGCCGTGCAGGCTGAACTCGACGCGCTTGATCAGCTGGTATTCGAGCACGCCGCCCGCACCGGACAGCGACAGCACTTCCTTGTCGTCGGCGACCTGGGTGAGATCGAGCACCACCTCGGCCTCCTTCGCAGTCTGCACGACGCGGGCGCTGCCGGTTGCTTCGAGCGCGCGGTCGAGTTGAGTCGCGAGGGGCGGCGAACCCGCGCCGTTCACGTAGATCGAGTGGAACGCATAGCTCGCCTGGCCGCGCAGGTGGAACCCGCACGAAGCGAGCACCGCACAGAGCACGGCGATGAGGCCGATCGCGCCGGCGCGTGCCGCGCGGGTGTCACGCTCACACGACGACATTGACGAGCCGCCCCGGCACGACCACCACCTTGCGAATCGCTGTGCCGGCGGCGTGGCGCGCAACCTCGGGTGCGGCGCGCGCAGCGGCTTCGATCGCCGCCGCGCCGGCGTCGGAGGGCACGGTGAGCTTGCCGCGCAGTTTGCCGTTGATCTGCAGCACGAGCTCGATCGCGTCCTGAGCGAGTGCGGCGGGATCGACCTCGGGCCATGGAGCGTCGATGAGGTCGCCATACACCGCCGCATACCCGAGTTCGTTCCACAGCACCCACGCCGTGTGGGGCACGACCGGGTAGAGCACACGCAGCGCGATCGACAGTCCCTCGCGGATCAGCACCTTCGAGGCAGGATCGTCGCCGGGAATGCCTTCGAGCGCGTTCAGCATCTTCATGCCGGCCGAGACCACGGTGTTGTACTGCACGCGCTGGTAGTCGTAATCAGCCTGCTTCAGCGTAAGGTGGATCTCGCGCCGCAGTCCACGCAGCGTCTCGGATGCCTCGCGCCAGTCGCATGGGGCGACGTCGTCGCGCACGCCGCGCGTCTGCGCGAACTGCCATAGGCGCCGGAGGAAGCGGTATGCACCCTCGACACCGGCGTCGGACCATTCGATCGTGTGCTCGGGCGGGCTCGCGAACATCACGAAGAGGCGCGCTGCGTCGGCGCCGTAGCGATCGACCATTTCCTGCGGGTCGACGCCGTTCAGCTTCGACTTCGACATCGTTCCGAGCCCGTCGTATTCGACCAGGAGGCCGTCCTTTTTCGAGCGTCCGCCAGTGATCACGCCCGACGCATCGCGCAGCGGCTCGACGTCGGCCGGCGGGACGTAGTCGATGCCGCCGCGCTCGTTGCGGCGGAAGTACGCGTGTGCGAGCACCATCCCCTGCGTGAGCAGCCGTGTGAACGGTTCGTCGTAGTTGACGAGCCCCATGTCGCGCATCACCTTCGTCCAGAAGCGCGCGTACAGCAGATGGAGGATCGCATGACTGATGCCGCCGATGTACTGGTCCACCGGCATCCAGTACGCGTCGCGCCCGTCGATCATCGTCGGTGCACCCGGACAGGCGTAGCGCATGAAGTACCACGACGAGTCGACGAACGTGTCCATCGTGTCGGTCTCGCGCCGCGCCGGGGTCCCGCACGACGGACAGGCGACGCGCAGGAAATCTTCGAGCCGGGTGAGCGGGCTGCCGCTGCCGTCGGGAATGCAATCGTCGGGAAGTACGACCGGCAGGTCTTTCTCGGGCACCGGGACCTCGCCGCAGGACGCGCAGTGGATGATCGGTATCGGTGTACCCCAGTAGCGCTGCCGCGAGATGCCCCAGTCGCGAAGCCGCCAGGTCGTGCGCTTCTCGCCCAGTCCGAGGGTAGCGAGGTCCGCCGCGACGGCATCGACGGCCTCCGCGTAGCGCAGGCCGTCGTACTTGCCCGAACCGATGCAGACACCGATCGTCTTGTCCTCGTACCACGACTGCCAGCGCTCGGTCGTAAACGGCGTGGGCGCCGAAGCTTCGGCGCCACCGTGCGCGCTGCCACCGGACGCGCCGACAGCGGGCGCGATCACCTGCCTGATCGGAAGCCCGTACTTCGTCGCGAACGCGAAGTCGCGCTCGTCGTGCGCGGGGACGCCCATCACTGCGCCGTCGCCGTAACTCATCAGTACGTAGTTGCCGACCCACACCGGCACGTCGGCGCCGGTGAGAGGGTGGCGCAGCGCGAGGCCGGTCGACACGCCCTTCTTCTCCATCGTCGCGAGGTCGGCCTCCATCACCGACCCGACGCGGCATTCATCGACGAACGCGGCGACCCTCGGATCGCGCGACGCCGCGTGCGCCGCGAGTGGATGCTCGGGGGCGACGGCGCAGAATGTCACGCCCATGATCGTGTCGGCCCGCGTCGTGAACACGTACAGCCTGCCGTCGCCGATCGGCGTGCCGTCGGCGCCGGCGATCGCGTGCGGGAAGGCGAAACGTACGCCGTCGCTTTTGCCGATCCAGTTCGCCTGCATCGCCTTCACGCGCTCGGGCCAGCCGGGCATCGAGTCGAGCTCCTGCAGGAGCTCGTCGGCGTACTTCGTGATCCGCAGGTAGTACATCGGGATCTCGCGCTTCTCGACCGGCGCCCCCGAGCGCCAGCCGCGCCCGTCGATCACCTGCTCGTTGGCGAGCACCGTCTGGTCGACCGGATCCCAGTTCACCATGCCGCTCTTCCGGTACGCGATGCCCGCTTCGCGCATCTTCAGGAACAGCCACTGGTTCCAGCGGTAGTACCCAGGGTCGCAGGTGGCGAGCTCGCGCGACCAGTCGATCGCGAAGCCCATCACCCGGAGCTGCTGCTTCATGTAGGCGATGTTGTCGCGCGTCCACTTCCCCGGCGCCTCGTGGCTCTTCATCGCCGCGTTCTCGGCCGGCAGTCCAAATGCGTCCCAGCCCATCGGCATCAGCACGTTGTAGCCGCGCATCCGAAGCTGGCGGTACATCATGTCGTTGATCGTGTAGTTGCGTACGTGCCCCATGTGGAGCTTCCCCGATGGATAGGGCAGCATCGACAGGCAGTAATACTTGCCCCGGGGGAAGCGCGGGTCGTTCTCGATCGCGCGATAGACGTCCCGCGCGTTCCACGCCTCCTGGGCGCGGGCTTCGATGTCGGCGGGGTCGAAGGGTTTCATCTCGGCAGATGCGCGAGGCGGTGCGGGCGATGGCGATAAGTGATTGATTATACCGGCGCTCGTCGTCGCGTCCGGTCGCTCGCGACCGCCCGGATGGGATAATTCGCCGTTCGAGCGGAACGGTCCGCAACACCGGGCCGTCCACTGCATGATGCGCAACCTGCCCCGGATCGACTCCTCGCAATGATCTGCGACCGACGCCCGGGCGACCGCCGTCGATGACGCGCGCCGCCCGCTCGCTCCTTGCCCTGCTTGCCGCGACGCTTGCCTGCGTCGCCGCAGGCGCGCTCCCCGCCGCTGCGGCGCCGGTGAAGACCGCGCACGTCGCCGCCGAGCTCGTCTCCGCGAACACCGCGCTCGTTCCCGGCACCACGGCTCTGCTCGCGCTTCGGCTCGACGTCGCGCCGGGCTGGCACACGTACTGGCGCAATCCGGGCGAATCGGGTCTGCCGACGACGCTCGACTGGCGACTGCCCCCGGGCTACGCCGCCGGCGCCATCGAATGGCCCGCTCCAACCAGGCTTCCCGCGGGTCCACTCGTCAACTACGGTTACGTCGGCGAGGCGCTCCATCTCGTGCCGATTACCGTGCCTGCCACGGCGCAAATCGGCTCCGACGTCGTGCTCGCCGCGCGTGCGGATTGGCTCGTGTGCAGGGAGACCTGCATCCCCGAGGGCGCCGATCTCGCGCTGACCCTTCCGGTCGCGCGCGAGGCGGGCGCCGATGCGCGCTGGGCCGCGGCGATTGCGGCGGCACGCGCCGGACTTCCGCGGTCGCTGCCCGCCGAGTGGGCCGCGACGGCGCAGGCATCGGGGTCGACGATCGCCCTCGATCTGCGGCCGCGGGCCGCCACCGCCGATCCCGGCACGCTCTACTTCTTCGCGAACGACTCGGGGCGGATCGAGCCTTCGGCACCGCAACCCGTTGCGCACGAGGCCGACGGAAGCTATGTCGTCGAACTGGCGGTCTCGCATGAGCTCACCGGGACCTTCGCTCGCCTCGACGGCGTGCTCGTCGCCGAACGCGGCTGGGCCGTCGACGGCGGCATGACGACGGCGATCGCGCTCGACGTGCCGGTGACGGGCATCGCGATCGCGGGGCCGAAACCGCCACCGGCGTCATCGAACGCGAGCTTCGCGCCCGGTGCCGCGACCGAGGATCTGTCGCTGCCCCTCGCGCTCGTGTTCGGCTTCGCCGGCGGACTGCTGCTGAACCTCATGCCATGCGTCTTCCCGGTGTTGTCGCTGAAGGCGCTGAGCCTCGCCTCGGCAGTCGGGGGCGATCGGCGCGCGGCACGACGCGAGGGGATCGCGTTCGGAATCGGTGTTCTCGTCGCGTTCGCCGCGCTCGGCGCAGCGATCGACGTATTTCGCACTGCAGGCGGCGGGCTCGGGTGGGGCTTCCAGCTCCAGTCCCCCGCGTTCGTGGCGACGCTTGCGATCCTGTTCTTCGTGCTGGCGCTCAACCTTTCAGGCGTGTTCGAGTTCGGCACGCCGTTGCCGTCGCGCGCAGCCACGTGGTCGCACGCCAACCGCAACGTGAACAGCTTTGCAACCGGTGTGCTCGCCGTGGCGATCGCTTCGCCGTGCACGGCGCCATTCATGGGTGCGGCGCTCGGCTACGCGCTGACGGCGAGCACTCAGGCGACGCTCGGCGTGTTCGTCGCGCTCGGCATCGGCATGGCGTTCCCCTATGTCGCGCTCGCGTGGTTCCCGCACTGGCGCCGGGTGCTGCCGCGGCCGGGACCGTGGCTATTGCGCCTGAAGCAACTCCTCGCGTTCCCGCTCTACGCGACGGTGGCGTGGCTTGTCTGGGTGCTGGGGGCGCAGGTCGGCAACGACGGCGTGATGCGCATCGGCATCGCGCTCGTGCTGGTCGCCTTCGCGCTGTGGGCGTGGCGCAATGCGCGGACCGGTGCGCGCGGTACGTGGACCACGGTCGCAGCGATCGGCGCGATCGCCGGAGTGATCGTTGCGTGGCCGCTCGTCAGCGGCGGCGCAGCGCCGATTGCCGGTCGCAGCGAGCCGGTAGCCGCCGCCCACGCGTCGGGTCCCTGGCAGAACTGGTCGACCGCACGCGTCGCGGCGCTCGTCGACGAGGGTCGCCCGGTGTTCGTCGATTTCACCGCGGCGTGGTGCATCACGTGCCAGGTCAACGAACGACTCGTGCTCGACGACTCCCGTGTGCGCGACGCGTTCGCGAATCACGGGGTCGCGCTACTGCGCGCCGACTGGACGCGCCGCGACCCGGCGATTACCGAGGCGCTTGCAGACCTGGGCCGAACCGGGGTTCCCGTCTACGTCCTGTACCGGAAAGGGTACCCGCCGCTCGTCCTCCCGGCCGTCCTCCGGCGCGCGGCGATCCTCGATGCGCTGACCTCGTAGTAAGCGGACGCCCGGGGAACGAGTGACCGCGTCACCCGACCGCGGAAGCGGGCTTCACTCGTCACGGCTTTCTGACGTGGACGACTCCCCCCATGTACGGGTGGACGGTGCAGATATAGGAGAAATCGCCCGCGGCGGTGAACGTATGCTCGAACGTGTCGCCGGTGTCGAGACCCGGCGATGCGAAGGTCCTGTCGGTCGCGGTGACCGTATGCGGCGTGTCGTCGCGATTGGTCCAGACGATCCGCGTGCCGGGGGCCACCGTGACGTCCTTCGGCGCGAACGCGAACGACTTGATGTCGACGGTCACCGTCGATTGCGCCGCGACCGCGAGCGGCGCCGTCGCGGCGAGCCATCCGATCAGCGACAGTCCTGCGAGCTCGACCAGTCTCGTCATGGTGTCCTCCGCGATGGCGATCATGCTTCGAGCGAGCGGTCGACGAGCGCGAGCGGGTGGCGCCCGGGATGCACGCTGATCCGCCGCGTCCCGAGCTTCGCACCGAGCTCCTCCATCGACACCGCGACGGGTCCCGGCTCGCCGACGCCGGCCTGTCCGGGAGTGGGCAGCGGATAGGCGAGCGACATCGCGGTGTGCAATTCGACGTTGCCCTCCACCTTCTGCAGGACCTGGTGGATGTGGCCGTTCAGCACGGTCACCGATCCGAACGGACGCAGCAGCTCCATCGCCTGCGCCGGGTCCGCCGTTCCCCAGCCCCACGGCTCCCAGATCGTCCACATCGGGATGTGCGCGAGCACGACGAGAGGCGTCGAACGCGAGACTCCGGCGAGGTCGGCTTTGAGCCACGCGAGCTGATCGTCGCCGAGTGCCGCGAGCCTGCCGAGCTTGAAGGCGAGTACGTTGTTGAGGCCGACGAAATGCACGCCGTCATGATTGAAGCTGTACCACGAGCGGCCGTTGCCGTCGTGGTCGAAGTA
The DNA here is from genome assembly GCA_025981645.1 of Burkholderiales bacterium. Classification (GTDB taxonomy): domain Bacteria; phylum Pseudomonadota; class Gammaproteobacteria; order Burkholderiales; family Casimicrobiaceae; genus VBCG01. The sequence goes on from JAICXH010000061.1 coordinate 11,537, forward strand.
CCTGAGGTATCCGGCCGCACCATTGTCGATCGTGTCGTGCTCGCCGGGGATCGTGTGGACGCGATCGACGTCGATCTCCTGCAGGAGTTCGCGCACCTCGCCGAACTGTTCGGGCTTCGAGAGGTGGCTCAAGTCGCCGGTGTGCACGACGAACGCAGGCGTTTGCGGCAACGCGTTGATCTCGGCGATCGCCTGGCGCATGCTGTCCGCGGTATCGGGATTCGCTTCCTTCCTGAAGCCGATGTGCGTGTCGCTGATCTGGACGAACGTGAAGGGCATCGGCGCGGAGGGAGCCAGCCTGCCATTCCCCGTTGCGCCGAGCGCGCGCGGGACACCTCCGGCAACGCCCCAGACGACGGCAGCTCCGCCCCACATCGCCATGCAGCCGAGGGCGCCGCGGCGGGCGGGGGATCGTGGGCGATCTGAATCGGGTTTCGTCATGATGCTCGCTCCGGTTGGCCGACAGGGGTGTCGGGCGACCTACCGCGCCACGCTCCTGTTTATTCCCGCGCCTTGGATGGGAATGATGGGAATGAAATCGGGGTTCGGGCGGTATTACCGGGCAGAGAAGGGAAAACGTTTGCCCGACCACGCGCGCTTCGAGAGGCTCGTCATGCCGCACCTCAACGCGGGCTACAACCTCGCGCGCTGGCTTGCGCGCGACGCCGACGACGCCGCGGACGTCGTCCAGGACGCGTGCCTGCGTGCGATGCGCTACGTCGACTCGATGAATCGCAGCGACGCGCGTTCGTGGTTTCTCACTATCGTTCGCCACGCCTTCTACGACTGGTGCGGGCGCAACCGGCCCGCCGAACTCGTGCGCGACGACGAGGCCATTGCGGCGACTCCTGACCGCTCGGCGGTCGACCCTGAGCAGGCAGCCGTACGCCGGTCCGACGCGAAGGTGCTCGCCGAGGCGCTCGCCGGACTTCCGCTCGTGTTTCGCGAGGTGCTGATCCTGCGCGAGATGGAGGAGCTGTCGTACAAGGAGATCGCGCGCGTCGTCGACGCTCCGATCGGCACCGTGATGTCGCGGCTCGCGCGGGCACGCGCCATGCTGCAGGGGTCGCCGCAGCTAAGGATGATTTCCGAGGCGGGGAGATAAACGGTGAACTGTGACAGGGCTGCCGCGCAGGTGGCTGCCCACGCCGACGGCGAGATTCGCGGACTCGAGCGGGTCTGGCTCGAAAAGCATTTGCGCGGCTGCGCATCGTGCGCGACGCTGTACGCCGAGGTGCTTGCGCTACGACAGCGTGTGCGAACCGAGGCGCCGTACTACGCGGCGCCGCCGGGACTGCGCGACCGCGTGCAGGCGAGCCTGCGCGCGCAGCCAGCGGAGTCCTCGCCTGCGCGGCGGCGCGCCGCCGTGCCGACGGGGCGCGGGTGGATCGGGGCGGCACTCGCCGCAGCGTCGGGTGAGCGCTTTCGCTGGATCGGCAGTGGTGCGCTTGCAGGCTGCGCAGCGACGCTCTTCGCCCTTACCGTGGGCACGGCGATCGTCGACTATCGCACGGAGCACGACGTCGCGACGCAGGCAGTCGCGGCGCACGTCCGCGCGGCGCTCAGCGATCGCCTGATCGAAGTCGTTTCGTCGGATCAGCACACGGTGAAGCCGTGGCTCTCGGCGAGGCTCGACTACTCGCCCCCGGTGCGCGATCTCGCAGCGCTCGGCTTTCCACTCGCGGGCGGCCGGCTCACCGATCTCGGCGGACACGAGACGGCGACGCTCGTCTATCGCTACCGCAAGCACACGATCGACGTGTACGTGCGTCCGGAGGCGGCTGCGGCGATGCCGATGCGGTCGATCCGCGGCTTCAACGTCGTCCGTGCGGACGGAGACGGTTGGGATTGGCTGATCGTTTCCGACGCCGAGCCCGACGCGCTGAAAAAGCTCGCGCAGGCGCTCGTTGCGCGCGCACGGGCCGACTAGCGTCTGGTCGCGGGCGACCCAGTCGCTCGACGAGCCGAGCTGCAGCGCGCGGACCCGTCGCCGGAATATTCCCGCGGAAATTTCGTTGGCTCCTGCGGGGTAGGACCGACATGCGCACACGTTCCAGCACGATCGAACGTGTGCGCATCAACCCTCAAACACTTACAGGAGCACACCATGTTTCGAAATACACTGTCGTTCGTCGTTCGCTTTGCGGTCGTCGCGATCGCACTTGGGGCGAGCGGAATCGCCCTTGCCGACGACAACGGCATGAGCCCGCTGACCGGCGAGTCCTACGCGTACTTTCACGGCCTCGACTACATTCCGGGCGGTTTCAATGTTGCCGCGACGCATTCGTCGCAGGCGGTGGGCGAGGCTTCCGCACAACCCGCGGCGGCGCAGCCGCAGCCGGAACGTCCGATCATGCTGGCTCGCCAGGCGCCGTCGCACCGGTCGATCATGGCGCCACGGATCTTCAACGACGACACGGGGGCGTGAGCGAAGCGTCGCCCGGCGAGGGTGTGGGAGCGTCGGCACGGTCACCGTGACGCTCCCCGCTCGCGCAGATGTGCCTCCTCGAGATCGAGCTCGCGCTCGATCCTGCGGCGAGCCTCGTCGGTAATCCGGTTGGCCTCGTAGGCGTCGGCGATCGCCCCGCGCTCGGCTTCGATCGCGCGCAGCCACAGGCCGTCGTCGTCCTCGTCGCCGTCGTCGTCGGCGCGCGCGCGGCCGTCGATCCGGCCGCGAATCAGATCGGCGCGGTGATGAAGCTCGTCGGCGACGCGCAGGCGGGCCGCGTGCGGCGGCGACGGCGCCTTGGTGTCGCCGACGGCGCGCAGCATCGCGTCGATGCCTTCGAGACGCGCCTCGCGCTCGTCGCGCGCGTTGTGGTCGGCTTCGTCGACACTGATCCGGTCGAGCCGCAGTCCTTTCGCCACGACGGGAAGTGCTGCCCCCAATCCGATCAGCGTGCATGCGACGACGCAGTAAGTCGCGAAGAGCACGAGATTGCGATCCGGAAATGCGGCATCGCCGACCGCGACCGGAACGAGCAGCGCGGCGACGAGGCTCACCGCGCCGCGCAGACCGCAGACCGACACGAGGAACGGGAACCGCCAGTTGGGCGGCGGGTCCCTGCGGCGGATCGCCGGTACGAGGAGCCGGGGAAGGTAGGTCGCCGGATAGACCCAGGCGAAGCGGACGACGACGACGGTAACCGTGGTGAGCGCTCCCGCGACGAGCGCGCGCGACCACGGCCCTTCGGAAAGGGCGGCGAACACCGTACGCGCCTGCAGGCCCGCGAGGAGGAAGATCACCGCCTCGGTCGCCCAGACGATGAGGTCCCAGATGAAATAGCCCTGCAGGCGGGTTGCCGGCCGGATCAGCCTGCGCCCGTTCCACGACACGTAGAGCCCCGCCGCGACACAGGCGATGACTCCCGACCCGCCGATCGCGTGCGCGGGCCAGAACGCGACATAGGGAGTCGCCAGCGCAAGCAGGATCTCGGCGCGCGCATCCGACGCGAGGTGGCGGATGCGCAGCGTGAGCCAGCCGATGACGATGCCGAAAGCGATCTCGCAGGCGACGATGACGACGAACTCGAGTGCGGCCGAGCCAGGCGAGAACGAGCCGGTCGCGACGGCTGCGGTCGCGAAGCTCAACGCAACGAGCGCCGTGGCATCGTTGACAAGGCTCTCGCCTTCCAGCACCGTTACCAGCCGCCGCGGGAGGTTGAGCGTGCGCAGGATCGCGATCGGCGCCACCGCGTCGGGTGGTGACACGATCGCACCCAGCACGAAGCCGACCGCCCACGGAACGCCGAGCGCGACGTGCACGGCGACCGCGACGCCACCCGCGGTGACCAGCACACAGCCGATCGCGAGCAGCATGATCGGACGCAGATTCGAGCGGAAGCCGCGCCAGCTCATGCCGACTCCGGACGAGTAGAGCAGCGGCGGCAGCAGCCAGAGCAGGACGAGCGACGGCTCGATGCGCACCGGCGGGATCCACGGCACGAACGCGATCGCTGTGCCGGCGACAAGCATCAGCATCGGCGACGGCACGCGAAAGCGCCGCGCGACGACGCTGAGCGCCGCGACCAGCAGCATCAGCGGAACCGCGATCGCGCCGGTCGGTTGGCTCATGCCGGGTGCTCGATCGTCGATATCACGTCGACAGCGCGAACGTGAGCCTTGGCGAAACGAACACGACGGCGAGGAGGTTGCCGATCAGAGGATGTACTGGGCGAGGTTGTCGTCGCCGGCGATTCCGGCGAGCTTCGCCTCGACGAACGCAGCGTCGATCGCGATCGACTCGCCGGCGTGGCGCGCGGCGTGGTACGAGACGTCCTCGAGCAGACGCTCCATCACCGTGTACAGCCGGCGTGCACCGATGTTCTCCTGGCGCTCGTTGACCGCGAAGGCGATCTCGGCGAGCCGCCTGACGCCGTCGTCGGAGAATTCGAGGTGGACGTTCTCGGTGGCGAGCAGCGCCTGGTACTGGCGCGTCAGGCAGGCGTCGGTGGCGGTGAGGATGCGCTCGAAATCGCCGACCGACAGCGACGCGAGCTCGACGCGGATCGGCAGCCGGCCCTGCAGCTCGGGGATGAGGTCCGACGGCTTGGACAGATGGAACGCGCCCGATGCGATGAACAGGACGTGGTCGGTGCTGATCATTCCGTATTTGGTTGCGACCGTGGTGCCTTCGACGAGCGGCAGGAGATCGCGCTGCACCCCCTGGCGCGACACGTCGGCACCGTGCACCTCGCTCCGTGCGGCGATCTTGTCGATCTCGTCGATGAACACGATGCCGTTCTGCTCGGCCGACGAGACGGCGCGGTGCTTGATGTCGTCGTCGCTGACGAGCTTCGCGGCCTCCTCGTCGGTGAGCTGGCGCATGGCGTCGGCGACACTCATCTTCTTCAGCCTGCGCCGCCCGCTCCCGATCTGCTGGAACATGCCCTGGATCTGCGAGGTGAGGTCCTCCATGCCGGGTGGCGCCATGATGTCCATCTGTGGCGGCAGCACCGATATCTCGATGTCGATGTCCTTGTCGTCGA
>JAICXH010000108.1 GCA_025981645.1 Burkholderiales bacterium
CTCGCCCGGAAGCGACGCAAGGGCCTCTTCGTCGGCCACCTGGTGTCGCAGATCGAGATCGAGGAAGCGGTCGACCTCGGCCGCACGTAGCGAAGGGTCCAGCGCGACGCCGAGCCTCTGTGCGATGCGCGCGACGACCGTCCGCCAGTCGGTCAGCAGATCGTCGTAGGTGAACCAGACCACGTCGCTGCGGCCGTCGCCGAAGTCGCGGATGCGGCGGATGTAGGCGAGCCATAGCGCCAGCCCCTCGCGAACCCCCATGTCGCCGCGCGCGTGCAGCGAGCGCGCGACCTCGAGCGGGTTCCTGACCGGTACCACCCACACGGTCCGGTAGCCTGCGCTCTCGAGTACACGTTGCCACAGCGGCGCGATCACGGCGATCCGCGGATCCTTGATCAGGATCGTCGGCGCCGCCGCATACTCGGTTGCGACGACTTTGCTCGCGTCGTCGACGAACTCGCGGACCGCGCTACCCGATTCGGGCAGCACGAAACCGACGCGATCCCAGTCGCCGCCGAGCTGGCGCAGCAGGCGCGAGTCGAGATCGAGGACCGCTTCGCTCTCCCAGAACCCCTTCGCGTTGACGCCGAGCCGCGCCGGCTTCACGTCGGTGGGAAGGAACGCACCGCAGAGATTCAGCACGCGCGCGATCGCCGACGTGCCGCTGCGGTGCATGCCGAGAACGATCACCGCGGTCCGCTCGACCGCGTCGGTCGCTGCGGTGGCGCGATCCTTCTTCTCGACCTCCGCATGGCGCGGCGCGCGCGCCTGCGCGGCGAGCGCGAGCGCGCGAAGCTCGCTCGCGGGAATCAGCGCGCCGAGGTTTGCACGGAACACGATCCGCAGCAGCGCCGCGCGATTCATCGGGTGCGAAGGAGCGAGAGGATTGACTGCGTCGCGTGCCGCCAGCGCCGCGGCGAGGAAGTCACCCACCACGCGCGACTCGATCCCGGCGTCCGCGTCGGTGCCGCCGGGCAGCGCCGCATCGATCGACGCCGAAGCCGCGACGTAGAGCGGGCGATGCACGACGGCAGGCTCCGAGACCGATGTCGCGCGCAGGCAGAAATCACGGTCCCAGTGATGGCGAAGCTCGCGAAAGCCGCCGAGCTCGTCGAACAGCGCGCGCTCGACGAAGAGATTGCCCGGAACCATCGCGACGTTGGACTCGACGAAAGCGAGGCTCGCCGGAGGCGTGCCGAGCGCGATCCGTTGCCGAGTCGTCACGTCGACCGCGCGCGGCGCGAGCGCCCCCTCGGGGATCGCAGCGCAGTCGGCGTCGGTGACGAGCGAGAACCCCCAGCGCGCGCCGCGGCGTGCGACGGCGTCGACGAGCGCCTCGATGCGTTCCGGCGCCTGGACATCGCCGGCACGCAGCAGCGCGACGTGCGTACCGCTCGTCGCCGCAATCGCGCAATTGAGCTCGTGCGCCGCGTCGGTCGAAGCGCCTCCGGCAACGACGAGCTCGAGACGACGATAGCTTTGCACCCGAGTCGACGCGATCGAACGCTCGACACGTGCGGCAGATTCCGCGGCATTCCCACCATCGTTGCCGCCCCAGACGACCACCGAGACGAGTGGATCGACGTCGTCGCGGACCGCAGCGCGCTGCCGCTCGACCGCTGCCGACAGCTCGACGAGCTCGGTCTGCCGCGCATTCGCTTCGTGGAGGCCGAGCTTGCCGAGCGCGAGGGCGAGGTTGTGGCGGATCGCCGCGACGGCCCAGCGGGTACGCTCGGCGGCGTCGAGCAGGAGCCCGAGTGCTTCGCGATGGCGCAACCGCTGCAGCATGACCACGCCGAGCATGTGCAGCACGTCGACGTCGACCGGGTCGGCAGCGAGGGCCTGCCGATAAAGCTCTTCGGCGCGGCCGAGCGCTCCGGCGCGGTGAGCGGCAAGCGCCCGGTCGCGCAGCGGACTTCCGTCTGCAGCACCGCGATCGGGCGAGCGCGCCCGCGGCAGCACCCCGCTTCCGGCGCCGTGGCAATGCTTGTAACGCTTCCCGCTTCCGCACCAGCAAGGCGCGTTGCGGCTCGTCTGCGGGTCCAACGGTCTCCCTCGCTCACGCCGCCGGCTCGACGCGCGTCACGCGACTGTCGTACGCAGTCTTTGCGAAGCCGCGCTGCAAGCTTTATTCTAGTCGCATTTCGGGTGCGACCCGGCACGGGAGGAAGACTCGATGCGGAAGGTACTGGCGTTGCTCGGAGGCGCGCTCTTCGCGCTGGCGATCACCGGTGTGTCGGCGCAGCCGAGGGGCGATGCGGCCACGCAGGAGCGGTCGGTCAACCCCTACGTCTACATGACGGACACGGCCGGCGACAAGGTGCTCCTGTCGACCACGTTCTGGGGCAACGACGAGGCCTACGACGATCGCTCGTTGCACCGCTTCTTCGCCGTCATGGCCCAGCTCGAAAAGCGCGGGTTCAAGAAGAACGACCAGGCGAGCATCGACTGGAACAAGAAATCCGCGCATGCGCGCTGCGCGATTTATCTGGAAACGGTCGTTCCCGGCGGCAAGGGCAAGACGGGTACGCGAGTGTGGTGCGACGACAGCGGACTCGGCGAATTCACGGTGAGCCCGTCGGACGCCAAGGACCACATCGAAACGGTCATGAAGCGCTTCGACCTCCACTTCGCGGGCGCGAAGCGCAACGCCGGGAAGTAGAGGCCGCCGAAGCGCCGCCAGCCGGTCAGAAAGTCGGGATCGGCTCGCCCGGACCTGGCGCGTTTATCTCGTTGACGAGAAAGCGCTTTGGAAAGTAATACGTGTGGGCCTCGGCCCACTTCTGCGGATCGTCGTTGGGATCGACGTACTTGACATCGAACGGACCCCCGCCGTGGATCTCGACCACCGTCGCACCCTTGGTGAAGATGAACTCGTGCGCGCTCGCGGGCAGGAACGCGAAGCCGCCGCCGCTGACCGCGCGCGCGTACTTCTTGCTGTACGTCGCGTCGTCGGCGACGTAGAGCGTGCCCGAGATGACGGTGATCTGCTGCGGCATCGAGTGGTAATGAAGCGGAATGTGATACTTCGCCGGCAGCCACACCCGCATCACGTACCGCCCCGATTCGCTCGGATTGCCGTACAGCACCGCGACCTTGGCGCCTTTCGGCAGCGTCGGAGGCGCGGCGGCCCAGCGGACGCTCTTCGCGTTCATCACCACCGGTTCGGAAGCGGGCTCGTTGGCCGCGGGAGCGGCCGCCGATGCCGCGAGCATCAGGACACCCACTGCAGAAGCGAGAACCCAGCGAGCTTCGTACCTCATCACGAATTCCTCCTCGTTGCCAGGGCACAGGGACGGTCTTTACGACCCGTCGGCCGTCCCCCGCCGGGTCGGCCGTCCGGTCGGAGGGTGAGCATAGGCGCGAAGCCGCCCGCGCGCAACGCGATAAATCGGTACCGCGGTCCATGAAGGCGGTCGCCATCGTCTCCGTGGTTCTCGCCCTGGCGGGCTGTGCGGGCGTTCCGCCGGCGCCTCCGCAGGGCATCCTGCACGACGCGCTGTTCGCGTCGCCGTCGGCACCGGTCCGTGCCGCGGATGTCTTCGCGGTGACGCCCGAGATGAAGGCGTTCATCGCCACCGACATCGCGCGTCTCGCCCACAGCCGGGGCCCGCGCCGCGGACTCTTCGAGGCGCTTCGTGACAAGGCAGGCCTGTCGCTCGAATACGACTCGGCAATCACGCGCAACGCGGCACAGGCGTTCGCCGCGCGCAAGGGCAATTGCCTGTCGCTCGTCATCATGACCGCCGCGTTCGCGAAGGAGATGGGCATCCCGGTGCGCTTCCAGAACGTCTTCACCGACGAAACCTGGAGCCGCAACGGCAACTTCTACCTCTCGATCGGCCACGTCAACGTGGTGCTCGGCGGAACGCACATCGAGCCGGGATACGGCCGCTACGATCTCGACGCGATGGTCGTCGATTTCCTGCCGCCCGCGGATGCGCGCAGGCTGCGATCGTGGAGTATCGACGAGTCGACGATCGTCGCGATGTACATGAACAACCGCGCCGCCGAGACGCTGCTGGAAGGCCGCGTCGACGACGCGTACTGGTGGGCCCGCGAGGCCGTGCGGCAGGATCGCCGCTTCGTCGCCGCCGCGAACACGCTCGCCATCGTCTATCGCGCGCACGGCAACCTCGCGGAAGCCCAGCGCGCGCTCGAATACGCGCTCGCACAGGAGCCGGAGAACACGAGCGCGCTGTCGAACCTCGTCGCGGTGCTGAAGCAGCGCGGCGACGTCGCCGGTGCGCAGCGCGTGGCCGCGCGGCTCGCGAGGATCGAGCCGACGCCGCCGTTCGCGTACTTCGAGCGCGGTATCGCGGCGATGAAGGCGGGCGATTACCCGCTCGCCCGCGACATGTTCGCGCGCGAGGTCGCCCGCGCCGCCTGGTACCCCGAGTTCCGCTTCTGGCTCGCCCTCGCCTACGTCAAGCTCGGCGAGATGGAACGGGCGCGCGCGAACATGGCGATCGCCGTCGAGAACAGCTCCGCGGACGAGCGCGGGATCTACTCCGCCAAGCTCGCGCGCCTGCGCGACGAAGTTCAGGTCATTCGGCGCTGATCCGCGCGCAAACAGCGAGGGGCCGGGGCTTGCCGCCCCGACCCCTCGGTGTCACAGCTTCGCAGTCGATCGCTCAGGCCGCGTCGGCGGAGACCTCCGTCGTCGCCGGCGCCTCGGCGGGCGCCTCCTCGCCGGTGCCGAGCAATACGGCATCCGGACCCAGCAGCTTCTCGCGTCGGCGCGCGTTGTGGTACGCGAGGCCGGTTCCCGCCGGAATCAGCCGGCCGACGATCACGTTCTCCTTGAGGCCGCGCAGCTCGTCGCGCTTGCCCATGATCGCCGCTTCGGTCAGCACCCGCGTCGTCTCCTGGAACGACGCCGCCGAGATGAACGAGTCGGTCGACAGTGAGGCCTTGGTGATGCCGAGCAGCATGTGCTCGTAGGTCGCCGCCTGCCGCGTCTCGTCGTTTCTCACTTTGTCGTTCTCGTCAAGCAGGTCCGAGCGCTCGACCTGCTCGCCCTGGATGAAGCGTGAATCCCCGGCATCGGCGACCGTCACGCGGCGAAGCATCTGCCGCACGATCACCTCGATGTGCTTGTCGTTGATCTTCACGCCCTGCAGCCGGTAGACGTCCTGCACCTCGTCGGTGATGTAGCGAGCGAGCGCCTCGACGCCGAGCAGGCGCAGGATGTCGTGCGGATCGGCGGGGCCGTCGACGATCATCTCGCCCTTGTTGACGACCTGCCCGTCGTGCACCGTCACGTGCTTGTCCTTGGGAATCAGGAACTCGTGCGCCGTGCCCTCGAGGTCGGTGATCACCAGGCGCTGCTTGCCCTTGGTGTCCTTGCCGAACGACGCCGTTCCGGTCACCTCGGCGAGCATGCCGGCGTCCTTCGGCGAACGCGCCTCGAACAGCTCGGCCACCCGCGGCAGGCCGCCGGTGATGTCGCGCGTCTTCGAGGTCTCCTGCGGGATTCGCGCGAGAACCTCGCCGACGGCGACTTGCTGGCCGTCCTTCACGGTGATGATCGAACCGAGCTGGAACGTGATGTTGACCGGCAGGTCCGAACCGGCGATGTGGATCTCCGCACCGTCGGCGTCGAGCAGCTTCACCTGCGGGCGAACGCCCTTTGCGGTCGTGCCTGCGCGGCGCTTCGGGTCGATGACGACGAGCGTCGAAAGCCCCGTCACCTCGTCGACCTGCTTCGCCACCGTCACGCCTTCCTCGACGTTCTCGAACTTCACCGTTCCGGCGTACTCTGTGATGATCGGACGCGCGGTCGCGTCCCACTGCGCGAGAACGCGGCCGGCCTTAACGGCATCGCCGTCCTTCACCGTCAGCGTCGCGCCGTACGGCACCTTGTGGCGCTCGCGCTCGCGGCCGTTGTCGTCGTGGATCGTCACCTCGCCCGAGCGCGCGATGACGACGAGCTCGCCCTTGGCACTGGTGACGTAGCGCATCAGCGCCGAGAAGCGCACGGTGCCCGCCGACTTCGACTCGACCTGCGACGCCGCCGCGGTACGCGAGGCCGCGCCGCCGATGTGGAACGTGCGCATCGTGAGCTGCGTTCCCGGCTCGCCGATCGACTGGGCGGCGATCACGCCGACCGCCTCGCCGACGTTGACCAGATGGCCGCGCCCGAGGTCACGGCCGTAGCACGCCGCGCAGAGCCCGTAGCGGGTGTCGCAGGTCAGCGGCGTCCGCACCTTCACCTCGTCGATGCCAAGCGTTTCGATGCGTTCGACCTCGTCCTCGCCGAGGAGCGTCCCGGCCTCGAACAGCGTCTCCTGCGACTCGGGATTGACGATATCCGCGGCCGCGACGCGGCCGAGGATGCGCTCGCGCAGCGGCTCGATCACCTCGCCGCCCTCGACCAGCGCCTTCATCGCGACGCCGTTCCTCGTCTCGCAATCGGACTCGGTGACGACGAGGTCCTGCGTCACGTCGACGAGGCGACGTGTGAGATAGCCCGAGTTGGCGGTCTTCAGCGCGGTATCGGCGAGCCCCTTGCGGGCACCGTGGGTGCTGATGAAGTACTGCAGCACGTTGAGCCCCTCGCGGAAGTTCGCCGTGATCGGCGTCTCGATGATCGAGCCGTCCGGCTTCGCCATCAGGCCGCGCATGCCGGCGAGCTGCCGGATCTGCGCCGCCGAGCCGCGCGCCCCCGAGTCCGCCATCATGAAGATCGAGTTGAACGACTCCTGCTTCGCTACCTTTCCGTCGCGGTCGGTGACCTCCATCTCGCCGAGCTGCTTCATCATCGCCTTCGCGATGTCGTCGCCGGCGCGGCCCCAGATGTCGACCACCTTGTTGTAGCGCTCGCCCTGGGTGACGAGGCCCGACGTGTACTGGGCCTCGATCTCCTTCACTTGCGCTTCGGCCTCGCCGATGATCGCGCGCTTCTCCGGCGGCACCTGCATGTCGTCGGCGGCGAACGAGATGCCGCCGCGCGTCGCGAGGCTGTAGCCCGCCTGCATCAGCTTGTCGGCGAAAATTACCGTCTCGCGCAGGCCGCATCGCCTGAAGCTCGCGTTGATGGCGCGCGAGATCTCCTTCTTCTTGAGCGGCTTGTTGAGGTAGGAGAACGGCAGCCCCGGCGGCAGGATTTCCGACAGGAGCGCGCGGCCGACGGTCGTGTCGTAGCGCGTCACCTTCTCGATCCGCTCCGATGCGCCCTCCTCGCCGGCGACGACATCGACTTCCCTGATGCGCACCTTGATCCGCGCGTGCAGATCCGCCTGCCGCGAATCGTAGGCGCGCGCGACCTCGGCGACATCGGTGAAGATCGCACCGTCGCCTTGCGCGCCGATCCGCTCGCGCGTCGCGTAATAGAGCCCGAGCACGATGTCCTGCGACGGCACGATGCATGGCTCGCCGTTCGAAGGCAGGAGCACGTTGTTCGAGGCCAGCATCAGCGTGCGAGCCTCCATCTGCGCCTCGAGCGACAGCGGCACGTGGACGGCCATCTGGTCGCCGTCGAAGTCGGCGTTGAACGCCGTGCAGACGAGCGGATGGAGCTGGATCGCCTTGCCCTCGATCAGTACCGGCTCGAACGCCTGGATGCCGAGGCGGTGCAGTGTCGGTGCGCGGTTCAGGAGCACCGGGTGCTCGCGGATCACGTCCTCGAGGATGTCCCAGACCTGTGCCTCTTCGCGCTCGACGAGCTTCTTCGCGGCCTTGATGGTCGTGGCTTCGCCACGGGCCTGCAGCTTGGCGAAGATGAAGGGCTTGAACAGCTCGAGCGCCATCTTCTTCGGCAGGCCGCACTGGTGCAGGCGCAGCGTCGGGCCGACCACGATGACCGAACGGCCCGAGTAGTCGACGCGCTTGCCGAGCAGGTTCTGGCGGAAGCGGCCCTGCTTGCCCTTGAGCA
>JAICXH010000135.1 GCA_025981645.1 Burkholderiales bacterium
ACTTCTTTGCGGAGCTCGAGCGGGCGATCAAGCTTTCGGTGCCGAAGCCGAAGATGCTGATCCTCAATTTCCCCGCGAATCCGACCGCCCAGTGCGTCGAGCTGCCGTTTTTCGAGAAAATCGTAGCCCTCGCAAAGGAGTACGGCATCTGGGTCGTGCACGATCTCGCCTACGCCGACATCTGCTTCGACGGTTGGCGCGCGCCGTCGATCATGCAGGTCCCGGGCGCGCGCGATGTCGCCGTCGAGTTCTTCACGATGTCGAAGAGCTACAACATGGCGGGCTGGCGGATCGGCTTCATGGTCGGCAACCGCGACCTCGTCCATGCGCTCTCGCGGATCAAGGGCTATCACGACTACGGCACGTTCACGCCGATCCAGGTCGCGGCGATCGCCGCGCTCGAGGGGGCGCAGGACTGCGTCACCGAGATCACGGGCAAGTACCAGCGGCGCCGCGACGTCCTGGTGCGGGGGCTGCACGAGGCCGGTTGGATGGTCGACGTACCGAAGGCGTCGATGTACGTCTGGGCGAAGGTTCCGGAGCACTACGCGAAGGCGGGATCGCTCGAGTTCGCGAAGCGGCTGCTCGACCGGGCCAAGGTCTCGGTGTCGCCCGGGATCGGCTTTGGCGAGTTCGGCGACGGGCACGTGCGCTTCGCGATGATCGAGAACGAGGCGCGCTCGCGTCAGGCGATCCGCGGCATCAAGCAGATGTTCCGCGAGGACGGCCTATTGTGAAGCCGTTGCAGGTCGGGCTGCTCGGCTTCGGCATCGTCGGCCGCGGGACGTGGGAGGTGCTTCGCCGCAACGCGGAGGAGATCACGCGCCGCGCCGGCCGGCCGATCCGGATCGCCGCGATCGCCACGCGCAGCCCCGAACGCGCCCGTGACGCGCTCGCCGGCGCCAACAGCGTGCGGCTTACCGCCGACGCGTCGGCCGTGGTGCGCGACTCCGACATCGACATCGTCTGCGAGCTGATCGGCGGCATCGAGCCCGCGCGCAGCCTGATCCTCGAAGCGCTGGCGCTCGGCAAGCACGTGGTCACCGCCAACAAGGCGCTGCTCGCGCAGCACGGCACCGAGATCTTCGCCGCCGCGCACGCCAGAGGGGTGATGGTTGCGTTCGAGGCGGCGGTCGCGGGCGGCGTGCCGATCATCAAGGCGCTGCGCGAGGGCCTCACCGCCAACCGCATCGAGTGGATCGCCGGCATCATCAACGGCACGTCGAACTTCATCCTGTCGCGGATGCGCGAGACCGGGGCGTCGTTCGAGACCGTGCTCGCCGAGGCGCAGGTGCTGGGCTTCGCCGAATCCGACCCGACCTACGACGTCGAAGGCATCGACGCCGCCCACAAGCTCGCGATCATGTCGGCGATCGCGTTCGGCGTCCCGATGCGCTTCGACAAGGCGTACGCCGAGGGCATCACGCGACTGACGAAGGAGGATCTGCGCTATGCCGAGGAGCTCGGGTACCGGATCAAGCTCCTCGCCATCACGCGCCGCGCGCGCAACGGCATCGAGCTTCGCGTGCATCCGACGCTGATCCCCGCGAAGCGGCTGATCGCCAACGTCGAGGGGGCGATGAACGCGGTGCTGGTCAAAGGCGACGCGGTCGGCTCGACGCTCTATTACGGCGCCGGAGCAGGCGCCGAGCCGACGGCGAGCGCGGTGATCGCCGACCTCGTCGACGTCACGCGCATGCACACCGCCGACCCTGAGCACCGCGTGCCGCACCTCGCGTTCCAGCCCGACCAGCTCACCGATCTGCCGTTCCTGCCGATGGGTGACGTCGAGACGAGCTATTACCTGCGGATGCGCGTCGACGACCGGCCGGGGGTGCTCGCCGACATCACGCGCATCCTCGCCGATCGCGAGATTTCGATCGACGCGATGATCCAGAAGGAGCCGTCCGAGGGCGAGGACCAGACCGACATCATCCTGCTCACGCACAAGTCGGTCGAGCGCAGCGTCGACGATGCGATTTCGCGCATCGAAGCGCTCCCGACGGTGCGCGGAAAGGTCGTGCGCATCCGCCTCGAGGACCTCGGTTGAGATACGTCAGCACGCGCGGCGCGTGGCAGTCCGAACCACAGCCGTTTCGAGCGATTCTGCTCGAAGGGCTCGCTCCCGACGGCGGGCTCGCGGTGCCGGAGCGCTACCCGCACTTCGAGCCCGGTGAGATCGAGCGGCTGCGCGGCCTCGCGTATCCGGAGCTCGCGACCGCCGTGCTCGCGCGTTTCATCGGTGACATTGCGCACGACGCGCTGGCGCCGATCGTCGCGGAAACGTACACGCGCGAGACCTTCGGAAGCGACGAGATCACGCCGCTCGTTCAGCTCGAGCCCGGGCTCTCGCTGCTGCGCCTGTCCAACGGGCCGACGCTCGCGTTCAAGGACATCGCGCTGCAGCTCCTCGGCCGGCTGATCGAGCACGCGCTGGCGGGCGAGAGACGCGTGCTCAACGTCGTCGGCGCAACCTCGGGCGACACCGGAAGCTCGGCCGAGCACGCGATGCGCGGCAGGCGCGGCATCGCCGTGTTCATGCTGTCGCCGCGCGGCCGCATGAGCGCGTTCCAGCAGGCGCAAATGTACTCGCTCGACGACCCGAGGATCCACAATCTGGCCATCGAAGGCACCTTCGACGACTGCCAGGATCTCGTCAAGGCGCTTTGCGGCGACGCCGCGTTCCGGCGCCGCTACGCGCTCGGCGCGGTCAACTCGATCAACTGGGCGCGCATCGCCGCGCAGGTCGTCTACTACTTCAAGGGTTGGCTCGCCGCGACCGACCCAGCGGGTGCTTCGGGTGCGGCAGGTGCTGCCGGCTCCGGAGGTGTGCGAGCGGCGGTGAGCTTCGCCGTGCCGTCGGGCAACTTCGGCAATGTACTCGCCGGGCACGTCGCGAAATCGATGGGCCTGCCGATCGCACGCCTCATCGTCGCGACCAACGAGAACGACGTGCTCGACGAGTTCTTCCGGAGCGGGCGCTACCGGCCGCGGGGTGGTGGCGAGACGCGCGCGACGTCGTCGCCGTCGATGGACATTTCGAAGGCGTCGAACTTCGAGCGCTACGTCTACGACATCATCGGGCGCGATCCCGAGCGGCTGCGTGCCCTCTGGGAGCAGCTCGCGCACCAAGGGAGCTTCGACCTCGCCGGCACGCCACTGTGGGGTCGCGTGCAGGAATCCGGCTTCGTCTCCGGGCGCAGCACGCATGCCGATCGCCTTGCGACCATTCGCGACGTTCACGCGCGCGACCGCGTCCTGATCGATCCGCATACCGCCGACGGCGTCAAGGTGGCGCGCGAACTGCGCCAGCCCGACGAGCACGTCGTCTGCCTCGAAACCGCGCTACCGGCGAAGTTCGCCGGGACGATCCGCGAGGCAGTCGGCTTCGACCCACCGCGGCCCGCCGCGTGGGAGGGCGTCGAGTCGCGCCCGCAGCGCTACACGGTCGTCGGCAACGATCGCGCGGCCGTGGCCGACTATGTCGCGCGCCACGCACTGCCGGCGAGGGATGGAAGCCGATTGATGGATGAAGCCGGTTGATGGACGGTAGACGGTAATGCGCCGCGCGATCACCGACCTTGGGCGCAACCTCGCAGCGGGGCTGAAGCTCGCGCTGTTCCTGCCGGTCGCACGGGCGTCGTTTCGCATCTCGCCCGGGCAGCTCGTGCTGGTCGCAATCGTCTCGGCGGCGATCGACATCGACGCCGACTGGGTGCGTGCTGCGCAGGACGCGCATTTCTCGATCCTCGGCCTGCACGGCGAGGTGTACTCGCTCGGTCTGCTCGTGCTATCGAGCGCGATCATCGCCGCGTGGCGGCGCGAT
>JAICXH010000122.1 GCA_025981645.1 Burkholderiales bacterium
ACGCTGCGCAGCGCAAGGCGGTAGCCCGCGTAATCCTTCTCGCCGCCGCGCGGTGGGTAGCCGAACCACTGCTTTGCCGCCCGCCCGAGGTCGCGGTCGTGGATCGCGTATTCCCATGCCGAGCGCGCAAAGAAATGCAGGGGTGCACAAAGGCCGCGTCGATACAGCGCGAGCAGCGTTTGCACGTGCGCCGCCGCGTCGGACACCGGTTGCAGCACGAACTGGCCGTCGCGCGAGTGCCACCGCGTGACGAGCGCGACGCCGGTCGGCGCGAGGAGGTTCAGGAACAGATGCGTAAGCCATCCGTCGAGATAATCGGCCGGCCTCGTATCGCTGTAGCGAAAGCGCAGAAGCCCGTCGGCGCGCAGATCGCCGAACGCGCCGGAAAGCTGCCACGCCTCGCCGTCCAGCACGAAGTCCACGGTCCCGGCGACCGGAGGGACGCAGGGCATCGCGAGCGCGGGCGCGAGATCGCGGGTGAAAGCGTCGAGATGCGCAAGCTCGCGGTCGAGCAGGCGTTCCCCGAGGCTCCCGGGCGGATATTCGGTGCCGGCGCACGCGAGCTCGCGAATCGCGTCGCCTGGTGTGCCGCGCAGGTACAGCGGAAGCAGGCGCTTCGCGAGCGCAGCGCGTGCCTCCTTGTCGGCGACGAACGGCTCGTCGTCACGCAGCTCCTCGTCGACCTCGTCGAGACGGATGCCGAGGCGCGCCCGCAGCAGGTACGCGCATGGATAGCGAAAGAAGTGGCGAAGCTGGTCGAGCGTGACGGCACGCCATTCGTCGCCGGGACGCGCAAGCGGTGCAGTGAAGAACGGCGAGAGCGGCTCGAGTACCTCGTCCTCGTCCATCAGTTCGTCGTCGAGCACGTTCGCATGCGCGGTGACGTGGGTGACAGACGGCCCCGTTGCCACTTCCCGCGCGGAAGCGCGCGCGGCTGCTCGAAGCTGTTGGCGTAACGCATCGCAATATTCGGCGTTGAAGCTGCGCTTGCGCACGTCGTCGCTGCTGAAGGCGTCGACGGAGAACGGCTGCAGCGGATGCTCGACGACAAGACGCCTGCGCGCCGTTGCAAGCGCGTGTCCGTCCGCATCTGCACGAGCGACGGCGGGAACGAGGCCGTCCAGCAGCTCCGACACGAGCACCGACGGCGGCAGCGGCCTGTTGTCGCGAATGCTGCGGCCCGCATAGCTCACGTAGAACCGCTCGCGCGCGGCAAGCAACAGATCGAGAAACACGTTGCGGTCATCGTCGCGGCGCTGGCGATCGCCCGCCCGCGGCGCGACCGCCATCAGATCGAACTCCGCGGTGCTCGCGATGCGCGGCCACGCGCCGTCGCTCATGCCGACGACACAGATCACGCGATACGGCAGATCGCGCAGGCTGGCCATGGCGCCGAACGTCACGGCGCCCCCTGGCACGCCGCCGCGGGCGGGATCGTCGAGCACCGACTCGAGTGCCGCGCGCACAACGTCGAGTGGAATCGCGCCGCGTACCTCGCCCGCGTTCATCGCCGCGCCCAGCTCGCCGATCGCCGCCTGGACTTCGCGGAAGTCCTCCGTTTCCTCGTAATCGGGCGCGAGGAACGTCGCAGTCACGTCGAGCAGCGTCTGCATCCACTGCGCTGCGTGCTTGTCCTGAACGACGTCGAGCCGCAGGCGCTCGAGCGCGCGGACGAAGCGCGAAAGGCACCCGAGCGCGAGTGCATCGTTGCCCTGTGCATCACCCGCCGGCAGGCGATCGTCGAAGGGCGCGCTTGCGGCGTCGTACGGCATCGACGGCAACGCATAGCCCAGATAGAGCCGCTGCAAACCGTCGTCGAACGTGTATTGCGACAACGCGGGCACGCCGCATTGCTCGCGATGCCTAGCGTCGATTCCCCAGCGCACACCGGCGACACGAACCCATTCGCGGACGCGTTCGAGCGCCGCCACGTCGATGCCGAAGCGACGCGCGACGATCGGTTGCTGCAGCAACTCGGTCACCGCGCTGGCGGGAAAGCGCGACACCGCGACGGCGAGGAGGTCGAGCAGTGCGCGAGCGGCGTGATTGACCCTGCTGCTGCGTCGTCCGGTGACGGCATACGGAATGCGCCGCTTGCCGCTCGCCGTGCCGAACACGGCATCGATCAGCGGCGCGGCGTCGTCGAGCGCGGGCGTAACGACGAGGATGTCCGAGGGACGCGGCGGATTTCGGGCTGCGAACAGCGCGAGCAGGTAATCGTGCAGCACTTCGAGCTCGCGCGTGAGCGAGTGACAGACGTGCACCTCGACGCTGCGGTCGTCGGCTGCAGCGTCGGCAACGCTCCCCGGCTGCAGATCGCGGAGTTCGAGGATCGCGTTTTGCACACGCGCGAGGATCGACTTGCCGCGACTGCGCTCGAAGCGATCATCGTCGAGCTGCGCCTCGTCGTTGTCCACCAGCAGCGCAAGCTGCGCCTTGCGCTGCTTGCCCCATGATGAGAGCAGCGCATTGCCGACCTCGTGATAATCGAGCGTCCCTTGCGCGGCCAGGTAGGAGAGGCGCCGCCGATCGATCGTGTCGAACCAGTATTCGCGGCAGGGATTGAGCGCCGACACATGCACGTCGATGAACCGGCTCAACTGCCGCAGCATGTCGAGGTAGAGCGGGGCGACGCTCGGCAGGCAGAAGACGTGCACGGCATCGGGGATGCCGGCCCGGTGCAAAGCGTCGCGGCTTGCTGCGGCGACCGCGTCGAGGAATTCGGCCGCCGGATGCCGTCGGCGCGCACCGAGATCATTCGCGATGCGACGCCACAGTGCGGCCTGCCAGCGTTGATCGCCCGCGGCATTCACGTTGGCGCAATCGATCTCACGCACCGTTTCGCCTTCCGACCACGCCGCGAGCCAGTCGGCGCGATACGTGATGTACTCATCGAAGAGAAGTGCGGTGCGCAGCGCGAGGTCGTAGCGCATGAGGGCATCGGCTTCGTGCAAATATGTGCGGAGCCGCGGCTGCTCGTCGACGAATGCGCGATCGCCAAGGACCTCGAAGATGCGCCACCCGAGGATCGCCGGCGTGAACGGGGAGGCCTCCGCGACGGGCACCAGCCTTCCGATCTGACGCCAGAGCCACGCGCCGAGGAACGAGAATTCGACGTTGGCGCAGATACCGAACCGGTCCGCCGCGGCGAGCTCGATCTTGCGGCGTACCGCGAGGCTCGGAACGATCACCTGCTGCGATGCGAACGGCGACGACGGAGGATCGGCGAGCGCGTCGAGAAGGGCCTCGAGCAGTGTCTCGAAGCGGTTGGAGAAGCTGACCCGAAGCATCGATCGTTCGCGTGCGGCGTCGCGAATTCTAGCGTGTCGGCTCGAGATTCATCAGTGACGCCGCGTAACCGGGCGCGGTCGGCTCGTGCATGAAATAGATGTACGTCGTGTGCCAAGAGGTTTCGCGCAGCCGCTTCGCCCACCGCCGCAGATCGTCGTCGGCGTAGCTCTCGAGGCGCAGCCGAACGTAACCCCACGGTGCGGTTTCCACGAGCGGCGGCGGCTTGTCATCGCTGCGCTCGGAAAGGCACAGGGCGGCGCCCGCCGATCTGAGCAGCTCGTAGACGTCGTCGGCGAACCAACTGTCGTCGCGAAACTCGAACGCTGCGCGATGATCGTCGGGGAGCAGGGCAAGGAACGCCTGCAACCGCGGGACATCCTTCCTGAGGTTCGGGGGAAGCTGGAACAGCGCCGGGCCGCGCTTGTCACCGAGCGCTGCGAGCATGCGGTAGAAGTACTGCAGCGAATCCGCGGCCGACTCCGCCTTGAGCCGCGCGATGTGCGTGATGCGCCGCGGTGCCTTGACCGCGAAGCGGAAGTGCGCCGGCGTCGTCGCGGCCCAGTTTTCCAGCATCGACGCATTCGGCATCCGGTAGAACGTGTTGTTGATCTCGACGGTCGGCAATCGCGCGCCGTACCACGCGAGCATCCCGTCCGGCTTCATGTCGTCGGGATAGAACGTTCCCTTCCATTCCTTGAATGAATAGCCGCTCGCGCCGGCGACGAGGTTCGAGTTCGCCATATACTTTCCTTCCTGCGATCAGGCGCTCGGAGATCGCCTTGCTCGCCATGCACCGCTCGCGAGTGTAGCCCGCTTCCGCTTCCTGCCCGACGACGCATGCGCTGGACCGCGTTCACGGCTTCGCACATTACGCATGAACTTTCCCGATCCCGGCTTGCTGTCGATCAACACGGCGACGGTACGCGCGCAGTGGACGCTGCCGGAGGCCATCTCGGCACTCGCGCGACACGGCATTCGCGGCATCTCGCCGTGGCGCGACCAGGTGGCGAAGAGCGGCGCGAAAACGGTGGCGCAACAGATCCGCGATGCGGGACTGACCGTCACGGGCCTTTGTCGCGGCGGCATGTTTCCGGCTCCCGATCGCAATGGACGCCGAGCGGCGCTCGACGACAATCGCCGGGCGGTCGACGAGGCCGCGATGCTCGGCGCGCAATGCCTGGTGGTCATCGGCGGCGGATTGCCGAAGGACGCGCGCGGCGCGATCGTATCGAAGGACCTCGCCGGTGCACGCGAGATGGTGCGTGACGGGATCGGCGAGCTTCTCGACTATGCGCGTGGTGCCGGCGTGCCGCTCGCGATCGAGCCGCTGCATCCGATGTACGCCGCCGATCGCGCGTGCGTGAACACGCTCGCGCAGGCGAACGACCTCTGCGACGAGCTTGCGCCGAACGGAAGAGAGGGCCTCGGCATCGCCGTCGACGTCTACCACGTCTGGTGGGACCCGCATCTCAAAGCGCAGATCGAGCGCGCGGGCGCACACGATCGCCTCTACGCATATCACATCTGCGACTGGCTCGTGCCGACCGTCGACCTTTTGAACGATCGCGGCATGATGGGCGACGGCGTGATCGACTTGCGTCTGATCCGCTCGTGGATGGAAGCCGCCGGCTACCGCGGCATGCACGAAGTCGAGATCTTCTCCGCCAACAACTGGTGGAAACGCGACGGCGACGAGGTGCTGATCACCTGCAAGCTGCGCCATGAGCAGGCGAGCTGAGGCCGACGTGGATCGGGTCAGGCGTGCCCGGGTCGTGTCGGCGTGTCGAGCGGATTGCCGAGGCGCTTCATGTTCTTCTTGACGCGCTTACCGAGCTCGCGCTGGACCGCATCGACGACAAGGCCGATGCCGAGGACGATGCCGCTGATGCAGGCGAGCGTTTCCACGGCGGATACGCTATCCGTGCGCACCATCGCCAGCATCCCGTAGATGCCGAGCAGGATCGCGAGCATGCCGAGCCACACCTCGAGGCCCCCAAGCAGGTACCAAAGGGTCGCCTTCATTGCATCGTCCCTCGCCGACGCGGCCGTGGTTTTGGTCGATTTGAATTATCGTCCAATCGCGCGCGTCCGGCCAGGGCGGATGGTCGCCGGGGCGCGCCAGCCCGGTAGGGCACCCGGATAGAATCGTCCAATGCGCACGCCCGACACCGACGCGGATCCCGATGAAACGCGCGAATGGCTCGACGCGCTCGACGCGAGCGTGCGTGCAGGCGGCAAGGACCGGGGCGCGTACCTGCTGAAGCAGCTCGAGGCGCAGGCGCAGCATCTCGGCATCCTCGCGCACGTCCCGCCGTACTCCGCGTACCAGAACACGATCCCGCTCGAAGAGCAGGGCGCGTATCCGGGCAACCTCGCACTCGAGGAGCGGATCACGTCGATCGTGCGCTGGAACGCGCTCGCGATGGTCGTGCGCGCCAATCGCGCGTACGGCGAGCTCGGCGGGCACATTGCGAGCTATGCGTCCGCGGCGGAAATCTTCGAGGTCGGGTTCAATCACTTCTTCCATGGCGGCGCCGGTGAGCACGGCGCCGATCTCGTCTTCGTTCAGCCGCACTCGGCGCCGGGTGTCTACGCGCGCGCATTTCTCGAGGGCCGCCTGAGCGAAGCGCAACTCGCGAACTATCGGCAGGAAGTCGGCGGCAACGGACTGTCGTCGTATCCGCATCCGTGGCTGATGCCGCACTTCTGGCAGTTCCCGACGGGCTCGATGGG
>JAICXH010000142.1 GCA_025981645.1 Burkholderiales bacterium
CGGACCGGCGCTGGTCGTCATCCCCGGCGAGATCAAGAGCAACAACGCGACGTTCCTGCAGAAATTCACCGCGAACAACATCGCCGATTACGGCGAGCTCGAGCTTTCGAACGCCAACTTCAAGGTGCTCGAGCGCGCCGACTTGGGACCTGTGCTGAAGGAGTTCGAGCTCGCCTACAACCTCGGCGATCCGCAGGAGGCGCGCAAGCTCCTCGGCATGGGCAAGCTCAAGAGCACGAAGTACGTCGTCAAATTCGACATCCTCAAAACCGAGCAGGTGGCGGCCGCGCAGCAGGGTTTCGACGGACGCGCCATCGGCAACATTGCCGGAGCGCTCGGCGCGTTCAGCGGGTCGTGGGGCGGCGCCCGCGCGGGCGCGGTGGGCTCGGCCGCGGTGGGGTCCGTGCACACCGGCGAATCGACCGGCGTCTGGGTCATCGGCATGCGCTACAAGATCATCAACGCCGAGACGACCGAGCAGGTTGCGCAGGGCTACACCGAAGAGAAGATGGAGGTGGGCGCGAAATCGACGTCGGTGCTCGGCGTGTCGCAGGCGCAGCAGGGTGGCGTGTCGCTCGACACGATGGTGCAGCGCCTGGTGCAGAAGTCGGTGTGGGAGATCGACAGCAAGTACAAGTAGCGTTCCCGTAACCCCGATGTCGTTTGCGGGGCCGAGATGTAGCCGCGAGCGTGGGGGGTCCATGATCAGTCAACTCGGGAAGTACGAGATCCGCCGCGAGCTCGCGCGCGGCGCCATGGGCATCGTCTACGAAGCCTACGACCCGCTGATCAAGCGGCGCGTTGCGCTGAAGACGATCCGGCCCGACCAGCTCGACGGCGAGCGCGCGGCCGACATGATCGCCCGCTTCCGGCGCGAGGCGCAGGCGGCCGGACGCCTCAACCATCCGAACATCGTCGCGATCTACGAATTCGACGAGGACGCGGGCACCGCGTTCATCGCGATGGAATTCGTCGAGGGACGCGAGCTCAAGGACTGCTTCGCGGCGAACGAGCGCTTCCGCATGGCCGACATCGAGCGGATCATGACCGCGCTCCTCGAGGCGCTCGACTACTCGCACAAGCAGGGCGTCGTCCATCGCGACGTCAAGCCGGCTAACATCTTCCTGCTTGACAACGGCGGCGTGAAGGTCGCCGATTTCGGCATCGCGCACATCGAGTCGTCGAACCTGACGCAGGTCGGCACGGTCGTCGGCACGCCGAATTACATGTCGCCCGAGCAGATCATGGGCCTGCCGGTCGACGGGCGCAGCGACCTCTTCGCCGCCGGCGTCATCCTCTACCAGTTCGTGACCGGCGAGCGTCCGTTCGCGGGCTCGTCGACGACGACGATGCAGAAGGTGCTGAAGGAGGAGCCGTTGCCGCCGTCGACGCTGAACGTGCAGCTTCCGCCGGCCATCGACGCGGTCGTGCGCAAGGCGCTCGCGAAGCGACCCGACGATCGCTACGCGACCGCGCACGAGTTCGCGCGGGCGCTGCAGGGCGCGGTACGAACGACGGTGGCGCGGCAGGACCCCGAGGCGACGGTTGTCGCTCCCGTGTCCGAAGCGGCGCCGGCACCGCGGCCTTCGCCAACGCCAGCCACGCCCGTCCCCACGGCCGCACCAGCAGCCGCGACGCCGTTACCTGCCGTGAATGCGGCGCCGGCGAACTCGCGCAGCGCATTCGCGATCGTTGCCGGCGTTGCAGTCATCGGCGCGATTGCGCTCGCGGCGACGTGGTGGCTGTTCCCGCGCGACAGTGGCACCGCGTCATCGCAGGCGAAGGCGCCCGCTTCCCCCGGGGCCCTTGCGTCGTCGCCGCAACCGGCAACCACGACGGCAATGCAATCCACCGCAGCAGCGCCGACTCATGTCGCCGCGGCGCCGGCGACCGGAGCGGCCATTGGCGCGCCTGCCGCCGCACCCGCTTTGCCGGCGGCCGCACCACCCGGCAAGCTTGTCATCACCGCCGTGGGTCTCGCCGATCCGAGCAATGCCCGCTATGCGACCGACCGCTCGCTGCTGCAAGCCGACGTGCGCGCCGATTCGCGCAGCCAGCTGATCGCCAAGACGCTGATGCTGATGCTCGATCGCGACTCGTTCGCGAGCCACTACGATCTGCTGCAGTCGCGCGTGCTTTCGCAAAGCGACAGCTTCATCGGCAAGGTCGTGCAGCAGAGCGCGCCATCGATCGGCAAGGACGGCCTCATGTCGGTGACGACGCAGGCGGTCGTCGATGTCGACGCGGTACGGCGCGCCGTCGACCAGATGTCCCGCGAGGAGCGTGTGCAACTGATCCGCGCGAGCGGCGACCCGCGGATTGCCGTGCGCATCACCGTCCGCGACGAGGCCGCACCGGCGGACAGCGCCGCCCCGTCGCCGATCGCCGAGAACGTCGTCAAGGAGCGCATCCAGTCGTTCGGCTTTCGCACGTGGACCGATGCGTCGCCTGCGCCTGGCGGCGGCGCCGCCGAGGCCGATTTCATCGTCAGCGGCGAAGCGAGCGTGCGCAGGCTCTCGACGAAGCTGGCCGCATCGGGATTGACGATCACCAAGTACGCGCTCGCGTCGTGGACGGTCAAGTGCACCGATCGCGCGACCGGCGAGGAGATCTACTTCAACACGACGCTGCCGAAGGCATCGGGCAGCTATGCGAGCGAGGAAGCGGCCCTGCGCGCAATCGGCACGAGCGTCGCCGACGAGTTCAGCCGCGACTTCTTCCTGACGCACGTGCCGGTGCGCGGTCGCAAGGTGTCGCTGATCGTCGGCGGCTTGCCCGACGAGGCGACGCAGGCGCTGTTCGTGCACGAATTGACGGGCCTGCCGTCGGTCATCGACGTCGCCGCCGAGCCCTCCGCGAATCCGCGAACGTACGACGTCGAAATGGCACCGGGAACCGGCAACGAGGCGATCGTCCGCGACATCCTGCGCCCGCTGAATGCGAAGCTCGGCAGTACCTGCTTCAGCGCCGGCGCGAGCGGCGGCGATCGAGTCGAGATCGCGTTCGACGCGCGCTGCGCCGACGGCCTGCGGGCGCGGCTCGAGACGAACCCGCCGGCGGGCCTCTACGACGCGCCGCTCGAGCGGCGCAAGTCGATCATCAGCAATCCCGACACGCTGCGCAAGCTGATGGTGTAGGCCGGAGCCGAGTCAAAATCGGGCGAGCGGGCCGAGAGCGCGAAGGCCCGCAGCGAGCCCCGAGATAGTACTGAGACGTACAGCGAGGGGCGAGCGAGGACACGGAAGCTTTACCTCGGCGAACGCTAATGCGAGCGGAGCGAG
>JAICXH010000134.1 GCA_025981645.1 Burkholderiales bacterium
GAAATCCGCTTCTCCATCTCGAACACTTCCTCGGGCTAGACGCCGAGGTCGGACGCGATCTGCTTCGCCTCGGCAGGCGTCAACGCCGCCGACGAATGCTTCATGCTGCGCAGGTTGAAGAACAGCTTCCGCTGCGCCTTCGTCGTCGCGATCTTCACGAGCCGCCAGTTGCGCAGCACGTGCTCGTGGATCTCGGCCTTGATCCAATGCAGCGCGAACGACACCAGCCGAACCTTCCGCTCGGGGTCGAAGCGCCGCACCGCCTTCATCAGGCCGATGTTGCCCTCCTGGATCAGGTCGGCCTGCGGCAGACCGTAGCCCAGGTAGTTGCGCGACACGGCGACGACGAGCCGCAGGTGCGACAGTACGAGCTGGCGCGCCGCGTCGACGTCCTCGTGGTCGCGCCAGCGGCGGCCGAGCTCGGTCTCCTGCTCGGGGGTGAGCAGCGGGAAGCGGTTCACCGCCTGGATGTAGTGATCGAGGCTCCCCAGCGAGGCCGGGGTCGGAAACGCCAGCGCACTTCCGGTCATTCAATGTCTCCTTTCGTCGGCGCTCCGCGAATCCCTCGAGTGCCGGGGCGCCATTTTAGCACTCGGCTAATCAGAGTGCTAACAGCCGGGAAAGTTCCCGAGTAATTTAGTCGGATTTGGACGGCGACGCGGAGGCCGGTCCGCGACTCGTATTGGGTGGACCGGCCGGGAGGTGCACAGTTCGGCTTCTCGCCACTACCGGCTGATGCGCGGGTCGTGTAAGCGCCCGCTTTCTCCGCCGTTCAAGCCAGGCGCTCCTCTTCCTGAGGCAGCAGCGCCTCGACGAACTCGTCGGCCCTGAACGGGCGCAGGTCGTCGACGCCCTCGCCCACGCCGATGAACTTGAGTGGAACCGGGTGCTGGCGCGCGATTGCGGCCACGATGCCGCCCTTGGCGCTCCCGTCGAGCTTGGTCAGGATCAGTCCCGTGAGCCCGATCGCTGCATCGAAGGCCTTCACCTGCGCGAGACCATTCTGGCCGGTATTGGCGTCGAGGACGAGCCAGACTTCGTCCGGAGCGGCCTCGCGCGCCTTCCCGAGGACCCGCTTGATCTTGCGCAGCTCATCCATCAGGTGCGCCTGCGTCGGAAGGCGCCCGGCGGTATCCGCGAGCACCACGTCGATGCTCCGCCCGGTGGCGGCACCGAGCGCGTCGAACATGACCGCTGCCGGATCGCCGCCGGACTGCTGGATGACGGCGACGCCGTTGCGCTCGCCCCAGACGGCGAGCTGCTCGCGCGCCGCCGCGCGAAACGTGTCGCCCGCGGCCAGGAGCACCGAAAGGCGCCGCTGCTGCAGCCACTTCGCGATCTTGCCGATCGACGTCGTCTTGCCGGCACCGTTGACGCCCGCCAGCATGATCACGAACGGCCGTTGCGCGCCGATCGCCACCGGCGCTTCGAGCGTGCGCACGAGGTCGGCGAATGCCGATCGGAGCAGCTCGCGCGGGTCGGCGTTGCCGCCCGACTTGCGATAGCGGACGCGCAACTCGTCGAGCAGGTGCGCGGTCGCGTCGATGCCGACGTCGGCCATCAGAAGCGCCGATTCGAGCTCCTCGAGCGCCGCGTCGTCGAGGACACGGCGGCGGAACACGCCCGTCAGTGCGCCCGACAGCTTGTCGCGCGAAAGGCCGAGGCCCGACTTGAGCCGCTCGCGCCACGAGCGCTTCTCGGACGCCGATGTGGCGGGCTCCGGCACGACGGTGCGCATGTCGAGCGGTTCGGGTGCCGGCGCCGTTGCAGGGACGATCGGCTCCGCAGCGGGTACCTTCGGCACCGCGTCCGTCGTCGGGTCAGCCGGCGTCGCGGGCTTCGCGGCCGGCTTGCGTTTGAACAGGTCGAACATGGGAGGGCAGCGGCGGTCGTGAAGGCTTTGACGCCGTGCGGGGAAATTGGGATTCTACCCGCACCCAAATGGGGATTCGCGAAGCATTTCCACGCCCCGCCCGGTGGCCACCCAACATCGCGTGCGCATCATTGGCGGTCGTCACCGCGGCCGATGGGTGCCGGTGCCCGACGTTCCCGGCCTGCGGCCGACGCCCGACCGCGTCCGGGAAACGCTCTTCAACTGGCTTGGGCAGGATCTTTCGGGCCTGTCGACGCTCGACCTCTACGCCGGCACGGGCGCGCTGACACTGGAAGCGCAGTCGCGGGGCGCGGCACGCTCCGTGGCCGTCGATCGCAACCCGGCGATCGTCCGCGCGCTGTGCAAGACGGCGGATGCGCTGCGTATCGAAGGCATCGAGACGCATGTCGACGACGCGCTGCGCCATTTGGCGAACGAGACGCGCTCGTTCGACGTCGTGTTCCTCGATCCCCCGTTCGCCGACGATCCGTGGCTTGCGATCTTCGCAGCGCTCGCGCCACGGCTCGACGCCGATGGCCGGGTCTACGCGGAGGCCGGGCACCGGCTCGATGCCCCGCCCGGCTTCGACGTCGTTCGGCACGGCCGCGCGGGGGCCGTGCATTATCATCTGCTCGCGCGCAGCGCGCCGACCCCGTGATGAAAGTCATCTACCCCGGCACGTTCGACCCTTTCACGCGCGGCCACGAAGATCTCGTGCGCCGGGCGGCGCGTCTTTTCGACGCGGTCGTCGTCGCCGTCGCGGACAGCGCGACGAAACAGCCGTTCTTCCCGACGGAGGAGCGCATCGCGATGGCGCGCGAGGTGCTGCGGCCGTTTGCCAACGTCGAAGTCATCGGATTCTCGACGCTTCTGATGGATTTCGCCGTCGAGCAGAAGGCGCAGGCGATCGTGCGCGGATTGCGCGCGGTGTCCGACTTCGAATACGAGTTCCAGATGGCGGGGATGAACCGCAACCTGAATCCTGACGTCGAAACGTTATTCCTGACTCCGGACGAGAAATACATGTTCATCTCGGCGACGATCGTGCGCGAGATCGCGCGCTTCGGCGGCGACGTCGCGAAGTTCGTGCATCCGCACGTCGCCTCCTGCCTGCGCCGGAAGGTGGGTCGGTAGAAACCGATGGCGTTGATCATCACCGACGAGTGCATCAACTGCGACGTCTGCGAGCCCGAGTGCCCGAACGACGCGATTTCGCAGGGCGTCGAGATCTACGAGATCGATCCGTCGAAATGCACCGAATGCGTCGGCCATTTCGACAAGCCGCAATGCCGCGAGGTGTGCCCGGTCGACTGCATCCCGGTCAATCCCGATTACGTCGAGACGCGCGCGCAGCTTCAGCTCAAGTACGAAGCGCTGATGGCGAAGAAGTAGGAAAGAGCAGAGCGGAAAAGGGGCTAGGCTCGGAAAAGGGGCCAGGCTCGATTTTCGTTCGCGGAACGGCGGAAATCGAGCCTGGCCCCTTTTCCGAAATCGAGCCTGGCCCCTTTTCCTAGCCCCTTTTCCCTTTTCCTCGTCGCCGGCCCTACCCGTTTGCCGCGAGCGGCAGGGCGTCCGGCGCCTCGATGATCATGTCGACGGCGCCGATCTGCTGACGAAGCCCCTGGCGCTGCGCGTCGAGCGCCTCGCGCTGCTGCTCGAGCTCCAGGATCCGGTTCTCGAGCTCGTCGCTCGCGCGATGGATCCGCCGGATGCTGTCGAGGCGGCGCCGCAGCTGGATGTGATGCTCGCGGACCTGCGTCTCGAGCGGCGACATCACCGCCTTCAGCCATCCCTCGACGTCGCGATTGGCCACCTTGTAGATGTGGCGCGCGCGCGACGCGACCGTCTCGAAGAACTGCTTCATCAGCGGATACTTCGCCTTGCTCACCATGTTCCAGAGCGTGTTGAAGTGCGTGTTGTACGCGCGCTCCATCCGCTCGATTTCCTTCAGGTACTTGAGGACCGAGA
>JAICXH010000019.1 GCA_025981645.1 Burkholderiales bacterium
GACGAGGAGCGCGCCGAACTTGCGCGGCTCATCTACGTCGGCGTGACGCGCGCGAAGCGTCGTCTGCACCTCGTCGGCGTCGCACCCGCCGTGTCGCGCGGGGGCGCCGGAGACCTCGCGTGGAAGCGGCCTGCGCGAGGCAGTGCGCTGGAGCGGATCTGGGGCGGCCTCGTGTGCACCGGGATGCTGCCGGCGCCGGTGCTCGCCGCAGACACGCCGGGTCCGGCTTGCGCGGTGCCCGACCCGCTTCGGCGCCTCGCGCTCGACTGGCCGCGTCCGGCATTCACGCCGGCGCTTCCCGCGCCGGCGCTGCCGGAGGCGACCGGCGAGCATCTGGCGTTCGAGTGGGCCGATCCGACGGCGGCCGCGGTCGGAACCGTCACGCACCGCCTGCTCGCGCAGATCGGCCGCGAAGGGCTGTCGCGATGGGACGACGCGCGTCTTCGCCGCGAGGAGGCGCGCGTCGTCGCCGAGCTTGCTGGCGAAGGAGTGGAGGCCGACCAGCGTGGCCGTGCCGCGAAACAGGTCGCGGCGGCGATCGCGCATACGCTTTCCGACGAGCGTGGGCGCTGGATTCTGTCGGCCGAGCATCTCGACGCGCACAGCGAATGGGCGCTCTCCGGGAAAGACGAGGCAAGCGTCGTGCACGTGGTGCTCGATCGAAGCTTCGTTGCCGGCGATATCCGCTACATCGTCGATTTCAAGACCGGCCGCCACGAGGGTGGCGATCGCGCCGCCTTCCTGGCGAGCGAGCTCGATCGCTACCGGCCGCAACTGTTGCGCTACGCGCGGATCGTGCGCGCGCTCGACGCGCGACCGATCCGCATTGCGCTCTACCACCCGCTGGTCGACGGCGGATGGCAGGAGGAGGCGTGTTGATGGCGAAGCCCGCTCGACCGGCGAATCCCCGACGCACCGGGTCTCCGCGGGCCATGGGCTAAAATGATCCCTTTTCCAGGGTGAACACCGCAGCGCGGAACCAGCGTTTCGCCGCGGCGGGCGAAGCGTGCGTGCATCGCGTGATCTCGGTGGCGCGACGGCCGGTCCGGTCGCGCTTACCATCGGCAACTTCGACGGCGTCCATCGCGGGCATCAGGCGATGCTGACGCGCCTCGTCGAGGCCGCAGCCGACCTCGATCTGGCGCCCGCGGTGCTGACGTTCGATCCGCATCCGCGCGAGTTCTTCGCCGCCGCCGCCGCACCGCCGCGGCTGTCCGTGCTGCGTTCGAAACTCGAGGTATTTCGACTGTTCGGCGTCGCGCAGGTGTGGGTCGCGCGCTTCGACGCGCATCTCGCGGCGCTTCCGGCCGAGGCTTTCGTGCACGATGTCCTCGAAGGCGCACTCGGCGTCCGCTGGGTGCTGGTCGGCGAGGACTTCCGCTTCGGGGAGGGCCGTCGCGGCGACCTCGACCTGCTGCGTGCGAGGCCGCGCGCGTTCACCGTCGAAGCGATGCGCACCGTCAGCGTCGACGGCGAGCGCGCATCGAGCACGGCAATTCGCCAGGCGCTCGCCGCGGGCGAACTCGAGCGGGCCGCGGCGCTCCTCGGTCGCTCGTACACGATCAGCGGTCACGTCGCGCACGGCAGGAAGCTTGGCCGCAACCTGGGCTTCCCGACGGCGAACCTGCCGCTGCGGCACCGTCCGCCGCTGTCGGGCATCTTCACCGTTCGCGTGCACGGGCTTCCGGGCGGGCCGCATGCCGGGGTCGCGAGCATCGGCGTGCGCCCGACGCTCGAGGCGGGAGGCGATCCGGTGCTCGAAGTGTTCCTGCTCGATTTCGAGCAGTCGATCTACGGCCGGCGCATCACCGTCGAGTTCCTGAGCAAGCTGCGCGAAGAAGCGAGCTACCCCGATCTCGATGCGCTGGCGCGTCAGATCGGCACCGACGTCGAGCGGGCGCGCGAGTACTTTGCGTCGCAACCCTCCTGAGCGAACCGCCAACCATCGCCGTCCTGCGCATCCACCTCATCCCCGGCGCATTCCTACCATGCCCGACGACACCCGCCGCGACTACCGCTCGACGCTGAACCTTCCCGAGACGCCTTTTCCGATGCGCGGCGATCTCGCCCGGCGCGAGCCCGGCTGGGTCGACGCATGGCAGCGCGATCGTGTCTACGACGCGATCCGCACCGCTGCGCGCGGCCGCCCGCGCTTCATCCTTCACGACGGCCCGCCGTACGCGAACGGTGACATCCACATCGGCCACGCGGTCAACAAGATCCTGAAGGACGTGATCGTCAAGTCGAGGACGCTCGCCGGCTTCGACGCCCCGTACGTTCCCGGGTGGGACTGCCACGGGATGCCGATCGAAGTGCAGATCGAGCACCTTCACGGGCGCCAGCTCTCGACCGCCGAGACGCAGCGCCTGTGCCGTGCCTACGCGCGCGAGCAGATCGAGCGCCAGAAGAAGGACTTCCGCCGCCTCGGCGTGCTGGGTGACTGGGACCACCCATACACGACGATGGACTATCGCAACGAAGCCGATGAGATCCGCACGCTTGGGAGGCTCCTCGAAAAGGGCTATCTCTACCGCGGCCTCAAGCCGGTCAACTGGTGCTTCGACTGCGAAAGCGCGCTCGCCGAGGCCGAGGTCGAGTACGAGGACCGCACCGATATCGCCGTCGACGTGGCGTTCGCACTCGACGCGTCGCAGCGCGGGCGGATCGCGCGCGCGTTCGGGCTCGATGCGCCGCCGGAGGGCCCGGTCTTTGCCGTGATCTGGACGACGACGCCGTGGACGCTGCCGTCGAACCAGGCGCTCGATGTTCACCCCGAGATCGTCTACACGCTGGTGGCGACGCCACGGGGCAACCTCATCCTCGCGGCGGACCTCGCCGCCGCTTGCCTCGCGCGCTACGGGCTCGACGGACGCACGCTCGCGTCGGCGCCGGGTGCCGCGCTCGAGCGCATCGAGTTCCGCCACCCGCTCTACGACCGCGCGTCGCCGGTCTACCTCGGCGCGTTCGTGACGCTCGAGCAGGGCACCGGCATCGTGCACAGCTCGCCCGCCTACGGCATCGACGATTTTCTGTCGTGCCGGCAGTACGGCATGACGGACGATGCGATCCTCAATCCGGTGCAGGCCGACGGGCGCTTCGCCGCCGACCTTCCGCGCTTCGGCGGCATGCACATCTGGAAGGCGAATGCGCACATCGTCGACGCGCTGCAGGACGCCGGGGCGCTGCTGCACGCCGAGAAGTTCACGCACAGCTACATGCACTGCTGGCGACACAAGACGCCGATCATCTATCGCGCCACGACACAGTGGTTTGCAGGAATGGACGACGTGCCGGGCTATCGCGGCGTGCGCCCGGCCGAGACGCTGCGCACGACGGCCCTGCGCGGCATCGAGGCGACGCGTTTCTATCCTGCGTGGGGCAAGGCGCGCCTCGCGGCGATGATCGCCAACCGGCCCGACTGGACGCTCTCACGGCAGCGTCACTGGGGAACGCCACTGCCGTTCTTCGTCGACCGCGCGACCGACGAGCTCCACCCCGATACGCTCGGCCTCCTCGAGCGTGCGGCGAAGAAGGTCGAGGAGGGCGGCATCGAGAGCTGGTTCGAGGCGAGCGAGGCCGATTTCGGCGTCGACGCGGCGCGGTGGCGCAAGCTCACCGACACGCTCGACGTCTGGTTCGATTCGGGATCGACGCACCAGACGGTGATGGGCGGGCCCGACGGACGGCTGCGCAACCTCGGCTCGCGGCCGGCCGACACCGGCTTTCCCGCGGACCTCTATCTCGAAGGCTCCGACCAGCACCGCGGCTGGTTCCATTCGTCGCTGCTCGTCTCGTGCATGCTGAACGGAGTGCCGCCGTACCGCGCGCTTCTCACGCACGGCTTCGCAGTCGACGGCGACGGGCGCAAGATGTCGAAGTCGAAGGGCAACGTCGTCGCGCCGCAGAAGGTCGCCGGGACGCTCGGCGCCGAGATCCTGCGGCTGTGGGCCGGCGCCACTGATTATTCGGGCGAGCTGTCGATCTCCGACGAGATCCTGAAGCGCGTCGTCGAGAGCTACCGCCGGATCCGCAACACGCTACGCTTCCTGATGGCGAACACCGCCGATTTCGATCCGGCGAACGACGCGCTCGCTGTCCCCGACCTTTTCGAGATCGACCGTTTCGTGCTCGCGCGCGCGCGCGAAGTCGGCGCAGCGATCGCAGCAGACTATCTCGCCAACGAGTTCCACATCGTTGTCCAGAGGTTGCAGACCTGGTGCTCGGAGGATCTCGGCGGCTTCTATCTCGACGTGCTGAAGGATCGCCTCTACACGACGCCGGCGAAGGGTGTGCCGCGGCGCTCGGCGCAGACCGTGCTCGCGGCCATCCGCGATGCGCTCCTCGTGTGGATGGCGCCGATCCTGTCGTTCACCGCCGAGGAGGCGTGGCAGTTCGTTCATCGCGGCGATCCGACGATCTTCGTTCACACCTGGGACGGCGCGCTGCCCGCCGTC
The DNA here is from genome assembly GCA_025981645.1 of Burkholderiales bacterium. Classification (GTDB taxonomy): domain Bacteria; phylum Pseudomonadota; class Gammaproteobacteria; order Burkholderiales; family Casimicrobiaceae; genus VBCG01. Next base: position 4,455 of record JAICXH010000019.1, read on the forward strand.
CCCGACGCAGAAGAACTGGTCGCTCGCTGGACGCGAATCCTCGCAGTGCGCGCGACCGTGCATAAGGAACTCGAAGCGGTGCGCCAGGCTGGTGCGATCGGCTCGTCGCTGCAGGCCGAGGTCGACATCGTCGCCGACCACGCGACCTGGCACACGCTCGACGCCCTCGGCGACGATCTTCGCTTCGTGCTGATCACCTCGGCCGCATCGGTGCGCCGCGGCGACGCACTGGCGATCGCCGTGGCGCCGAGCCCGCACCCCAAGTGCGAGCGGTGCTGGCACTGGCGGGCCGACGTCGGCGCCGATCCGGGGCATCCGGGCCTCTGCGGGCGCTGCCATGCGAATCTGTTCGGCTCCGGTGAAGAGCGCCGTCACGCGTGAGCGGCGCTCCGGCACCCGCGTCGCGTGGACTGCGCTGGCTCTGGGTCTCGCTGATCGTCGTGGTGCTCGACCAGGCGGCCAAGCACTGGATCCTGGTCGCGTTGCATCCCGGTGACGAGATCGTGCTGGCGCCCTTTGCGAGCCTCGTCGTCGCCTTCAACACTGGTGCCGCGTTCAGCTTCCTCGCCGGCGCCGCGGGGTGGCAGCGCTGGCTGTTCGCAGGGATTGCGGCGATCGCCTGCGTGGTCATGACGTGGCTGCTGCGCCGGGGTGGCAGCGCCCTCTACTGCGCCGGCCTCGCGCTGATCGTCGGCGGCGCGCTCGGGAACCTGTACGATCGTCTGACGGTGGGCCAGGTCGTCGATTTCGTGCTGCTCCATTACCGGCACTGGTACTACCCGGCGTTCAACGTCGCCGACAGTGCCATCACGCTTGGTGCAGCGGCGATCATCGTCGACAGCCTGCAGTCCGGATTGCGGGCGAAACGTGCCGACGCGGGGCATTGAGATGACCACCGAACAACCCGCCGGGAGCAGTGCCGCGGAGGGCGTGACCGAAGTCGTACTCGCGAGCCCGCGGGGGTTCTGCGCCGGTGTCGATCGCGCGATCGCCATCGTCGAGCAGGCGCTGGCGCGCTTCGGCGCGCCGATCTACGTGCGTCACGAGGTCGTCCACAATCGCTACGTCGTCGACGACCTCCGGCAGCGCGGCGCCGTGTTCGTCGACGAACTCGCCGACGTTCCCGAAGGAGCCACCGTCGTGTTCAGTGCGCACGGCGTCTCGCGCGCGGTCCGCGACGAGGCAGCGGCGCGCCGTCTGCACGTGTTCGACGCCACCTGCCCGCTCGTGATGAAGGTGCACGCCGAGGTCGTGCGGATGCGCGAGCAGGGGCGCGAAGTGGTCATGATCGGTCACGCTGGGCACCCCGAGGTCGAAGGGACGATGGGGCAGTGCGACGGTGGCGTCTATCTCGTCGAAACGTTCGACGACGTCGCGCAGCTCTCCGTGCGCGATCCCGAGCGCCTTGCCTGGGCCACGCAGACGACACTCTCGGTCGACGATGCCGCGGCGATCGTGGCCGAGCTGAAGAAGCGCTTTCCCGCAATCGTTGGCCCGCGACGCGACGACATCTGCTACGCAACGCAGAACCGGCAGGATGCCGTGAAGGCGCTGAGCCGCGAGGTCGACGTCGTCATCGTCGTCGGCAGTCCGACGAGCTCGAACTCCAACCGTCTGCGCGAGGTCGCCGCGCATCGCGGGCTGCCCGCGTACATGGTCGACAGTGCCGACGAGCTGCGCGCCGATTGGCTCGCCGGGGCACGACGCATCGGCGTGACGGCGGGGGCGTCGGCGCCCGAGCTCCTCGTTCGTCAGGTCGTCGATCGGCTGCGCGAGCTCGGTGCAACGTCGGTGAACGAGCTCGAAGGGGTCGTCGAGCGAGTGTCGTTCCCGATGCCGAAGGGGCTCGGTCAGTTTACCGGGACGAACTCGTAGAGGTCGAAGCCGGGGCCCTGCTCGACGAGCTTGGTCAGCACGGCGAACCCCGTGCGCGTTCCGCGGCGCAGGCTCACCGCCTGCTCGAGCGCGAAGGCGCCGGCCGGCGCGGCGAGCTGCGGCGACGCGCCTTCGGCCTCGAATTCGTCCTCTTCGGGAAGCACGAGCACCGGCAGCAGGTCGGCCTCGGTCGCGTCCTCGGGTGCGGCGGCCGCCGCCTCGGGGGAATCGGACAGAAGCTCGCAGCCGAACTCGAGCCTGCCGTCGGACAGCGCGTTTCGGAACCAGCGCACCATCGCAACCTGCAGTCCTGGACGTCCCTCGATGCGCAGTGCGATCAGGTCGCCTACACGTAGCGGCGTCGGCGTGCTCGCCGTCTGGCGCAACGCGTAGCCTCCGGTCGTGTGATTGATCACCTGGCACTCGGTCATCGGCGGCGGTGTCTGCGCCACGCCGCGCGCGCCCGTCACCAGCCGGCGGCTGTACTGCCAGACGCCGGAGAGGCCGGCGCACATGACGACGCGCGCGCGCGATGGGAGCCGGTTGAACTGTCGCGCCGGGGGTATCGCCCACTGCCGCAACAGGCGTCGCAGCAGCGCGGTCTGCTGCTCGCGCGTCTGCGCGCTGCTCCCGAGCGGGGGCACCGCAGCGCCCGTCTCGAGCTCGCGGATCCGTTCCTGCAGCTCGAACGCGAGGTCGAAGGTAAGCAGATAGAGGCGCGAGCCGTCGGTCGCTCCACCCTTGTTGGCCGAGAACGGCGGGAAATCGTGGCCGACGGGAACGATCGCCACCGCCTTCGCCATCCGATGCACGGGAGGAACCGGCGTGAGCCGAGCGAGATGGGCGTGGTCCTGCAGGTACTGCAGCACCGACTCGAGCTGGCTCGGCAGGAATCCATACGGGTTGGCGAGTGCCAGCAGCAGGGACTGCAGGTACAGCCGCTCGAGTGTCGCCTCGGGCTGGTCGACGGCGATCGCATGGCGATGGATCCGCCGCGAGCGCGAATACATGTAGACCGCATGCGCGTCCAGCCAGGTGTGCGACGGCACCGGCGCGTAGGACAAATAGCTGTTGATCAGCACGCGAAGCGTCGCCTGAAACGTGCGGCGGATCAGCGCCACCGTGCGGCGCGGTCCCCCCCACGAGAAGCGTCGCGAGGCCTCGGCGACGAGCAGACGCTTGTAACCGATCGCGAGCTCGCTCGCGAGGTTGAGTGCCGAGCGCGCGGCATCGAGATCGGCGCCGGCGAGCGGATGCGCTGCGGAGGCAACCTGCTGTTCGAGACGCGGCCACAGCATCGCCGCGGCGCGCCAGTACTGCTCGCAGAGCTCAATCCGCCGCGCGGACCCGAGCGGCGCGCGGTTGGTGAGCGCGAGCGCTTCGCCTGCGGCACGCGCCGCTTCAACGGCATCGCCGTTCGCGATCTGCGCGAGCCAGGTCGCCACGCGAGACGGGCGCAACTCGAGGTTCTGCGGTGCGCGTGCAGCAAGCGGCGGCAGACGTAAGGCGAGCGGCATCGTGCGTGGCGATCGGGGGAGTCTTGGCGGCGAGGATTATACGTTGCGCAGGAATTCGGCGACGGGTTCGGTCTGGACGGAATCGAGGAGCATCGGCGCATGGCCAACGCCGGCGAACTCGATCACCCGCGCGCGGGGACCGCGCTCGCTCATCTGCAGCGCTGTCGCCGGCGAGAGCAGGTCGGAGTCGGCGCCGCGCAGCACCAGTGTCGGACAGCGAATCGCATCCCACTGCGGCCACAGGTCGGGCGGGGCGGGCTGGCCGCGAAACGGTACCGCGATGCGCGGGTCGTAGCCGACGCCCCAGCGGCCGTCGCCGCGTTGCGTTCCGTTGGTGCGCGCGACGTACTCCCATTGCGCATCGGTGAGCGGGCCGAACGGCGCGGAGATCTTGCGCACGTAGGCTTCGTATTCGGCGAACGTCGCGAATGTCGGATCGCTGCCGAAGTAACTGCCGATCCGCGCCAGTGCCGCCTGCTCGACGACGGGTCCGACGTCGTTGACGACGAGCCTGCCGATCGGCGCCTTCGGCTGCGCAGCGGCGACGATGCCGAGCAGGCCGCCCATCGAAGTTCCGATCCAGTCGACCGTGTCGGCGCCACTCGCCGCGATCAATGCGGTCAGCGTCGTCAGGTAGACGGGGAAGACGTACTCCATCGGGTCGTTGAGCCAGTCGCTTGCGCCGCGGCCCGGCATGTCGATCGCGAGAACGCGATGGGTGCGAGCGAGCGTCTCGCCGAGCACGTCGAAATCGCGACCGTTGCGTCCGACGCCGTGCACGCAGACAACGACTGCCGGATTGGCGTCGTCGCCCCATTCGTAATAGACGACACGGTGGAAGCCGTGTGGCGTCAGGCCGTGGAAGTGACGGGTGTGGGGCTCGGTGCGCGTCAGCATGATTGGTTCGTCGTCGTGGGTCGAGGTTGGTGGTGAGCGGTCAGGTCGGCGTCGCCCAGTTGAGCGGAACGAAACGGCTGCGCCGGGGGTCGAGGAAGGCCACGACTTCGTCGCGCCGCGCGAGCGTGTCTCGATAGCCCTGGCGCACCAGCGCCCGGCAGAAGCGGCTGTCGAACAGCAGGTACGACGTAAGGCTCGATCCGGTTCCGTGCGTGCTCCCGAGTCGGTGGAGCAGCGTGCGCACGCCCGACGGCAGCAGGTCGGCGTAGCGCAGCGACAGCTCGCCGATGTCGATCGTCGGGGCGAGCAGCAGCGCATCGACGTGGTGGAGCGCGAGCCGATGCCGCGTGAGCTCGCGCCGCGGGACCATTCCGACCAGCCGGTTCATCTGCATCAGCCGCTCGAGGTCGGCGCCGATGTTGTCGAGGAAGATCGACGACAGTGCATGCCCTGCCGTCTGTGCGAACGACGGGTAGCGCGACGTCTCGGTCGCGTCGCCGTGCGACTGTCCACCGAACTGCCCGACGCCGATCACGACCACGCGCCGCGCGCCGAGGTGGAGCGCCGGCGAGAGCGGCGCGATCTGGCGCATCGAGCCATCCATGTAGTACTCGCCTCCGATCCGGACCGCCGGGAAGATGAACGGGATCGCCGCCGACGCCATCAGGTGCGGGACTGAAAGCATGCAGCGCTCGCCACGGCGGCGCGTCCGCTGCCAAGCGACCTTGTCGCGGGCGCCGCAGAAGAAGGTGACGGCCTTGCCGCTCGCGTAGCTCGTGACGTTGACGCCGAGCGCGCCGAGCCTTCCCGATGCGCAATGTTCGGGTATGCGCGCGAGGTCGAGCGTGCGTTCGAGGAATGCGCCGAGCGGAGCGTTGTCGAGCATCGACGCCGCGTTTTCCGGCGCACTGCCGACGCCCACGACCGACGCGAGGAACTTGAGACCATGGCGAGACAGCGTGCCGAGGTCGGCGTGGTAGATGTCGGAGACGCGGATGCTGCGCCACAGGCGCACGAGTCTGGCGACACCCACGCGGAAGTCCTCGGCGCGGCTCGCGAGCATTGCGGCGTTGATCGCGCCCGCCGACGTTCCGCAGACGATTCCGAAGGGCGTGCGCCGGCTGCGCTCGAGGACTGACGCGAGGCCGAGAAGCACCCCGGCCTGATACGCCCCGCGCGCACCGCCTCCCGACAGCACGAGCCCGGTGTGGTGGCTTCGTGTTGTCATCGGTGGCTGCGTCGCTCAGTCGCCGGCGCGCAGCGTCCGGTCGAGAATCATCAGCATCGCGGCGGTCGCGCCCCAGATGTAGCGCTCGTGCCACGGGATCGCCCAGTATTCGCGCCGCCTGGCACCGAGAATCCTCGAATGGCGTTCCTGATGTGCCGGGTCGAGAATGAACTCGAGGGGAACCTCGAACGCGTCGGCCACTTCGACCGGGTCCGGCTTGAGGTCGATCGGCGGTTCGATCCAGCCCACCACCGGGTGAACCTGAAACCCCGTCACCGTCACGTAGGCTGCGAGCTGGCCGAGAATTTCGACGTGCGAGCTCGCGAGCCCGATCTCCTCATCGGCCTCGCGCAGCGCTGCGGCGGCAAAGCCTGCGTCGTCGGGGTCGACGCGTCCACCCGGAAAGCTGATCTGTCCCGGGTGGTCGGGCAGATTCGCACTGCGCTGCGTGAGCAGGAGCTGAAGACCCTGCGGCCGGTTGACGAGCGGAACCAGCACCGCAGCCGGCACAACTTCGCCGTCGCGGCCGGGAAGCCGGAAGCCATCGCTCTGGTGGAGTGCGGACGAAGGCACCGGGCCTGCGAGGCGCCGGGTCAACCAATCGCGCTGCTGCGCCGGGGTGAGATCGAAGAGGGGAAGGCGGGCGGCCACGGACATGGTGAATCGGCCGCACGACACGGCACGATCGCCGACGATGATACCGCGCGCACAGGGCGCGCCCGCATCGCGCGCAGACGCGCACGGCGCCGCTGCGGCGTTGCGGCGCTCAGGACGGCACGACGATGACGAGCTCGCTGTAGCGCTGCAGGAGCGGGTCGAGCGTCAGCAGGTGCAGCGGCTCGGTGATCGCCTGGGCGATCAGCAGGCGGTCGAATGGATCCGAATGATAGGCGGGCAGGCGCCGCACGGCCGCGGCGTGCTGCGCGGTGACGGGCAGGTTGCGAAAGCCCGAGGCCTCGATCGATTTCACCGCTTCGTCGATGTCGCCGTCGACCCGTCCGAGCGCGAGCTTGATCGTGACTTCCCAGATCGACGCCGCCGAGACCCAGACCTCGTCGGCGGACTCCATGAGGTCACGCGCGGGCTTGCCGAGCTTGCTGCTCGCCATGGTCGAGAGCAGGAACACGCGCGTGTCGAGGAGGAGGCGCATCAGCGCCGCCCGGAGGGCGCGTCGGCCGCACCCGGCAGCGGAGCGTCGAAATCGGCGGCGATATTGACCCGCCCCTTCAGGACGCCGAAGCGGATCGATCGTTTGGGCGGCGCGAGCGAAGTGATCCGCGCGATCGGCTTTCCATTGCGTCCGATGACCACGTCTTCGCCCGTCGCGGCGAGGTCGACGAGGCTCGAGAGACGGGTCTTCGCTTCGTAGATGTTGACGATTGCCATCGGCTCGGCCCGCGTGATCGGTCTGACCAAGTCTAGTCTAAGGTTGACGGTAACTCAACCAATCCCGGGATCGATTAAAGTTAAAGGTATTTCTAGAACTATCAGGTAATATATTGATAGCGCTATATATACAGCAACAGCGCCGGCCGTCCCTGCTGCTGACAGACCATTGACCCGTGTCGGCGAAGGCGCTCGCCGAATTCGCGCTCGGCGATCAGAACAGGATCAGGTAGCCGGCGATCGCCGCGATTACGAGGAAGGGCAGCGACCACAAGTGGAACGCGAGCCAGGCGCCGCGCTCGCGCAGCATCCGCAAGGCGATCAGGTTGGCGAGCGACCCGATCGCGAGGCCGAAGCCGCCGATGTTGACCGCGTAGGCGAGGGTGTGCCAATCGCCCGAGTATTCGCCGAGCGCGATCGTCGCGGGCACGTTGCTGACGATCTGCGACGCGACGATCCCTGCCGCATACAGGTGCTTCGGCAGATCCAGCGCGAGGCTCGCGATCCACCCGCGCATCGCCGGGAGATCGGCAAGGCCGCGCAGGTCGATGAACATCAGCACGAAGACGAGGAGAAGTCCCCAGTCGACGTCGCGGACGAGGCGCGGGCGCAGCGCGAGGGAGACGACGGCGACCAGCGCGAGGCCCCAGCCAGCGAGGTGGCGGTCGGCGAGTGCCAGGAACGGTGCGTAGAGACCGAGCGATACGACGAGAAGTGGCATGTCGAACTCGCTCGCGCGCCGTTCGTCGCGAAGGCGCACGGGTGTTGCCGGAAACGCCCACACGGCCAGCGCGAACAGCGCGACCGCGAGCACGGCGACAAGCGGCAGCATCGCCGACACGAACTGCGCGAACGGCACCCCGGAGCGCTGCCACAGGAAGATGTTCTGCGGGTTGCCGATCGGCGTCAGCGCCGAGCCAACGTTGACGGCGAGCGCCTCGAAGACGACGAGGCGGGCGGCGGGCAGATGCGCGATCCGGCACATGCCGAGCGTCAGCGGCACGACGATGAAGAGCGCGACGTCGTTGGTGATCGCCATCGACAGGAGCGCCGAGGCCCCGATGAGGCCCAACGCCGCGGCGCGCTCCGAGCGCACGAGATCGATCAGCGCTCGGCCGGCTCGCTGCAGCGCTCCGCTCGCCTCGACGCCGCGCGTCAGCAGCAGGAGGCCCGCGAGGGTCGCGATCGTCGGCCAGCTGATCCGCGATGGGTACCGTGGGATTTCGCGCGGTGCCACGAGCGCGAGCGCGACCAGCACGACGACGAGCCCGACGAAGACGCCGTCGCGGTGCAGTGCGCCCAACGATGGCGGCAGCCACGCGACCGGGGTCGGCGGCGAGCGTTCGAGCTCGGTCGTCAACGCTGTTTCGTCGCCGCGGGCACTCGGCAGGGCGCGACGCTCACGCCGGTCGCTCCGCGGCGAACATGCGGTTCGCCTCGGCATAGGGCACCGCATCGGCGGCATAGGCGAAGCTGCCGCGCTCGCGGATCTCGCGCGCCCCGCGCAGAAAAGCGCCGAACGCCGCGCGCGCGAGCGACGAGCCGACGCTGACGCGCTTCACGCCGAGCGCTTCGAGCTCGGCGAGGGTGAAGGGTGATCCGGCGAGCCCCATGATCACGTTGACGGGCTTCGGCGCCACCGCGCGCACGACTGCCCCGATGTCGCCCGGCGCGCGCAGGCCGGGCGCGAACAGCACATCGGCGCCCACGTCGGCGAAGGCGACAAGCCGCGCGATCGTGTCGTCGAGATCGGGGCGACCGTGGAGGAAGTTCTCGGCGCGCGCGGTCAGCGTAAACGGGAAGGGCAGGGCGCGCGCTGCGGCGACCGCGGCGCGGACGCGTGCGACCGCGGCATCGAGCGCGTAGATCGGTTCGTCACCGCGCTCGGTCGCATCCTCGATGGATCCACCGACGAGCCCCGCGTCGGCCGCGGCGCGAATGGTGAGCGCGCAGTCGTCCGGCGAATCGCCGAAGCCATTCTCGAGGTCGGCGCTCACCGGGAGCGGCGTCGCGGCGGCGATGGCGGCGGCGTTGGCGAGCGTCTCGGCGCGCGACACCGCGTTGTGACCGTCGGCCCGGCCGAGCGCGTAGGCGAGGCCCGCGCTGGTCGTCGCCAGCGCCGCGAAGCCCATCTGCGTCAGAGCGATCGCCGAGCCCGCGTCCCACGGATTGGGGATCGCGAAGATGCCGGGGCGCGTGTGCAGCTCGCGGAATGCTTCGGCGCGTGTTCCGAGATCCATGAATCCTCCGGTGGTAGCGGGAGCATCGGTCGCATCGACCGCCAATCGATCGGTGCACCGATGTGTCGCCTGGACGATTGTCGCAGATGGCGAATATTCGGCGGTTCCATCCAGCCGGGTGAATTGACCGCACCGAGGCATTTGAGGATACTCGCCGGCGGGGTCCGGAGAGGCGCGAACGAGCGCGCCGGAGGACCGCTGCACGACACCACGACCGGGGGAGTTCCATGAAGATTGCCGCACCGCTGTGTGTGCTGTCCGGGGCCCTGCTGCTCGCAGGCTGCGCCAGTGATCCGACGGCGATGAAGATGGGGTCGCAGGACGCGAAGACGACCGCGACGGGTTCGGCCGGCGGCGCCAACAACGCCAACGCCAACAAGGCGCTCGAGCACTGCGACAAGCCGTACGGGACCATCGCGATGGTCGAGGACCAGAGTGCGGCGTGGTACATCCAGTTGACGCGTGACTATCAGTTGACGTCGACGATTCCGGTGCTGCGCCTGCTCGTCCAGCAGTCGAACTGCTTCGTCGTCGTCGAGCGCGGACGCGCGATGGTGAACATGCAGCAGGAGCGCGCACTGCAGCAGTCGGGCGAGTTGCGTGCGGGCAGCAGCTTCGGCAAGGGGCAGATGGTGTCGGCCGATTACTCGATGACTCCGTCGATCACCTTCAGCGCGAAGAATACGAAGGGCGGGGGAGGTGCGGTCGGGGCCTTCGGGGGCTGGCTCGGCGCCGTCGGCGCCGTGGCCGGCGGATTTCACCAGAACGAGGCGTCGACGATGCTGCTCCTGACCGACAACCGCTCGGGCGTGCAGGTGGGCGCCGCCGAGGGCAGTGCCTCGAAGGTCGACTTCGACGTCGGTGCCGCGGTGTTCGGCTGGTCGGGTGGCGGCGGCCTCGGTGGCTACACCAACACGCCGCAGGGCAAGGTGATCGTCGCCGCGTTCACCGATTCGTACAACCAGCTCGTCGTCGCGGTTCGCAACTACGCGCCGCAGACCATGGGCAACGGCCAGGGCCTCGGCACCGGCGGCAAGCTCGGCGTCGACGGCGCGTCGCCGGTGAAGCCCGTCGTCATGCATATGACGGTCGCCGACGCCCAGAGGAAGCTGACCGCGCTCGGCTACAAGCCCGGTCCCGCCGACGGATCGATGGGTGGCCACACCGAAGCCGCGCTGCGCGAGTTCCAGAAGGACCACAACCTGCCGATCACCGGCCGGCTCGATCCGCAGACGATCGCCGAACTGGCGAAGTGAGGTAGGCCGGGCGCCCTGCGTGCAGGTGATCGCGGGGCGCAGGACTTCGCTCGCTTGTTCACGCCGTGACCTTCCGCGCAATCCTCGACGAGGCGCGCATTCATCCTGCGATCCGCGACGCGGTCGCGACGCGCCATGCCGACATCGTTCACGAGGTCGAAGAGGCGATCGCCGCCAACGATGTCGTGGTCGTCGGCATGGCCCAGAACCCGCACGTCAGGCGCGCGCGACGCGCGCTCGATCGCGCGGGAATCGGGTACAGGTATCTCGAATACGGCAGCTACTTCAGCTCGTGGCGGCGGCGCAATGCACTCAAGATGTGGACCGGCTGGCCGACATTTCCGATGGTGTTCGTCAGCGGCACATTGGTCGGCGGAGCGAGCGACGTCGAGCGCCTGATCCAGGCCGGAGCGTTGGCGCCAGCGCGTGTCCCGCGGGATGAGCGATGAAACGCTCCGCGCCGCGATCGGCGCTGGCGCAGGGAGGGGGTGGCTGCCACGACCTCTTCTGGTAAGAACTCTGCGCCCGATGTAGCGGAGCATTATTCACACGAGCGCTTCATGTGCGCCGCGCTCGAGGAGGCTCGCCTGGCGCTGGAGGCCGGCGACATTCCGGTCGGCGCCGTGGTGGTCCACGACGGTGAGATCGTCAGCACGGGTCGGAACGCCGTCGAATCAGAACGGAACGACCTTCTTCACGCGGAGCACACCGCGGTCGCACGGATTCCGCAGTTCCTGTGGCGTCGTCGGCGCGGATGCACGGTCTACACGACGATGGAGCCTTGTGCGATGTGCCTCGGCCATCGTGTACAGCGCGATCGACCGTATCGTGTGGGGCGCGAGCGACCCGCTCGCCGCGACACACGCCGCCGTCGAGGCGACGCCGTACTACGGCCGGCGCACGCTGGTTTTGCTTGGAGGAGTACTCGAGGCCGAGTGTCAGGCGCTACTGAACGAGTACGTGCGGCGCAACGCGCGACGAGGCTACCTGTTCAAGGCGGTTTGATTGTAAGAGCATTTTCTCCGGTTGCCCTGGGGCACGAAGTGCTGCCGCTGTCCGTCGAGCGGGCAACGACTGGGCTCGCCGTGAACCACGGGTGGCGTCGGAACACGCAACCGCTCAATGCCGATGACGATGGTGGACATCGGGGTAATGGGGATGGGTGTGCGTGATGGCCGGATGGAAGTGGCGATGCGTGTGCGGCTCCTTCCCGTCCCATGTGAAAGCGTGGTCGTGCTGATGGTGCGCGTCGTGGACATGCGAATGCGTATGCTCGAGCGACTCGTGCCGGTGCTCGTGGGCATGGCGCTCCGACACGTGCAGCCAGACTCCGAGCGCCATCAGCGCAGCAGCGACCGTCAGTGACCACGTCAGCGCATCTTGCCCCATGAGCACGGCGACCGCTGCGCCGAAGAATGGCGCAACCGAAAAGTAAGCCCCCGTGCGCGCCGTGCCGAGATGTCGCAACGCGAGGACGAACAGCGCAAGGCTCACGCCGTAGCCGACGAAGCCGACGAGTGCGCCCGCGGTCGCGGCGACGAGCGACGGCATCGTGATGCCGAGCGCGAACGCCAGGCCGCCGTTTACGCTGCCGGCGACAATGCCCTTGACCGCGGCCAGGACGACCGCGTCGCTCGCCGACGCCCGGCGCGTCAGATTGTTGTCGAACGCCCAGCAAAGGCAGGCAAAGGCAACCAGTGCCGGGCCCATCGGGGATGTGGATCCGCCGGCGGGGGCCGCGGTGAGAAGCACCGCTGCAAGCACGATGGCCAGGATCCCGAGCGCGATGCGACGGTCGAAATTCTCCTTGAAGAGAAACCAGGCAAGGAGGGCAGTCAGGACGGCCTCGAGGTTCAGCAGAAGCGAGGCGGCGGCCCCGCTGGTCCTGGCAAGGCCGTACATCAGCGCGACGGGGCCGACAATGCCGCCCAGCGCGATGGCCGACGCGACCCAAATCCACTCCGCACCGACGGGAAGCGCGAGCGGCGCGGACGGTGCTCGCACGCGCCGCAGCGCGAGTACGAGCAGCAGGCCCGCGCCCGCGCCGAGATACAGGATGGCCGCGAGCCACAGCGGCGCAACGGAGCCGACGAGCGCCTTGGCCAACGGGGTACTGACGCCGAAGAGCGCTGCCGACGCGAGACCGTACCCGATACCCGGCTTCACGGTGCTCGTCAGACTTCGACCCTCGCGGCGCGCAGAAGCAGCGAATTGGTGATGACGCTCACTGACGACAGCGCCATCGCCGCCGCCGCCACGATGGGCGAGAGGAGGATGCCGAAGAACGGGTACAGGACGCCCGCCGCCACCGGAATGCCGGCAGCGTTGTAGAAGAAGGCGAAGAACAGGTTCTCGCGGATGTTGCGCATCGTGGCCCGCGACATGCGCCGGGCACGCACGATGCCGAGTGTCGCCCGACAGCCTCCGCTGTCGCTTTCATGTCGCCGGTCAGCATGACCACCTGAATGCCCTCGCGACGCAACGCCGCCACCGCCTGCGGGGTGCTTGCCTTGATGGGATCGGCGATGGCGACGAAGCCGGCGCCTGCGCGCCCGTCGCATCGACTCCGTTGTCGGCGAGAAATCGCGCGTTGCCGCACACTCGACCGCCCATCCACCAACGGGAGGCGGACGATGGGACCAGCGGCTGGTTTGCAGAACAGGTTGGGAAAGTTGGCAGTATGAAGCGGGGCGGTTGTCAGCCTCAGGTTGGACCCACAGCGCCTGTTGCACACCCGCAATGAGTGATTCAACGAGTTGACATAATGCCAATTATACGCATAACCGCAGTGACCGTTTCGGGATCCCTCGGTCAGCCGATGGCACCCCGGCCACTGCGGGAATCCCCTTTGTCCGACTTTCCCGCAGCCGCAGCGAGCTTCGAGAGCTTCGTGTCGATCCAGCTCGGCCGCCGGCCGAGATCCTCGGCACGCTCCTTCCGGCGAACCGCATTGCGCACGACGATCGAGCCGACATAGCGAAAGGGTTCGGGCGGAAACCGACCGAGCGGCCCTTTCGCCATCGGCGAACGCGTCCACTCGTTGTCGAGGCCCAGCACCAGCGACGACAGGAATTGTCCGCCGATGTAAGTCGGTCCGACGCCGTTGCCCGAATAGCCGAATCCGTAAACGATCGACGGGTGTCGGTCGAGATGCGCGAAAAACGGCAAACCCGTCGGCGAGCGCTCGGATGCACCATTCCAGCTCGCGCTGATCGGAATGTCGGCTAGTTCCGGGAAGAATTCACGCAGGCTGTCGGCAAGCGCGTGCCGGTAAGGCGACGGCTCGTCGAAGATCTTCAGCATCCTCGACCCGAAAGCAAAGGTGTTGCCGCCTTTGCCCAGCATGAGCCGGCCGTCGGTGGTCGTGCGGTAGTAGTAGACGAAGATGCGGGAGTCCATCACCGCGATGCCGTTACGCAGGCCGATCTGCGCGAGGCGACCGGGGCACGGGTCGGTGATGATCATGTCGCTCGACACCAGTATGACCGCGCGACGGAATTGCGGGAACTCGGTCGGCATCGACGCGTTGAGCGCCAGCACGACTTTTCCGGCACGCACGGCACCCTGCGGGGTGCGCACGAGCGGCGCTCGGTCGCGCTCGAGTCGGCGCATCGGCGTGTTCTCGTAGATGCGTACACCCATATGCAGCGCGACCCGACGCAGGCCCCGAACCAGCAGGCCCGGATGCACGGTCGCGCCGACCGGCGAGAAGATGCCCGCGAGGTGCTTGCGCGAGGCGGCGCGACGCTGCAGCTCATCGGGTGGCAACGACTGCCAGGAACTTGCGCCGAGCTCATCGAGCCGGGCGACCACCGCGTCGGTCGCGCCGTGCTGCGCCTCATTGGTCGCCGTATAGAGTGTCCCGTCCATGCGCAACTGCGCGTCGATGTCGTGCTCGCGGCAGAATGCTGCGATGTGCCGAATCGCCTGTTCGCTCGCTCGCACCAGACGAAGCGCCTCCGCTTCGCCGAACAGACGCTCGAGCGTGAAGTACTTCGTCGACCAGGTCATCATGCAGCCACCGTTGTGCCCACTTGCGCCGGCGCCGCACATGTCGGCTTCGATGATCGTGACGTCAAGTTGCGGGCTTGCCTTCTTCAGGTGGATGGCCGTCCAGAGGCCCGTGTAGCCGCCGCCGACGATGCACACGTCGGCGCTCGTGTCGCCGTACAACGTCGGCGCGCAGCCGCTCCTGTCGAGCTGCAACGCCTGCTCGAACCAGAACGATCTCATGTCGGATTCTTCATCGGCGGTGCCCCAAGGGAAATCGGCGTGCGTTGCCCCAGAACGAAATCAGCGGGATCAGCGAAGCGGATAGCCGAGCTTCTCCATCATCGGCCCCGCCAGCGCGTTGAATTTGCCCACGTTGTCCGGCGTCCATTCGATCGCGCGGCCCTCGGACGGATCATCGGGCGCGAGCGAGTCGCGCGCGAACTGCCGCGGCAGTCCGCAGAAGTCGAGGATCGCGCTGACGCTCGCCTCGGTTACGTCCTCGATCCTGACGACGATGCGATGGGTCGCCGGAACGCGCTCGAGGCGCTCGACGATGTTGGCGTTGACCGCATTCCAGAACCAGCTGATTTTCTGTACGCGATCGAAGCGGTCCCACTGCGCCCGCGCTGGATCGGATGGAAACGGCATCGGCTTCGCGAGGAGCCAGGCGATCGCCGCCGCCTCGCGCGGCGTTTCGTCCGGGTAGGTCGACGCGTCACGGCGCGACCACGAGCGCACGCACGCGTAACCGTCGCGCACGAGATGGATAAACTTCGCGTGCGGATAACGGGTGTGCACGTAGTTGATGAAGTTGAAGCCGAACGCGTTGGCGTCGCAGTAGGCGATGCCGTGTGTCGTGCACCATGCAATGGTGCTGGTGCGGCTGGTGAAGCAGCCGTCCATCAGCGCCGTCATCGCGGCGTCGGGTGCGAAGGTCCGTGCGAAATCGGCTTCGGTCCCGCAGTGATACAGGTAGCTGTTGAGCTCGGGCATCCAACCGAGGCCGACGCGCCTGCCGACGAATGCCGCCGGACCGTTACGCACGACTCCGATACCTTCGTGCGTACTGAGCGTATTCGGCACCGATTCGAAGATCTTCCACAGCGTGTGCGTGCCGCAGCGCCCGGTGCCGACGACGAACACCAGCGGGATCGATGCTGCCTGACGATGCGGGACGGAGATGGAATCGGATGCGACTGTCGTCATGCCCACAGCGCCGCGCAGCGAGTGCGCGGACGCGGCGGCAATCATACTTGGGCGGCCGCCCTCCCCGCGATCCTGCCGCCAAAGAGGCAGCCGCCGAGAAAGGTCCCCTCGAGCGCGCGGTAGCCATGCATGCCGCCACCGCCGAAGCCCGCGACTTCACCGGCGGCAAATAGTCCGGGAATGGGCCTGCCCGATGCATCGAGCACACGCGCGTCGAGGTCGGTCTCGAGGCCGCCGAGGGTCTTGCGCGTCAGTACGGAGAGGCGCACGGCGATCAGCGGACCATCGGCCGGATCGAGGATCGGGGCCGGTCTCGCGACCCGCACGAGGCGCTCGCCGACGAACCGGCGCGCATTGCGAACGATCGCAAGCTGCGGATCCTTGCCGGCACGATTGCGCGTCTGCAGATCGCGGTCGTGGAGCTCGCGCTCGAGGCGCGCGCGATCGACTCGCGCTTCCTCGGCGTTCGTCCCTGCGGCCGGGTCGGACGCAACGAGCGCATTCATAGCATCGACCAGCGTGCCGAGCTTGTCACGCACGACGAAATCGGCGCCACGATCCATGAACGCCTGTACCGGACGTTGCACCGAGCGTCCCGTGCGTGCGAGCGTGAGGCGCAGGCTCTTGCCGGTGAGGTCGGGGTTCTGCTCGCTTCCGGAGAGCGCGAACTCGCGGCGAATGATCGCGCGATTGAGCACGAACCAGGTGTGGGGATAGCCGCGCGCACCGATGTGCGCGAGTGCGCCGAGCGTGTCGGCGCCGGGGATGTTCGGATACGGAAGCCGCGCGCCTGAAGGGTCGACCCACAGGCTCGACGGTCCGGGCAGGATGCGGATGCCGTGGCTTGGCCAGATCGGATTCCAGTTGCGGATGCCTTCGGTGTAATGCCACATTCGATCGGGGTGGATGAGCGAGGCTCCTTCGGCGGCCACTGCCTGCTGCAACAGACCGTCGACGTGCTGCGGCACGCCGGTCAGCATGAAGGCAGGAGCCGGCCCCAGGCGATCGACCGGCCAGTGCCTGCGCACGAGCTCGTGGTTGCCGCCGATCCCGCCCGATGCGATCACGACCGCATCGGCGCGCAATTCGAAATCTCCGATTGCGCTGCGCGAGGTCGCGGCGCCGCGCGCCGCCTGCGACGGCACGAGCACCTCGCCGCGCACGCCCGATACGCTGCCGCCGCGCCACACGAGACCGGTGACATGATGGCGGAAGAGGAGCTCGATATGCCCTGCCCGCGCATGCTCGCGCACGCGCCGCTCGAACGGCGCCATCACGCCGGGCCCGGTGCCCCAGGTGACGTGGAAGCGCGGGACGCTGTTGCCGGGCCCCCCTGCTCCACCGCAGCCGCGCTCCGCCCAGCCGACGATCGGAAACCAGCGCAGGCCGAGCGCGTGCAGCCATTGCCGCATTCCGCTCGCGGCGAAATCGACGTAGGCTTCGGCCCAGCGGCGCGGCCAGTGATCGCGCTCGCGGTCGAAGCCTGCGGTCGCCTCCCAGTCGCGCGATGCGAGCTCGCGCGAATCGCGGATGCCCATCCGGCGTTGCTCGGGCGAATCGACGAAGAAGAGCCCGCCGAGCGACCAGAACGCCTGGCCGCCGAGGCTCTCTTCGCCCTCCTGGTCGACAAGAATCACGCGCCGCCCGGCGTCGGCAGCCTCGGCGGCGGCCACGAGGCCCGCGAGCCCCGCACCAACCACGATCACGTCGGTCGCAGGTGTCGGCATCGATCGCCATAGCGCCGGTGAACGCTATGTACGCAAGCGCAAACAACAATCACGGGTCGCCAAACGAGGCGGCTGACATGGGCATAGTGTTACATTCGCGTGCCCTCATCAACTCGCATGCTCCGCCGTTGGCACGCCGTGCCAATAGCGCAGATCCATCGTGCTGACGATCGACGATATCCGCACCGTCCCGCTGTTCTCGGTCCTGGCGACGAGTGCGCTCGAGCGGATCGCGCATACGTCAGCGGACCTGCGACTCGCACCGGGAGAGTGGGCCGTGCCGGAAGGTGGCGAACGAGCGCTGTTCGCGGTTCTCGCGGGCAGGATCGAGGTCGTCAAGCTTTTCGACGGCGTCGAGCGAAGACTGGGGTGGCGGCTTCCGGGCAGCATCTTCGGCGAAGTGCCGCTCGCGCTCGGATCGCCTTTTCCGGGCGGCTATCGCGCGGCGGAGCCCTCGCGGGTGATACGCGTCGAGCCGCACGACTACTACGCGGTCGCAGCGGCGTCACCGGAGCTCGCTGCGAAGGTGGGCGCGCTTGCGCGCGAGCGCCTCGGAGGACTTCAAGGCATTGCCGCCGAAGCGCCCAGGGCGCGCGTCACGCTGCTGGGTCCCCAGTGGGACGTCGTCTGCAGCGACGTGCGTCGATTTCTCACGCGCAATCAGATCACCTATGAATGGCTGACGCCCGAGTCGCCGCATCTGCGCACACTGTGGCCGGAGCCGCCTGATGCAGCGGACTGGCCGGTCCTTCGTCTGGCCGACGGGACCGTCGTCAGCCGGCCGAAGGCACGCGAACTCGCCGAGTTGCTGGGCCTGCAGACGCGCGCCCGTCTGACCGAATACGACACCGTGATCGTCGGGGGCGGTCCGGCCGGACTCGCCGCAGCGGTCTATGGTGCGTCCGAGGGATTACGGACGCTGGTGATCGAACGCGAGGCGCCTGGCGGGCAGGCCGGAACGTCGTCGCGCATCGAGAACTACCTCGGGTTTCCCAATGGAGTCTCGGGCGAGGAGCTTGCGCTACGCGCGCTCCAGCAGGCGCGGCGACTCGGTGCGGAGACGGTCGTCACCCGCTCGGTCGAGCGGATCGATCCGCAGACCCGCGAGATCTTCCTCGATGGCGACGACGTCGTCCGGACCAGGACCGTCATCCTTGCGACGGGCGTGACCTGGCGTCGCTTCGCCGTCGACGGTGTCGATCGACTCATCGGCAAGGGCGTCTACTATGGCGCTGCGCGCAGCGAGGCGAGTGCTACCCACGGAGCCGACATCCATCTTATCGGCGCGGGCAACTCCGCCGGACAGGCCGCGTTGTTCTTTGCGAGTCATGCGCGCTCGGTGACGCTGCTCGTGCGCGGCTCCTCGCTGGGAAAAGGAATGTCCCACTACCTGATCGACCAGCTTCGCAGCAGGCCAAACATCGCGGTCCGACTGAATTCCGAAGTTGCCGCAGTTCACGGCGATACGCACCTGACCGCGATCTCCATTCGCGACGGGGGCGCGGAAACGGTGACAAGAAGCGAGTCTGGCGGCCTGTTCGTCTTCATCGGGGCCGACGCGGACACCGGATGGCTGCCCGCAGAGATCGCACGCGACGAACGCGGCTACCTCCTGACCGGTGACAAGGTCATGAGTGCCGGTCGCTGGTCGCATGACCGGGATCCTTACCTGCTCGAGACCAGCGTCCCGGGCATCTTCGCCTGTGGCGACGTGCGGTTCAGTCCGGTCAAGCGGGTCGCGTCGGCCGTCGGCGAGGGGAGCATGGCGATCGCATTGGTCCACCAATTTCTGCAACAGGATCGACGCGGGCCTCGGCGCGACGGCGCCTGAATGTCGATCGCCGATGAATTCGAGCGCGCGTTCCGCCTGCACCAGCAGGGGAAGCTGCGTGAAGCCTGGTTGCGCTACGAGGCGGTACTCGCAGCCGAGCCTCGGCATGCCGGCGCACTGCACTACTCCGGTGTCGTGCTGTATCAATCGGGCAAGCTTCCCGAGGCCGCCGAGCGCATTCGCGCATCGATCGCGGTCGATGCCGCTTCGCCCGACGCGTGGTCCAATCTCGCGCTCGTTCTTGACGCCGCAGGACGCGCCGACGCCGCAGTCAACGCGCTGCTCGAGGCTGCGAGGCTCGCGCCGAGCTCGGCGGCAATCCACGTCAATCTCGCGGCGGCGCGCCTCGCGATCGGCGACGCGCCCGGTGCCGAAGCGTCGGCGCGGGCGGTGCTCGCGCTCGACCCACGCTCGGCGGCAGGCTGGCACAACCTGGCGCTCGCACTGAAGGCACAGCACCGCGCGCTCGAAGCGCTCGAGGCGTCCGCGCGGTCTGTTGCCATCGCCCCCGACGAGCCCGCGTACTCCGGCGTGAAAGCGCAACTGGAAGCAGCCGCGGGCCTGACGGCGCAGGCTCGGGCAACCCTCGACGCCGTGCTCGCGCGCAGGCCGCAATCGGCCGATCTGCGCTTCGAGCTCGCGGGCCTCCTCGAGCGCGAAGGCGATTCGATCGCGGCGATGCGCGCCTGGGAGGATGTGCTGCGCCTCGAGCCGCGCCAGGGAGCCGCGCTGTCGCAACTCATGTTCCTGCGCCAGCGCGTCGCCGACTGGCACGATCTTGCGAGTCTGCGCCAGCGCTTTCGCGACGGAGTTGCGAGCGGCATGCCGCTCTTGTCGCCGTTCGTGCTGCTATCGCAGCCGTCGACGCGCGCGGAGCAGCGGCGTTGCGCCGATCAGTGGGTTGCCTCGCTCATCGGCCATCCCGGCGACCGCGCCGCGGCGCCGGTTCCGGCGCGTTTCGACTTCGGCGGGCCACGTCTCAGGCTGGGTTATCTGTCGGCCGATTTTCATACGCACGCGACAGCGTTCCTTGCTGCGGGGCTCTTCGAGCACCACGATCGCAACCAGTTCGACGTCATCGCCTACTCGACCGGCCCCAACGATCGCGGCGCGATGCGCGCGCGGCTGGTCCGCGGCTTCGATCGTTTCGTCGACTGCGCGGGTTTCGCCCCCGACCGGCTCGCGGCGACGATCCGCGGCGACGCGATCGACATCCTCGTCGACCTCAAGGGCCACACCGAGGACGCCGCGCCCGCGGTGCTCGCGCTGCGTGCGGCACCGATCCAGGTCCATTACCTCGGCTACCCCGGGACCCTCGGCGGCGGGCTCGTCGACTACCTCGTCGGCGACGCGATCGTCACCCCACCCGAGCACGCGGCGAACTACGCCGAGACCCTCGTGCTGCTTCCGGGAAGCTATCAGGTCAACGACCGCGAGCGCCCGATCGCACCCACGCCCGCTCGCTCCGAGCTCGGACTCCCGGACTCCGCTATCGTCTTCTGCTGCTTCAACAACAGCTATAAGTTCAATCCGGAAGTATTTGATGCATGGATGGGAATCCTGCACGAGGCGACCGGATCAGTGCTCTGGCTGCTGGCGCGGACGACGGATGCGCTGCTGATCGCGAACCTGCGCCGCGAAGCCGAAGCGCGTGGCGTAGACGGTGAGCGGCTGCACTTCGCCGCACCGCGCCCCAACGCCGAATACCTCGGCCTCTACCGTGCCGCGGACCTCTTCCTCGATACGTGGCCGTACAACGCGCACACCACGGCGAGCGACGCGCTGTGGGCGGGGTGCCCGGTCGTGACGTTTACCGGCGAGACCTTTGCCGGCCGCGTGGCGGCAAGCCTGCTCGCGGCGGTCGGTCTGCCCGAGCTCGTCGTCGGTGATGTGCCGAGCTACGTCGCGACGGCGGTCGCGCTCGCCGGCAATCACGCCGCGCGTGCCCGGTTGCGCGAGCATCTCGATGGCCCCGGCCGTCGCAGTGCGCTCTTCGATACTGCGGCGACGACACGAGCGCTCGAAACCGCGTATCGCGAGATGGCCGCACAGTACCGGCGCGGCCGCAGGGAGTTGATCAGGATCGGCTGAAGCGATTCGGTCTCGGGGTTCCCGGGTACCGATTGCGCGTCGACCCGCGGTCGGCCGTTAGTTCTGCACGAACCCGAGTGCTTCGTCGATGCGCGTGATCGCGGTGACGTCGATGCCGTCGATCGCGTGGCGCGGCCGGTTGGCTGCAGGAATCAGCGCGCGCGAAAAGCCGAGCTTCGCCGCCTCGCGCAACCGTTCCTGCCCGCGCTGCACCGGCCGGATCTCACCCGCCAGACCGACTTCACCGAATACAAGAGATTTACCTGGTAGGATACTGTTATTGAATGACGAATAGATGGCGAGCGTGACGGCAAGGTCGGCGGCTGGCTCAGCAATCCGGACGCCGCCGACAGCGTTGACAAAGACATCGACGCCGCTCGTGTCGACGCCGCCGTGGCGATGCAGCACGGCGAGCAGCAGCGCGAGACGCTGCGGATCGAGCCCGACGGCGAGGCGACGCGGCATGCCGCCCGCCGCAGGATCCACGAGCGCCTGCACTTCGACCAGCAGCGGGCGCGATCCTTCGAGCGTTGCCACCACCGCCGAGCCCGGGACGCCCTCCGCGTGCTGGGAGAGGAACAGGGCCGATGGATTGGTCACGCCTTTGAGGCCGCGCTCGGTCATCGCGAACACCCCGAGTTCGTTGGCGGCGCCGAAGCGGTTCTTGATCGCGCGCACGAGGCGAAAGCTCGAATGCGGATCGCCCTCGAAGTAGAGCACCGTGTCGACGATGTGCTCGAGCACGCGCGGGCCCGCGATCGCCCCTTCCTTGGTTACGTGCCCGACGAAGACGACCACGACGCCGCGCTGCTTCGCGAGCCGCGTCAATTGCGCCGCGCATTCGCGAACCTGCGCGACGCTTCCGGGCGCCGAGGCTAGCGCCTCGGTGTACACGGTCTGGATCGAGTCGATCACCACGACTTCGGGCGAGGTCGCGTCGATCGCGCTGACGATCGCTTCCAACTGCACCTCGGCGAGAAGCTCGATCGGCGCGTTGACGAGGCCGAGCCGGGTCGCGCGAAGCGCGACCTGCTCGGTCGATTCCTCGCCGGTCACGTACAGCGTCCGGTGCCGTTCTCCGAGCGCTGCCCCTGCCTGGAGGAGCAGCGTCGATTTACCGATCCCGGGATCGCCGCCGAGGAGAATCACGCCACCGGGCACGACGCCACCGCCCAGCACGCGATCGAACTCCTCGAGTGTCGTCGCGACGCGACTCGTCGCGCGCGGTATAACCGACGCGAGCGGGGTCACGCTCGAACGCGAGCTCGCAATGCCGGCAAAGCGCGTCGCCGCCGGCGCCGCGACCGTCTCGACCAGCGTGTTCCACGCGCCGCAGTGCGGGCATTGGCCTTGCCATTTCGGCGTCTGGCCGCCGCATTCGGTGCAGGTGTACTGAGTTTTTGGTTTCGCCATCGTCGACGGTTCGCGGATTGCGGGCAGGCCGAACGCCCGACCCGCCACCTCGCCGCGAATCTCGCCTCGCGGGGCGCGCATATGATCGCATTGTGCGGGGCCCGACCCGTTTCGTCCGGCGAACCGACCCCAGTCGCCTATGGAAAGGTGGCCGGCGAGGAGAACGGCTTCGTCGCGTCGACGACGAACATCACCAGCGCGTGCAGATCGCCGGTTCCGGTGCTCGACACCTGCATCGGCACACCTGCGCCCTGACCGGGTTCGCTCTGTCCCGGCTCGATACGCATCACGCCACCCGGCGAGCGAATGCTTTGTTCGCCGGTGAGCACGTAGAACGCTTCCGAACCGGGGTGCGAATGCACTTTCGTCATGCTTCCAGGCGCGCCGGTCGCCTCGTTGATGCGCAGAAGGTACTCGCTCGCAGTCACTCTCGGCACCGGGCCGACTTGGGCGACGTGCTTGCCACCTTCGACGGCCTTCATACCCGCCGGGCCGAGGCGAAACAGCCAGACCTTGCCTGCCGACTCGACGGCGAGCCCGGTCGCGCCGGCAGCGGCCTTCGCCTCACTTAACGTCGCGAAGTTTTCGATTTGCCAGTAGAGCGGGCCGTCTGGCAGCCGCTGCACGGTTTTCTGGGCGAGCGGCTTGATCGCGAGCCTGGATTCGCCCGACACTGCGGTTGCGGCGACACACGCCAAGGCGAACAGGACAGTGCTGAATCTCCATGACTTTCTCATCGGATGCCTCGATCGGTTGCGCTCGCCGTGCGAGTTCGAACATCTCACCCGTCCACGCTGGACAAGTCCCCACCAAACGATTAGTTTTCGATGAGGAAACCGGCTGCGTACTGCTGATGCTGGGGGTGGACAGTGAGTCTCGATCGCACGCCGCGTTGCGGATCGGCGAGTGGCTCGTTGTGCCCGACGTCAATCGGATCGGGCGCGGTTCGGAGGTCGTTCGCCTCGAGCCCAAGGCGATGTCGGTGCTGCTCCACCTCGCGCAGCGGCGCGGTGCCGTCGTGACCCGGGAAGAACTGCTGACCGCCGTATGGCCGCGGGTCATTGTCGGCGACAACGCGCTGACGCAGGTGATCATCAAGCTGCGCAGGGCGCTCGGTGATTCCGCGCACGAGCCGCGCTACATCGAAGCCATCTCCAAGAAGGGCTACCGACTGATCGCCTCGATCGGGCAGGCTGTCGCCCCGCTGCCCGTGCCGGAGACCGATCGGAGGCTGACTCCCGCTGCCTTTGCGCCGCGGCCCGCTTCCGCGGGAAGCGTGTCAACTGCGCCTTCCCCGGATCGGATGCACGCTCGACGACGATGGTTGATGTCGGTTACGCTGCTGGTCGTGACGCTGACCGTGGCGGGTCTGTTCGAATGGCGGCAACACGACACCGCCCGGTTGCGCGAAGCCGGATTGGTCGGCGAGATGTCAGCGGTCGATGCGCTTCCGATGCTTCGCGTCGAGTCATTCGAGGCGACCGGACCCGATCCGCGGTTGACGTTGATCGCACGCGGTGTCTCGGCGGATCTGGCGACGGACCTGTCGAAGGTCTCCGGCCTGCGCGTGGCAACGGGCGCCGAACCGCCATCGTTGCCCGCAGCGGAAACCACGCGCGCACGCTATGTTCTCTCGGGCAGCGTGATCGGCGACGGCGAGCGACTGCGCGTCTACGCCTATCTGGTCGACGCGATTGCCGGGCGTGAACTGTGGTCCCAGCGCTTCGACCGAGACGCGAGCGATCTCTTCGCCGTGCAGGACGACCTCGTCCACAGCATTCTCGCGGTGTTGTCGGTCAAGGTGACCGACGCCGAGACGCTGCGCATCGCACAGCGCGACACCCGCAACCTGCGGGCCTACGAGCAGTTCCTGCGCGGACAGGCCGCGCTGCTGGTGAGGAGCCGGTCACAGAACGAAGCGGCGCGCGCGGAGTACTGGCGCGCGATCCGCCTCGATCCTGCCTTTGCGCGCGCCTACGCCGGGCTGGCGTTGGCCGACGCGCTCGACTACCAGATGGGATGGGCCTCCGATGGACGCGCAGCGCTGGGGCGTGCGCTGGAGCTTGCGCGGTCGGCGGAGCAGATGCGCCCCGACATCGCCGAAACGCACTGGGTACTCGGTTTCGTCGATGTGCAGCGGCGCGAGCACGGCGAAGCCCTGCGTCACCTCGACACGGCGCTACGCCTGAATCCTTCGTACGCCGATGCCTACGCGCTGAAGGGCGGAATCGACACCTACGTCGGGAGGCCTCGCGACGGGATTTCGCTGCTGCGCACCGCCATGCGGCTGAACCCGCAGGCGGGATCCCTCTACTTCCTGCTCCTCGGCCGCGCGTATTACTTCCTCGGTGACAGCGCGCAGGCGCGGGTCAACCTCGAGCAGGCGCTGTTGCGCAACCCAGAAAACCTGGAAGCCCACATCTACCTGACAGCGGTGGACCGCGCGCTCGGGATGGACGGCGCCGCGCAGTGGGAAGTGACCGAGATTCGAGCGCTCGATCCCGGCTTCGACGCCGGCAGGTGGCTCGCGCCCTATCCGCTCACCGACGCCAGGCAACGAGAGCGGCTGGCAAGCGCGCTGCGCGAGGTCGGACTTTAGGACCGGACGGATCGCGGCCGCCGCGCGAGAGGGCGCACTGCATCGCGCGCGCTCATTCGAGTTCCGACGGCAGCGCGACCGCGGTGCCGAGCTTGCCGACGACGATGCCGGCGGCCCGGTTCGCGATGACAACCGCCTGCGCGAGCGGCGCGCCGGCGGCGAGCAACGCGCCGAGCGTCGCGATCACCGTGTCGCCGGCGCCCGAGACGTCGAACACTTCGCGCGCTTGCGCGGGAATGCTCTGGGCGCCCTTGTCCGAGAACAGCGTCATGCCCTCCTCCGCGCGCGTGACGAGCAGTGCCCCGAAATCAAGTTCCTTCATGAGCCGCTGTGCGCGCTTTGCGAGGTCGGCCTCGTCGCGCCAGCGTCCGGCGACCTGCGCCAACTCGCCGCGGTTCGGCGTCACCACCGTCGCGCCGCGGTATTCGCCCCAGTCGTCACCTTTCGGGTCGACCAGCACGGGCTTTCCGGCGGCGCGCGCCCGCGCGATCATCGTCGCGATGTGGGCGAGCCCACCCTTGCCGTAATCGGACAGCACGACGGCATCGGCCGGGCCGAGCAGTGCGTCGAAGTCGGCGAGCTTGGCTGCGAGGAGCTCGCGTGGTGGCGGACGCTCGAAGTCGATTCGCAGGAGCTGTTGCTGGCGCCCGATGACGCGAAGCTTGACGGTGGTGGTCAGCGCCGCGTCGCGCAGAAACGATGCGGTCACGTTCTCTGCGGCGAGCATGCGCAGCAGCGCATCGGCGGGCTCGTCGTCGCCGGTCGCGCTGATGAGATCGGCGGACGCGCCGAGTGCCGTGACGTTGCGCGCGACGTTGGCAGCACCGCCGGGACGCTCCTCGGCGCGTGCGATCCTGACGACCGGCACCGGTGCCTCGGGCGAGATGCGCTCGACGTCGCCGAACCAGTAGCGGTCGAGCATCACGTCGCCGACGACGAGCACGCGCGCGCTCGCCACCCGACTGCGCCAGCGCGCAAACCCGGCTTTCATGTCATCGCCGTCCGATCGCGTGGTAGTGGAACCCCGCTGCGCGTACCGCAGAAGGGTCGTAGAGATTGCGCCCGTCGAAAATCACGGGCTCTTTCAGCAGGCGGCGCAGTACGGAGAAATCGGGGCTGCGGAACTCCTTCCACTCGGTGACGACGACGAGCGCGTCGGCGCCGGCGCAGGCGTCGAGCGGATTGGCAGCGTAATCGAGTCCTGGAAGCGCACCGAAGGCGCGCCGCGCTTCGCCGATCGCGACCGGGTCCCACGCACACACCGAAGCTCCTCGCTGCAGCAGCGACGCGATGATCGTGCGGGAGGGGGCCTCACGCACATCGTCGGTATCGGGCTTGAACGCGAGCCCCCAAAGCGCGAAGCGGCGGCCGGTGAGGTCGGCGCCGAACGTCGCGACGATCTTGCCGACCAGCACCTCCTTCTGCGCCTCGTTCGCCTCCTCGACCGCGGAGAGGATGCGCAGCGGCATGCCGTGGCGCTCGGCCGTGTGACGGAGTGCCTTCACGTCTTTCGGGAAGCAGCTCCCTCCATATCCGGCGCCAGGGTAGAGGAAGTGCCAGCCGATGCGCGGATCGGAGCCGATGCCCTGGCGCACCGCCTCGATATCGGCACCGAGGCGGTCGGCGAGGTTGGCGAGCTCGTTCATGAACGAGATGCGCGTTGCGAGCATTGCGTTCGCCGCATACTTGGTGAGCTCGGCCGAGCGCACATCCATCACGAGGAGCCGCTCGTGGCTGCGCTGGAACGGTGCGTAGATCATACGTAGCGTCGCGATCGCGCGCTCGTCGTCGGCACCGACGACGACGCGATCCGGACGCATGAAGTCGTCGATCGCCGCACCCTCCTTGAGGAATTCGGGATTCGACGCGACGGCAAACGGCACGTCGACGCCGCGTGCAGTGAGCTCGGCGGCGATCGTCTCGCGCACGCGGTCGGCGGTGCCGACGGGCACCGTCGACTTGTCGACGACGAGCGTCCATTCGACCATGCGCCGCCCGATGTTGCGCGCCGCCTGGAGTACGTACTGCATGTCGGCGCTGCCGTCTTCGTCGGGTGGTGTACCGACGGCAATGAACTGGACGGCGGCGTGTCCGACGGCGGCATCGATGTCGGTGGTGAACGCGAGGCGCCCGGCGGCGACGTTGCGGCGGATCATCGGCTCGAGGCCAGGCTCGTGAATCGGCACGCCGCCGCTTCGCAGCATTTCGATCTTGCGCGTGTCGACGTCGAGGCAGAGCACGTCGTTGCCGACCTCTGCGAGGCAGGTCCCGGTGACGAGACCGACGTAGCCGGTTCCGATCATCGTGATCTTCATCGCGGCGCTCCGAGCGAGGCGTCGATCGCCGCAAGCGCTGCGAGCGGGTCGGGCGCACCGGTAATCGGGCGGCCGATCACCAGGTAGTCGGCGCCGCGCGCGATCGCGTCGGCGGGCGTCACGACGCGCGCCTGGTCCGCCGCTTCGGCGCCGGCGGGGCGAATACCCGGCGTCACCAGCGCGAAAGACTCGCCGAGCGCCGCGCGAAGCTCGGGCGCCTCCTGCGCCGAACACACGACGCCGTCGAGGCCGCAGTCGCGCGCGAGGCGGGCGAGCCGCAGCGCCTGGCGCGCCGGCGTGTCCGTGACGCCGGTCTCGGCGAGGGCCTTCGCGTCGAGGCTCGTCAGCACCGTCACCGCGACGAGGAGCGGCCGGGGAAAGCCTTCGGCAGCGGCAGTGGCAGCGACGGCTTCGCGCGCGGCGATGAGCATCGCCCTGCCGCCGGCCGCGTGAACGTCGAGCATCCATACACCGAGGCGCGCCGCCGCGGCGCAGGCGCCGGCGACGGTGTTCGGAATGTCGTGGAACTTGAGGTCGAGGAAGAGGCGGAAGCCACGTCCGACGATCTCGCGCACGACTTGCGGGCCCGCAGCAACGATGAGCTCCTTGCCGATCTTGACCGCGCAGCGGCGCGGGTCGAGCCTCGTGGCGAGAGAGAGCGCGGACTCCGCGTCGGAAAAGTCCAGCGCGACGATCACCCGCGGGGCGGCGGGTTCAGGCGTAACCATCGGGCATCTCCGTGCGGCGTGGCGAATAGCTCTCCCACTTCTGGCAGCCGGGGCAGCGCCAGTAGTACTGGCGCGCCCGGAAGCCGCAATGCTCGCACTTGTAGAAGCCGAGCCGCTTGATGTGCTGCGCAACGAGCCCTTTGACGAGCTCGAGATCGCGGCGCCGTTCGGCTGGCGCCGACAGGAGCTGGGCTTCGAGGAGGCGGTCGAGTCCGATCAGCGTCGGATTCTTCGCGAGCTCGTCGGTGACGAGTGCCGCGGCGGCGGTTGCGCCCTCGTGCTCGATGACCAGCGCGAACAGCGCATTGAGGACGTCGAGCGACGGGTATTGCTGCTGATAGCTGCGCAGCAGCCTGATTCCCGACGGCAGGTCGCGCGACGCGCGGAACGCCTCGGCGAAGCGGTCGGCGGCAAGCGCGAGGAACGCCGGGTTCTGCGACTCGATTCGCTGCCACGCCGCGATTGCGCCCGGCAGGTCGCTTTCCTGGCGCGCGAGGTCGCCGGCGATCAGATTCGCCCGCGTGCAGCCGCGGTGGGCGACGAGCGCACGCTCGACCTCGGCCACCACGGTCGCGCGATCGGGCCTGACGAGTGCCGTCTGCGCGAGCTCACAGTGGTACTGCGCGATTTCGCGGTAGTACGGCTGCTTCGCCAGCATCTCCATCCGCTGCGTCGCGGCGATCGCTTTCGGCCAGTCCTTCTCGGTCTCGTAGATCGAGATCAGGTGCGAAAGTGCCGAGTGCTCGAACGGCGTGCCGTCGAGCTTCGTGAACAGGGTCTCGGCGCGGTCGAGGAGTCCGGCGCGATGGAAGTCCTGCGCGAGCTCGTAGTTCGCCATCGTGCGCTTGTCGGCGGGCAGCGATGGCCGGTCGAGCAGGTTCTGATGCATGCGGATCGCGCGGTCGGTCTCACCCTGGCGGCGGAACAGCGAACCCAGCGCGAAGTGCAGGTCGATCGTCTGCGGATCGACCTTGACCACCTCGATGAACGACTCGATCGCCTTGTCGGGTTGCTCGTTCAGGAGGAAGTTGAGCCCGCGGAAGTACGACAGCGGCAGCGCGCGCGACTCGTGCAGGAGGTGTTTGATGTCGATGCGCGCGGCGATCCAGCCGAGCGCGAAGAACAGCGCCGGAACCGGCAGCAGCCACCAGAGCTGGAAGTCCATCGTCCGGAAGTTCGCTGCGCGATCGCGCGCCGCCTACTCGCCCGGTAACCTGGACGCGAACTCGGACGCGGAAACCGTCGCTGCCGCCGGAGGCTGCTGCGGCGCGCTGCGCATCGCGCCGGCGTGCTCGCGCCGCAGGCGCGCGAGCTGGCGCTTCAGGCGCGCGACTTTGATTGCCGCCGAAAGGAGCCCGAGCGCGACGCCGGCGGCAAACGCGATCAGGATCACGAACACGAGCGGCGCCTGCCAGCTGTAGAACGACAGCAGCGTCACCGTCACCGGCTGCGAGTTCTGCAGCGAGACGAACAGCAGCGCGATGAAGACGATCGCGGTGACGATCCAGCGCAAAACGCCCATGGAATACGCCGCTCAGCTCCGGTCGGCGTCGAAGTCGACGCGCTCGCGCAGCTCCTTCCCCGCCTTGAAGTGCGGGACGAACTTCTCGGGTACCTGCACCTTCTCGCCCGACTTCGGGTTGCGCCCGGTACGCGGTGGCCGGTGGTTGAGGCCGAAGCTTCCGAACCCGCGGATCTCGATGCGCGCACCCTTCGCGAGGCTCTCGGCCATCGCATCGAGCACCATCTTCACCGCAAGCTCGGCGTCCTTCGCGACCAATTGCGGAAACTGCGCGGCCAGACGGTCGATCAGCTCCGATTTGGTCATGGCTTGCCTTCCGTGGTCAGCCGTTGTTCTTGTTGTCGAGCTTCGCCTTGAGGAGCGCGCCGAGGTTGGTCGTACCGGTGTTGGCGCCCGCGCTCTCGGCACTCATCCGCTGCATCGCCTCGGTTTCGTCCGCGTTGTCCTTCGCCTTGATCGACAGATTGATCGCGCGGTTCTTGCGATCGATGTTGATGATCATCGCCGTGACCGCGTCGCCTTCCTTCAGCCGCGTGCGGATGTCCTCGACGCGGTCGCGCGAAACTTCGGACGCGCGCAGGTATCCCTCGATCTCCGCGGCGAGCGTGATCACTGCGCCCTTGGGGTCGAGGCTCTTCACGCTCCCGGCGACGATGCTGCCCTTGTCGTGGGTGGCGACGAAGTTGGTGAACGGATCGCCCTCGAGCTGCTTGATGCCGAGCGAGATGCGCTCGCGCTCCGGGTCGATCGACAGCACCATGGCCTCGAGCTGCTGGCCCTTCGAGTAGTTGCGCACCGCTTCCTCGCCTGGCAGATCCCAGGAGATGTCGGAAAGGTGCACGAGGCCGTCGATCCCGCCGGGAAGCCCGACGAAAACGCCGAAGTCGGTGATCGACTTGATCTGCCCGGAGACCTTGTCGCCACGGTTGTAGTTCTCGGCGAACTCCTTCCAGGGATTGGCCTTGCACTGCTTCAGGCCGAGGGAGATGCGGCGCCGCTCCTCATCGACATCCAGCACCATGACCTCGACTTCCTGGCCGGTGTGCACGACCTTGGCGGGATTGACGTTCTTGTTGGTCCAGTCCATCTCAGAGACGTGTACCAGACCCTCGACGCCGTCCTCGATCTCCACGAACGCGCCGTAGTCGGCGATGTTGGTGACCTTGCCGAACACGCGTGTGTGCGGCGGATAGCGCCGGGAGATGTTCTCCCACGGATCTGCGCCGAGCTGCTTCAGACCCAGGCTGACGCGGGAGCGCTCACGATCGAACTTCAGGATGCGCACATCGATCTCGTCGCCGACCTTGACGA
>JAICXH010000076.1 GCA_025981645.1 Burkholderiales bacterium
GCGCGCAGCTTCGCCACCTCCTCGAAGAACGACAGCGAGATGTCGAAGAAGAACGTGAAGCCGGGCAGGAACGAGTCGGGATCGAGCCCGCGGAGGACGCAGTCGTCGGCGTTCTGCAGTGCGGTGGCGAGCGTGAATGCCATCGCCTCGGCGGGCGTCGCACCGGCCTGCTGCATGTGCTGGCCGACGACCGACATCGGATTCCAGTGCGGTACGAAGCGGCGGCAGAATTCGATGTGGTCGCCGAGGATGCGCCGCGCTCCGGGGAGCGCGATGCGAAAGAACATGTGGTTCGCGACGTAGTGGCTGAGGTAGTCGCTCTGGTTCGACGTGCCGCGCACCTGGTCCCATCCGACGCCGCGGCGCCTGGCGACGGCGAGCAGGAAGGCGAGCAGCGTGAACGGCGACGGGTCGTTCATCGCGCAGGACATGCGGCCGATGTCGATGTCTTCGAGGCAGGTATCGAGGTGGTCGGCGGTGTTCACGACGACGCCGCAGGTGCCGAGCAGCTCGGCGTCGACCTCGTCCATGTCGTAGCCGCGAAACACCGAGTTGCAGGGAATCAGCGATACCGCCGTCGCACCGTGGTCGACGAGGTCGACGAGCCTCAGGTTGTAATCCGACGGCGTGCCGAGGCCGATCAGCTGGCGCTGCGTCCAAGCGCGGCCGCGGTGCATCGTCGGGTAAATGCCGCGTGTCCACGGGGCCTCGCCGGGGTAGCCGACGGTGTCGCCATAGCGGCTGCCGTCCCAGTCGGCCGGCGTGTAGAGGGGCTTGATCGCGATGCCCGAGCGGTTCTCGCAGTCACCCGCGTCGCCGAGCTGCTCGGACCACGCGCGTTGCCAGCGCGCGAGGCCGTCGGGCCGCAGGCGGCTCGATTCGGCGGCGGCGACCTCGGCGGGCGAAGCGGGCTTGTTCATGAACGCTGCTCCTATGCGGCCTCGCGCTCGGCGCGAAGCGACGGTACGACGCTGCGGATGAATTCGGCGATCTCGGCGAGCGGAGCGCCAGGGTGGAAGACCCGCGCGACGCCCGCCGCCACAAGCATCGCTTCATCGTCGTCGGGAACGATGCCGCCGACGATCACCGCGACGCCGACGACGCCTGCCTCGGCGAGCGCCCGCGTCAGCTTCGGCACGATCAGGTGGTCGGTAGCGAGCGAAGAGATGCCGATCACGTCGACATCCTCCTCGATGGCGAGCTTCACCACGTTGGCGATGCCCTGCCACGGCGGCGTGTAGATGACCTCCATTCCGGCATCTCGCAGGTACGCGGCGACGATGCGGCTGCCGCGGTCGTGGCCGTCGAGCCCGATCTTGGTGACGAGGACCTTCGGGATCTGGGTCATGTGCGCGGGGACGGCACGCCGTGCCTGAGCAGCGCGACGAACTCGCGTCCGATCGCGCGCGCGTCATCGCGGCCGGCGCGGTACCACGTCTGCGACCAGTTGAGCGCGCCGAGGAGCATCAGCCGCAGGCTGCGGCGGTCGGTGCCACGGCGAAGCGGCAGCGCCGCGACGAGGCCGACGAAGATCTCCTCGTAGCGATCGCGCAGCGCGACGAGCGAAGGTGCCACCGCGGGAACGTCGGCGGGTCGCACACGGATGACGACCTGCGCGTAATCGCTGTCCTCGAGAAGGGCCTCGAGGTGGGCGATGCACGCGGCCTCGAGGCGGCGCCAGGCACCGGTCTCGCTCGCAATTGCGCCGAGGACGCGCTCCGAGATCCTGTGCACGCCTTCTTCGTACACCGCGGCGAGGAGGTCCTCCTTCGCGGCGAAGTGGTAGTAGAGCGAGCCCGGAAGCATGTCGATCGACTGCACGATCTCGCGCACCGACGTGCCGTGAAAGCCCTGCGCGCGGAAGAGGCGCGCGGCCTCGTCGAGGAGCTGCGGCAGCCGGTTGTGCGCGCGCGCGCTGCGCCGGGCGCGCGGTTTGCGCGCGGCGTCGGACGGGGCCGAAGAGCGGGCGGCGTGCGCCGGCAGACGGAGATCGGTGGTCGACATCGCAACGGGTCGAGCGATCATTGGCCGAACAAGTGTTTGTTTTTAGCAGCCCCGGTGACCGGCGTCAAGCGCGCCCGGCGTTCCGCTAGAATCGCGCGCACCGACCGGCTGCAGCCGGCATGGTCCGCGACCGGGCGGCGCTGACGACCAATGGCGGGGGAGATGAACGGTACGGCCGACACGTTTCCGCGGCTCCTGCTGCGCAACGCGCGCGAGCGCGGCGGTCGTCCCGCGATGCGCGAAAAGTCACTCGGCATCTGGCAGACGTGGACGTGGCGCGAAGTCGCCGACGAAGTCCGCGCGCTCGCCTGCGGGCTCGCCGCGCACGGCTTCCGGCGCGGCATGCACCTCGCGATCATTGGCGACAACCGGCCGCGGCTCTACTGGGCGATGGCCGCGACACAGGCGATCGGCGGCGTACCGGTGCCGATGTACCAGGACGCGCCGGCGGCGGAGTTCACCTTCGTGCTGAACGACGCCGCGATTGCCTACGCGATCGTCGAGGATCAGGAGCAGGTCGACAAGATGCTCGAAGCGAAGGCCGAGGTGCCCGCGCTCGAGCACATCTACTTCGACGATCCGCGCGGACTGCGCAACTACGAGGGCCTGACGAGCTTCGATACGCTGCAGGCGGCGGGTCGCGCGTTCGACGATGCGCATCCGGGGTTCTTCGACGCCGAGGTTGCGAAGGGGTCGCCCGACGACGTGTCGGTGATGCTCTACACGTCGGGAACCACCGGCAAGCCGAAGGGCGTATGCCAGACCCACGCCTCGTTCATCGCGGCGGCCGGAGGCGGCGCCGCCTTCGACGGCCTCACCGACACCGACAGCGTGCTCTCCTACCTGCCGATGGCGTGGGTCGGCGATCACCTGTTCTCGTATGCGCAGGCGCTGATCGCCGGCTTCACGATCAACTGCCCCGAATCGGCCGACACCGTAATGAACGACCTGCGCGAGATCGGTCCGACCTACTACTTCGCGCCACCGCGGATATTCGAGAATCTTCTCACCCAGCTTACGATCCGGATGGAGGACGCGAGCGCGATGAACCGCTGGCTTTATCGGCGTTTCATGGCGGTTGCGCGGCGCTGCGGTGCTGCGATTCTCGAAAGCAAGCCGGTGCCGGTCGTCGACCGCATCCTCTACGCGATCGGCAATGTCGTGATCTACGGGCCGCTTCGCAACGTGCTCGGCATGTCGCGGCTGCGCGTCGCCTACACGGCGGGAGCGGCGATCGGGCCCGACCTGTTCCGCTTCTACCGCTCGATCGGCATCAACCTGAAGCAGCTCTACGGCCTCACCGAGACCTGCGCCTACGGCTGCCTGCAGCCGAGCGGTGACGTTCGTCTCGAGACGGTCGGGCGCGCGGCACCGGGGGTCGAGATCCGCATCGCGGAGAGCGGCGAAGTGCTGTTGCGCGGCCCGATGCTGCTGAAGGAGTACTACAAGCGGCCCGACGCGACCGCCGAGTCGATCGACGGTGAAGGCTACTTTCATACCGGCGACGCCGGCATGTTCGATGCCGCGGGCGAGTTGCGGATCATCGATCGCGCGAAGGACGTCGGCAAGCTCGCGGGCGGAGCGATATTCGCGCCGAACTACATCGAGAACAAGCTGAAGTTCTTCCCGCACATCCGTGAGGCCGTCGCGTTCGGCAACGGGCGCGACCGCGTCGGCGCGTTCATCAACATCGATGTCGGAGCGGTCGGCGACTGGGCCGAGCGGCGCGGACTCGCTTACTCGGGCTACAGCGATCTCGCCGCAAAGCCCGAGGTGTACGCGCTGGTCCGCGACTGCGTCGAGAAGGTCAACGCCGAACTCGCCGGCGAACCCGG
The DNA here is from genome assembly GCA_025981645.1 of Burkholderiales bacterium. Lineage (GTDB taxonomy): Bacteria > Pseudomonadota > Gammaproteobacteria > Burkholderiales > Casimicrobiaceae > VBCG01. Next base: position 3,840 of record JAICXH010000076.1, read on the forward strand.
CCTCGCCGACACCCAGGTGAGCCGCTTCCTGCTCCTGCACAAGGAGCTCGATCCGGACGACGACGAGCTGACGCGCACGCGCAAGGTCCGCCGCAGGTTCATCGCCGAGAAGTACGGCGCGCTGGTCGACGCGCTGTACTCCGCGCGCAAGGTCCAGCACGTCGAGACCGAGGTGAAGTTCGAGGACGGGCGCCGCGGCATCGTCGCCGCCGACGTCGTGATCGCCGACGCGAAGGTGTTCCCGCCGCGCGTCGCGCGCGCGGCCTGATGCGGAGCCCATGGGCGAGCGCCGAATCGGGGACGTGGTACTCGCGCTCGAGCACGTGTCGCTTGCGTTCGGCGGCGTCAAGGCGCTCACCGACATCAGTTTCGATGTCCGCGAGCACGAGGTGCGCGCGATCATCGGTCCCAACGGCGCCGGCAAGAGCTCGATGCTGAACGTCATCAACGGCGTCTACCGTCCGCAGCAGGGCACGATCACCTTCCGCGGCGAGCCGCGTCGCGGCATGGATCCGCACGCAGCGGCGGCCATGGGCATCGCGCGCACGTTCCAGAACATCGCCCTTTTCCGCGGCATGACGGTGCTCGACAACGTGATGACCGGGCGCAACCTGAAGATCCGCACCAGCTTTCTCGAGCACGCGATCTGGTGGGGCCGGGCGCGGCGCGAGGAGCTCGACAACCGGCGCAAGGTCGAGGAGGTGATCGACTTCCTCGAGATCCAGCACATCCGCAAGACGCCGGTCGGCCGGCTGCCCTACGGCCTGCAGAAGCGCGTCGAGCTCGCGCGCGCGCTCGCGGCCGAGCCCGAGCTGCTCCTCCTCGACGAGCCGATGGCAGGAATGAACGTCGAGGAAAAGCAGGACATGTGCCGCTTCGTCCTCGACGTCAACGAGCAGTACGGGACGACAATCGTTCTGATCGAGCACGACATGGGCGTCGTGATGGACATCTCGGATCGCGTCGTCGTACTCGATTACGGCCGCAAGATCGGCGACGGCACGCCGGGCGACGTGCGCGGCAACCAGGCGGTGATCGACGCCTATCTCGGGGTCGCGCACTAGCGGCCGCCCCTCGCCTCTCCCATGTCCTTCTTCTTCGAAGTGCTCGTCGCCGGCCTGCTCTCGGGCGTCATGTACGCGCTGGTCGCGCTCGGCTTCGTGCTGATCTTCAAGGCATCGGGGGTGTTCAACTTCGCGCAGGGCGCGATGGTGTTCTTCGCTGCCGCGACGTATGCCGGGCTGCAGCAGGAGCATCACCTCGCCGCGTGGATCGCACTGCCGTTGGCACTCGCCGCGATGGTCGTGCTCGGACTCGCGATCGAGCGCGTCGTGCTGCGCCCGCTCGTCAACCAGCCGCAGATCACGCTCTTCATGGCGACGATCGGCCTCGCATTCTTCATCGAGGGGATGTCGCAGATGTTCTGGGGCAGCACCCCGCGGGGGTTGTCGGTTGGCGTCGAGGACCAGCCGTTCCAGTGGCTGTCCGACCGGTACAACGTCAACGTCAGCCAGTTCGACGTGTTTGCGGCGGTGATCTCGGGGATCCTCGTCGTCCTGCTGGCGCTCTTCTTCCAGCGTACGCGGATCGGCCGCGCGCTGCGCGCGGTCGCCGACGATCACCAGGCGGCGCTGTCGGTCGGCATTCCGCTGCAATACATCTGGGCGATCGTGTGGGCGGTGGCGGGCTTCGTCGCGCTCGTCGCGGGTCTGCTCTGGGGCGCTCGCAACGGCGTCGGATTCTCGCTCACCTTCACGGCGCTGAAGGCGCTGCCGGTGCTGATCCTCGGCGGCTTCGAATCGATCCCGGGCGCGATCGTCGGCGGACTGATCATCGGTGCATCCGAGAAGATCGCCGAGGTTTATCTCGGGCCGCACGTCGGCGGTGGCATCGAAGGCTGGTTCGCGTACGTGATCGCACTCGCGTTCCTGCTGGTGCGGCCTGAAGGCCTCTTCGGCGAGAGGCACATCGACCGTGTTTGAGCGACATCTGTCACCGCGGCCGCAGACGAGCGTGGTCCTTCATCGAGCGGGGTGCTGAGTGCTCTACCGCGAAGCTGGCCAGTTCAAGACGACCTACGCCGCCGACCAGCAGATCTTTCCGATCCGCCAGGACCGGATCGCTGTGCTCGCGCTCGTCTTCGTCGCTTTCGCGGTGGTCCCCTGGGTTGCCAATCAGTACTGGCTGTCGGCGATCCTCATCCCCGTGCTGATCTTCTCGCTCGCGGCGCTCGGCCTCAACATCCTGACCGGCTACGCGGGCCAGCTCTCGCTTGGAACGGCTGCGTTCATGGCGGTCGGCGCGTTCGCCGCCTACAACCTCGACCTGCGGGTCCACGGCCTGCCGCTGCCGCTGGTGCTCGTGCTGGCGGGCGTCTTCGCCGCAGCCGTCGGCGCGGTCTTCGGGTTGCCGAGCCTGCGCATCAAGGGTTTCTACCTCGCGGTGGCGACGCTCGCCGCGCAGTTCTTCATTGTCTGGGCGCTGGTCAAGTTCCCGTGGTTCTCGAACGATTCGAGCTCGGGGGTGATTACGACGCAGAAGATGCGCCTCTTCGGCAAGGTCCTCGACACGCCCGCGCAAAAATACCTGTTCACGCTGACCGTCGTCGCGCTGCTCGCACTCGCGGCGAAGAACATGATGCGCAGCCCGACCGGGCGCGCATTCATGGCGGTGCGCGACATGGACGTCGCCGCGGCGGTGATCGGCATTCCGCTGATGCGCACCAAGCTCCTCGCATTCGCGATCAGCTCGTTCTACTGCGGCGTTGCCGGTGCGCTCTACGCCTACGCCTATCTCGGTACCGTCGAGCCCGAGGGCTTTACGCTCGACCTGTCGTTTCGCATCCTGTTCATGGTGATCATCGGCGGCATGGGAAGCATCCTCGGCTCGTTCCTCGGCGCTGCGTTCATCGTGCTGGTGCCGATCGGGCTTAACGTGTCGACGCAATGGCTGAATGGCGTGCTGCAGTCGGGACTGCAGTGGTCGCTGCCGGGATCGCTGACGTCGAATCTCGAATTGATGGTATTCGGGGGGCTCATCATTTTCTTCCTGATCGTCGAGCCGCACGGACTCGCGCGGCTGTGGCAGGTCGGCAAGGAGAAGCTGAGGCTGTGGCCGTTCCCCCATTGAGACGCAGGCATTGAGTTGCCCGCGGGGCTGGCGGAAGATGCCAGCTGTATGCATCGTCGCGGCGCCTGCCGCGGGTCTTGAACGTGAGTGATTTCTGGGGGTTGATATGTTGCGACGTACTGGAATTTTGGCGGGCCTTTTCGGTCTCGCGCTGGCGGCTGCAACCGGCACCGCGATGGCCGCAGGCGAGCAGTTTGTTCCGCTCCTGTCGTACCGCGTGGGGCCGTACGCCGCCGGGGGCTCGGGCATCTTCGGTGGCTACATCGATTACATGAACTACGTCAACATGAAGGAAGGCGGCATCAACGGCGTCAAGCTCACCTGGGAAGAGTGCGAGACCGAGTACAACAATTCGCGCGGCGTCGAGTGCTACGAGCGGCTGAAAAAGCACGCCGGAGGCGCGTCGATGGTGCAGCCGCTGTCGACCGGCATCACCTACAGCCTGATCGACCGTGTCGCCGCCGACAAGATCCCGATGGTGACGATCGGCTATGGCCGCACCGATGCCGCCGACGGCGCGGTGTTCCCGTGGGTGTTCCCGATGATCACGACCTACTGGAGCCAGGCGTCGGACATCATCAAGTACATCGCGACGAAGTCGGGCGGCGAGGACAAGCTGCGTGGCAAGAAGATCGTTCACCTCTACCACGACTCGGCGTACGGCAAGGAGCCGATCCCGGTGCTCGAGGCGTACGCGAAGAAGCTTGGCTTCGAGCTGACGCTGATCCCGGTCGCCCACCCCGGTAACGAGCAGGGCGCGCAATGGCTGCAGATCCGCCAGATCAAGCCCGACTGGGTGATCCTCTGGGGCTGGGGCGTGATGAACCCGACCGCATTGAAGGCGGCCGCCAAGGTCGGCTATCCGCGCACGAAAATCATCGGTGACTGGTGGGCCGGGTCCGAAGAGGACGTGATTCCCGCCGGCGATGCCTCGAAGGGCTACACGACCGCAGTGTTCAACGAGTCGGGTGCAAACCTGCCGCTCGTGCGCGAGATCAGCAAGGTCGTCTACGGCGCCGGCAAGGGCAACCTCGAAGACAAGTCGCGGATCGGCAGCGTCTACCACGTGCGCGGCATCGTGTCGGGGATTGTCACCGTCGAGGCAATTCGCGTCGCACAGGAGCATTTCGGCAAGGGCAAGGTGATGACCGGGGAGCAGGTTCGCTGGGGCCTCGAGCACCTCAACCTGACCGAAGCGCGCCTGAAGCAGTTGAACGCCGACGGATTGATGCCGCCGACCCACGTGACCTGCAATGACCACGAGGGGTCGGGACTTGCGAAGTTCCAGACCTGGGACGGCAATCAGTGGAAGGTCGTCAGCGGCTGGATCGCGCCCGACAAGGACATGATCCGCTCGATGATCGTCGAATCGGCGAACAAGTACGCGAAGGAGAAAGGCGTCACGCCTCGCGACTGCAGCAAGGAAGCGAGCATGTAACGTAAGGAGATGGGGCCAGGTCTTGCCTTTTGCCTCGGACGGCGGCGCGTTCACCGATCCGAGACAAAAGGCAAGACCTGACCCCACTGCTCCACCGCTTGACGCCACGCCACGATGAGCCGTGCACTTTCTTCGCCGAACGTTGCCCCCGCGCAGGCAGCGGCGCGGCCGGCGCTCGCTGTCAATAACGTCGAGGTCATCTACGACCACGTGATCCTCGTTCTGAAGGGCGTGTCGCTCGAGGTTGCCGAAGGCGGCATCGTCGCGCTGCTCGGCGCGAACGGCGCCGGCAAGACGACGACGCTGAAGGCGATCTCGAACCTGCTGGGCGCCGAGCGCGGCGAGGTGACCAAGGGTTCGATCGAGTTCCGCGGCGAGCGTGTCGATCGGCTGACGCCCAACGACCTCGTACGGCGCGGCGTGTGCCAGGTGATGGAAGGACGGCACTGCTTCGCGCATCTCACCGTCGAGGAAAACCTTCTCACCGGCGCATTCACGCGTCGCGATTCGCGCGCGGACATCGCTGGATCGCTGGAGAAGGTCTATCACTATTTTCCGCGCTTGAAGCAGCGTCGCGCGAGCCAGGCGGGCTACACGTCGGGCGGCGAGCAGCAGATGACAGCGATCGGACGTGCGCTGATGGCGCGTCCATCGATGATCCTGCTCGACGAGCCGTCGATGGGCCTCGCGCCGCAGATCGTCGACGAGATCTTCGGAATCGTCGGCGACCTCAACGGCAGGGAGCGCGTGTCGTTCCTGCTCGCCGAGCAGAACACGATGGTCGCACTGCGTTACGCGCAGTACGGCTACATTCTCGAGAATGGCCGCGTGGTCATGGACGGCGCCGCGTCGGAGCTCGCCGACAACGAAGACGTGAAGGAGTTCTACCTCGGCCTGTCGACGGCGGGGCGCAGAAGCTTCCGCGACGTCAAGCACTACCGCCGGCGCAAGCGGTGGCTCGCGTGACGCGCACGCAGCCCTGCGCCGAGATGCTCGCCGGAGTCTCCCGATGAGTGGACAACGTGGTAGCGGGCACTACGACACCCTGGAGACGCGCGATCCGGTCACGCGCGAGCGCGACCAGTTCGTGCAACTCCGCCGGCAGCTCGCCCATGCGATCGCCGAGTCGCCGGCACTCGCAGAGCGGCTTGCCGGCATCGATCCCGAAGCGATCGATTCGCGTGCGGCGCTCGCGCGCCTGCCGGTGCTGCGCAAGGGCGATCTCGCGGCGCTGCAGAAGGCGAGGCCGCCGTTCGGCGGGCTCGACGCGCGCACCGCCGGTGGCGTACGCCGGATCTTCGCCTCGCCCGGGCCGATCTATGAGCCGGAGGGACCGGGCCCCGATCACTGGCGCTTCGCGCGGCCGTTGTTTGCCGCCGGCTTCCGTCCGGGCGAGCTCGTCCACAACTGCTTCGCCTACCACTTCACGCCGGCCGGGTCGATGCTCGAGACCGGTGCGCACGCGCTGGGCTGCGCGGTGTTTCCGGGGGGCACCGGTCAGACCGAGCAGCAGGTCGCGGTGATCGCCTCGCTCAAGCCCGCCGGCTACGTCGGCACTCCATCGTTCCTTCGCATCATCCTGGAGCGTGCCGACGAGCTCGGCGTCGCGCTGCCGAGCCTCACCAAGGCGCTCGTCTCGGCCGAGCCGTTCCCGCCGTCGCTGCGCGATGCGCTCGCGGTGCGCGGCATCGATGGCTACCAGGCATACGCGACCGCCGACGTCGGCGTGATCGCCTACGAGACGGCTGCGCGCGAGGGCCTCGTCGTCGACGAAGGCGTGCTGGTCGAAATCGTGACGCCGGGGACCGGTGATCCGGTCGCACCCGGCGAAGTCGGCGAAGTCGTCGTCACGCCCCTCGCCAACGCCGTCTATCCGCTGATCCGCTTCGGAACCGGCGATCTCTCGGCCGAGCTGCCTGGTCCATCGCCTTGCGGTCGCACGAACCTGCGCATCCGCGGCTGGCTCGGCCGTGCCGACCAGGCGACCAAGGTCAAGGGGATGTTCGTGCATCCGGGGCAGGTGGCAGCGATCGTCGGGCGCCACCCCGAGGTACGGCGTGCGCGATTGGTCGTCGACAATCCCGGGGGCGGCGACCGAATGATCCTTCACGTCGAAGCGAGCGGAATGGCCCCGGCGCTCGCCGAAGCGATCGTCGAGTCGATCCGCGAGGTGACGAAGCTGCGCGGTGAAGTCACGTTCCGCACCGGCGACGAGCTGCCCAACGACGGCAAGTTGATCGACGACCTGCGCAAGCTCGAGTAACCGCGGTCGCGTGCTAGGATTGACGGGATTCGCTCTCCAGCTCACGCCGTGTCGAGACCCGATCCAGGCGCCGACCTGTTCGCTCCGTTGCAGGACGAGACGCTGCGCAGCATCGCCGCGACCGGCGTCGTGCGCAGCTTTCCACGCAACACGATCCTCATCAACGAGGGCGATGTCGGCGATGCCCTCTACATCGTCCTCTCGGGGCGGGTCAAGGTCTTCGCGAGCAACGAGGCCGGGCGCGAGTTCGTCATCGATTTCCAGGGGCCTGGCGGCTATGTCGGCGAGATGAGCCTCGACGGGGCGCCGCGCTCGGCATCGGTGATGACGATCGAGCAGACGATGTGCGCCGTCGTGAACCGCGCCCAACTGCGTGATTTCATCTTCGCGCACCCGGATTTCGCGATGCACCTGATCGAGAAGCTGATCCATCGCGTCCGCGTCACCACGAGCAACCTGAAGAGCCTCGCGCTGTCGGACGTCTATGGCCGGCTCGTGCGTCTCATCAATGCGCTGGCGATCGAGGTCGACGGGCGAGTGACGGTTCCCGAGCGGCTGACACAGCAGGAGATCGCCGATCGCGTCGGGGCGTCGCGCGACATGGTCGGAAAGCTGATGAAGGACCTCATCGCCGGCGGCTATCTCGCCGTCGAGGACCATACGATCCACGTTCTGCGCAAGCTGCCGCCTGGCTGGTAGGTGGTCGACTGCGGCGCATCGACGCCGCGTCGGGCGTAGGAGGGTCGCCGACAGCAATTTCGTCCACGCGCGTCTCAACATGCGCGCATCCGTCGGCTCTAATGATTGCAGGACCGATTCGACGATCAGTCGATCGTCGGGTCGCCACCCGCCGAGGGACCGATCAAGGAGTTCGCCATGAAAGGTTCGAGCGAGTTTGCACGGGTTCGGACGGGCCCGGGGCTGGCGCTTATCGCAGCACTTGCGATCGCGCCGGTGCATGCGTCGCCGGTGTCGCCGGAAGATCGCGGGGCACCGCCGGCAATGTCGCAATGCGCGCACCTGCCGTCGAGCGAGCGCGACATCTGCGCGGAAACGGTGTCGCTGGCGAGCCGCGACGCGGTCACGCCTGCGCAACCGTCCGCTGCGGCGGATGCATCGGCAGATCCACCCGGAGCATGGGCCGTCAGTGAGGCGGTCGACGCGAACTTCGCGTCGACGTTCCGGTCGGTGGTGACGGCGTGCGGGGGCCCGTTCCAGATGGAACTCGTGGACGCGCGGCCTCAGCCCGAAGTCCGCTTTCGCTGCGTGCGGCGCTGACCGCAGGCCGCGCCGCGTACCCCGCCTTCCGCGCGCGCTCCCGCTGGGCGGAAGCGTCGTGCCGATCAATTATCCGGAAAGGACGATCATGAAGCGCTTGATGTTTGTATCGTTGCTTGCGACGCTGTTGGGAGGCTGCGTCATCGTGCCGTGGGGATACGACCATCGCTACGAAGGTCATTACCGCGACGGCGGCCAGCAACGCTGGCACGACCACGATCGCTGGTCGGGAGGCTACGACCACTGGGATCACGGCCGCTGAGTGCAGCGGGTGCCGTCGGGCAATCCCCAATCGTGCCGCGGATCAGCGGTCGACGCCGCCCATGCAGATGTACTTGACCTCGACGAACTCGTCGATCCCGTACTTCGACCCTTCGCGCCCCAGCCCCGACTGCTTCATGCCGCCGAACGGCGCGACCTCGGTGGTGATGAGTCCGGTGTTGACGCCCACCATGCCGTACTCGAGCGCCTCGGCGACGCGCCACACGCGGCCGATGTCGCGGCTGTAGAAATAGGCGGCGAGCCCGTATTCGGTACGATTGGCGAGTTCGGTCACTTCGGCGTCATCGCGAAACGCGATCAGCGGCGCGACCGGGCCGAACGTCTCTTCGCGGAAAATCTGCATCTCGGGCGTGACGCGCGTGAGAATGGTCGGCTCGTAGAAGC
>JAICXH010000104.1 GCA_025981645.1 Burkholderiales bacterium
ATGAACGGGCGCCAGCCTAGGCTTTGTCGTCGTTGGTGTCAAGATTTTTAGAAATCGTTTCCATTTTTCAATTGCCAGGACTATATGAAATTATAGCTAACAAAAACATGCTTTTACACGAGTAACTTCGCGTCATTTGAAATGCTATTCCGAATGTAGTATTATCGCCGGGCTGAATTCGCCAGCCCTACGTCCCGTCATGGTCACGACACGCGCTTCCACTGGTGGCGAACGGCCGCGCGCCCGCTTCGCCCGCGTCGATCCACCGCGTGCAGGCGCGCCCCGTGGTGACGCGAGCGCTGCCGGGCAGAGCCAGAGCCTTCTGCGCGGGCTCGCGCTGCTCGAGCGGCTCGCCGACGCCGATGGTGGCGTGACGCTCACCGACCTCGCACAGCGCGTCGGTCTGTCGCCTTCGACAACGCATCGGCTCCTCAATACCCTCGAAAGCACCGGGTTCGTGCATCGGACCGAGCCGCTCGGACTGTGGCACGTCGGCGTCAAGGCGTTCATCGTGGGCAGCTCGTTTCTCGCCAACCGAGACCTTCTCGCGCGAACGCACCCATACCTTCGTCGCCTCGTCGAACTCTCGGGCGAAAGCGCCAACCTCGCCGTCCTCGATGAGTACGACGCGGTGGTGGTCGACCAGGTGCAGTGCGGCGAATTGATGCGCATGCACGCGAAGCTCGGCAGCCGCGTCCCGCTCCACGCTTCGGGACTCGGCAAGGCGCTGCTTGCCGCGATGTCCGATGCCTCCGTCGATCGCATCCTGCACAAGCGCGGTTTGCCGCGGATTACCGAACACACCCTCGACACGCCTGCGAGGCTATGGGACGCGCTCGCCGAGATCAGGCGCCGCGGCTATACCTACGACGACGGCGAGCACGCCGTCGGTTTGCGCTGCCTCGCGGCGACGATCCACGACGAGCACGGCGAGCCGCTCGCCGCGATCTCGATAGCCGGTCCGGCATCGCGCATGCCCGATGCGCGCGTGCCCGAGCTCGGCCTTCTGGTGGCGCGCAGCGCGACCGAAATCACGCGCGCGATCGGCGGCAGGCTCCCCGACCACAGCGGACGCAAGCCGGCCTGATCGCGACGTTCCGGTTGGTGCCGTGGCGCGGCCGCGCCAGGCACGGTGGCGTCAGCCTGCACGAGCATCGGTCGACTCGACTCCACGTAGAATGGCTCCGGCGGGATGAGCACGCCGGATCACCGGAATCCGCGATGCGATGAACCTTCAGATCGTTTCCGATCTTCATCTTTCGCTGTGGCCGTTCGAGCTGCCTGCGACCGACGCGGACGTCGTCGTCGTCGCGGGCGACGTCGCACGTCCGCGCGAGGCGATGGCATGGCTCACCGGGATCGGCCGACCGGTGCTGTACGTCGCCGGCAACCACGAGTTCTACGGCGGGTCGATCGACGGCACCCGCGCCGAGCTGAAACGGCTCGCTGCGGGAACGCTGGTGCGCGTGCTCGACGACGACGAGGTCGAGATCGACGGTGTGCGCTTCCTGGGCAACACGCTGTGGACCGACTTCAGGCTCGTCGGAGAAGGCCCCAGGCGCGACCGCGCGGTCGCCGAGGCGACTCGCTTCGTGCGCGACTTCACGCGCATCCGCGCGTCCGAATCAGGTGAGCGGCTATTCACCGTCGACGACTCGGTGGCGCTGTTCGATGCGCACGCGCGCTGGCTGCGCGAGCGTCTCGCCGACACGCGGGCCGGGCCCACGGTGGTCATTACCCACCATGCGCCATCGCCGGCGAGCATCCATCCGCGCTTTGCCAGCTCGCTCGTCAACGTCGCATTCGCGTCCGATCTCGGCGCGCTTTTCGACCGCTCGCGCGTCCGCCTGTGGGTCCACGGCCACATGCATGACAGCTTCGACTACGTGCTGAACGGGACGCGCATCGTGTGCAATCCTCGCGGCTATGCGAAGGGCGGCATTGCCGAGAACCGGATGTTCGATCCGAAGTTGATCGTGAGCGTCGGATGATCGGCAGTCTTGCGCTGGTCCTCGCGGCGCCGCTTGCCGCGGCGCTTGCGGCCCCGGCCTACGCCGGCGACGCCGTCGCAATTCTCGGGCGACCGGTTGCCGTGTCGGCGCGGCTCGACCGCGCCCCCGGTGCGCCGCCGCACTTCTACCCGTTCACGATCACCGTGGCGCACGAGCAGCAGGCGTATTCGTACCGGACGGCCCTCGTCGCGGTCGACGACGCCGCCGCGGCGATCGCGATCCTGCGCCGGACGATCGGCTGGCGCGGCGGCTACCTGTTTGCGCGTCGCGAATGCGGCGGCGGCAACGCGTGGCGCTGCGATGTCGACCTGGTGTTCGCGCTGCGCGGCGGGCGCCTCGAAAGGATCGGCGAGCAGATCGGCGGCACGCGCAGCCAGGCGCCGGGGGCGGCCTATCGCAACGGTCATTTCGTCGATGTCTACGATCGGCTCGAAATCAACGATCTCACGTCGCACGCCGGTGCGCCGTGGTTCAGGATCTACCTCGTAGACCGCAATGGCGAGCTCGCCGTCGATCTTCCGTACACCTGGCGCATGGACGCGCGCCGCTTCGCGGAGAATCGGCGCGAGATCGTGCGCGTCGAGCGCGACCCGAAGCTCGATCCGCGCGCGCGCAACGAATCGCTCGCGAGCCTGCTCCTCCACAACGCGGCGCTCGCGCGCTACTGCCGGCAGGCGGGGCCGCTCGAAGCGACCGACAGCGACGCGAAGCGGCTGCTGGCTCCGGTGGCCTATGCGAGCTTCCAGCGCATCGTCGCGTCGGTCGAGCCCGGGCAGCTCCCGCGTCCGCAGACACCCTAACTGGCGGGCACGACTGCGGGGGTTCCGCTTCGATTGATGTTGAAGATCAGGAGCTCGAGCGGCCGCGCCCCCGGATTGCCCCATTGGTGGACGAGCGTCGACGGCTCGTAGACGGTTCTTCCACGCCGTCGCTTGAACACCTTCCTGCCGATCGTGTTCGCGCCGGTGCCGTCGAGCACGTAATAGAGCGCCGCTCCGGTGCGCCGGTGCGGTGCATTCGACGGTGCGTGCGCCGGAAACACGACGCGGGTGAGATTGACGTCGTAGTCGCCCGACGACAGGCCCGGAATCGGCGCTGCGCCGCGAAAGATCCGCGTCGCGCTCACCGCGGGTTGCGTGGCCGAGCGATCGAGCTCGTCACGGCGAAGCAACGCGAACTCGAGCACCACCGCCTCTCCGCGGCCCGCGCCGGTCAGCGTGACGTCGTGGCCTCGCGCAGCGAAGCGACCCTCGCCAGCCGCGAGTTCGGTCGACACGCCTCCGCTCGCGATCGTCGCGCTGCCCGACAGCAGGTAGACGATGCCGTCGCCGACCGCGAGATGCGCCGAAGCTCCGGGACCGAGCGCGATGCGCAGCAGCTCGACGTAGCGCGGCGCGTCAGTGACCGATGCGAGCGTGCCCGACGCGATTCGAGGCGCGCCGGGTCCGCGTGGTTGCGCCGCAGCAACGGTGCCGGCGCCGGCGAGTACGAGCGGCATGACCAGCATAACGAGCCATTTTGGGCGACCGGCGGACATCGCACCTCCTGGTCCTGAGATGGGATCGTCGCATCCTACGCGCAAATGGGCGGGCGAGGAGGCGGGCTGCCGCACCGGCGTCCCGCACCGGTGTCCCGCGCCTGCTTTCCGCACCGGCCCCCCGTTGACACGCTTCGGGCTGCGGCGCAGATTGCGCGCGACGCTTCAAAACCGCATGGCCACCACAAGGGGAGGGTTGGCAATGAACAGGTCGATGCTTCAGGTCGTCGTGTCGGTTGGGCTTTGTCTGGGTGCGGCAGGTGGTGCGTGGGCGGCGGCGCGCGACGACGTGGCGGCCGCGGCGCAGGCGTGGGCCGACGCGATGAACCGGCACGACGCGAAGCAGGTCGCCGCGCTTTACGACCAGGAGGCGGTGCTGTGGGGCACGCGGTCACCGACGCTGCGCGACACGCCGGCTGCCGTCGGTGGCTACTTCAAGCTGCTCGATACGGTGCCGCCGTCGTACAAGGTCGTCATCGACGAGCAGAAGATCCGCGTCTACGGCGACATCGCGATCGACACCGGCCGCTACACGTTCTCAGAGCTGCACGACGACAAGCCGGTCATCCGCCCGTCACGGTTCAGCATCGTGTTCCTGAACCGAGGGGGGCACTGGCTGATCGTCGACCATCACTCGTCGGCGGTGCCGGCCGCACACTGACGCGGCGCGCCGCGCAGCGGCTCGCGCGGCGCGAGGTGGCGCTGGACAAGGTAGAGCGGGCGCTGCTTGACCTCGACGAACATCCTCGCGACGTACTCGCCGATGATGCCGAGCGCCATCAGCTGCAGGCCGCCGAGGAAGAGGATCAGCGTGACGAGCGACGGATAGCCCGGCACCGCGTTGCCGAACACGACCGTCTTGACGACCACGTAGCCGCCGTAGGCGAACGCGGCGAGCGCGGTTACGAGGCCGACGTAGCTCGCGACCTTCAACGGCACCGCCGAGAACGACGTGATGCCTTCGAGCGCGAAGTTCCACAGGCTCCACCAGTTCCAGTTGCTGCGGCCCGCGTGGCGCGCATCGCGGTCGAACACGAGCTCGCGCGTCGGGTAGCCGATCCACGCGAAGAGTCCCTTCATGAAGCGGCTGCGCTCGGGGAGGCGGCGCAACGCGTCGACCGCGCGCCGCGACAGCAGGCGGAAGTCGCCGACGTCGGCCGGAATGGCGATCGCGCTCATGCGGCCGATGATCCGGTAGAACGCATGCGCAGTCGTGGCCTTCAGCCAGCCGTCGCGGTCTCGGCTGCGCCTGCGCATCAGCACCACGTCGCAACCCTCGCGCCACGCGGCGACCATCGCGGGGATGCACTCGGGAGGGTCCTGGAGATCGGCGTCGATCACGATGACGGCGTCGCCGCGCGCAGCATCGAGGCCCGCGCTCATCGCGATCTCCTTGCCGAAGTTGCGCGACAGGTCGATGACGCCGACGTGCGGATTGGCGTCGCGAAGCGCGCATAGAAGCTCGAGCGACCGATCGTGGCTGCCGTCGTTGACGTAGATAATCTCGCAGTCGGCGTCGAGCTCCGCGAGGACCGCGCCGAGCCGGCGGGCGAACTCGGGCAGCGCTTCCGCCTCGTCGTGCACCGGCACGACGATCGAGAGCGTCCGCACCGGCACCGCAAGCCAGCCGGTTTCGGCCGGCGCCGGCGAAGCCCCGGACGACACGGTGCCGCTCAGAAGGTCCATCGCCGGTTGGCAAGAAAGGTGAAGGCGAGCACCGCACCCGTCGCGACGACCTGGGCGGCGAGGTAATTCACCCGCGCTGTCGACACGAGCAGCGCGACGACCGCCGCATTGATGGCGATGCCCGCAAGCGCGGTCGCGGCGAACCGGGGAAGCGCGCGCACGTGGGGCATGCCGCTACCGAACGTATAGCGATGGTTGAGTCCGTAGTTGACGAGTGCGCCCGCGATGGATCCGACCGTCGACGCCGCGACCGCGTGCATCTGCAGGCTCTGCACGAGTGCGACGAGGATAGCGTACTGCACGGCGGTGCCGATTGCGCCGGCCGCCGCATAGCGGAGGAATTGGCGAAGCATCGATCATCGCGTCGGGGCGACGAATTATACTCAGCCGCGATGAAAGCGGACCGAACGATCGCACTCGTCGCTCCTGTCGCCGGGGTGGTCGTGACGGCGCTCGTGCTGCACCCGGGCCAGTTTCCGTTCGATTCGGCCTACCAGCTCTGGCAGGCTCGAACCGGCGCGTTCGACGATACGTCGCCGGTTGCGATGACCGCGCTCTGGTCGACGCTGCTGGGAATCGGCGCGGGTCCTTCGGCGTTGCTGTGGATCGATCTCGCGATGTATTGGACCGGACTCGCGCTTTGCGTCGCGGCGGTGGTGCGATCGCCGCGTTGGAGGGTCGCAGTCCTCGCCGTTCTCGGCTTCTCGCCGCTCGCGCTCGTCGAGATGGCGCAGTTACTGTCGGACGCACATTTCGCCGCGGTGATGACGCTGGCGACCGGCCTTGCCGCCCGTGGTATCGCCGGACGCCGCCGCGCGCCGCTCGTTGCGGCCTGCGTCGCATTGATCTGGGCCGGCTGCATCCGGCACAACGCTCCGATCGCCCTGCTGCCGTTCGGAGGCATTGCCGCGCAGGCGCTCTCGCGCGGTCGCGCGGGTTCGCCGCCGGTGGGGGCGCGCCGCTGGTTGGCCATCGGAACCGCTGCCGCGACGCTTTGCGCCGTCTCGGTTGCGCTCTCCCTCGCGATCGACCGCACGCTCGTGCGTGAGCACGCGACCGTGTGGCCGTCACTCGCGCTGTGGGATCTCGCCGCGCTATCGGTCGCGAGTGGAACGATGCTGCTGCCGCCGTTCACCCGTGGTGCTGCGCTGACACCGGCCGAGCTCGTCGCGACCGGAGCCTTCGATCCGACGAGCAACACGCTGCTCTTTCAGCGATCGCGGTCAGGAGTCCGCGACGGGCTCGGCGAGCCATACTCGGCGCAGCAGCTCGTTGCGCTGCGCCGCGCGTGGTGGGATGCGATCGCCGCCCATCCGCGGGCCTACGTCGCGCATCGGCTGCGCACGCTGTGGCTGCTGATCGGGCCGCACCGCGGTCGCGCGCAAGGTGTCGCGTATTTCGAAGCGCGCATCGCGTATCGCGACAACCCGCCGCTGCCGGTGCCGGTGGCTCCCGGGTTGCAGCACCGCGTCTACGCGGTCGCTGCGAAGCTCACCCCGACCTGGTGGTTCGCCGGGCTGCCGTATCTCGCGGCGTCGCTGCTCGCGCTCGCCGCGTCCGCTCGGCGATCGCCGGCGGGGCGTGTCGCAGTTGCCGCGGCAGCGAGCGCGATCGCCTATGCGCTTCCGCTCGTGGTGCTGGCACCCGCCGCCGAGCTTCGCTATCTCACCTGGCCGATCGTCGCGGGTCCGCTTGCGCTGCTGCTCGCAATTGCCTCGCACACCGCCTCGCGCGACCGCGGCGGCAGCGTCGGCCCCTTCGACCCGCGAGCTTTCGACTGAATCCCATGCACGCTGTCGCGCAACCGGCGCCGCCGGTCGTTTCGAAGCAATGTTCACGGGGCGCTTCGCGCCGCGTTGGGCGAGCCGCCGTCGCGTACGCCGTGGGCGCCTTCGTCGCCGGCGCCATTGTCGCCGGCTTGACGCTCGGGGCAGGTGCCGCGCAGGCGGACAGCATCGCGCTCATCGGCGGCGCTTCGCTCGAGACGAGCGTCACCGGCGTCGCCTGGGCGTGGCGAGCGCCGGACGCGCTCTCCGAATGGTCGACGTCGCGTCTCGTCTGGGGCATCGAAGCCGACGCGATGAACATCCATTCGCGAAGGGGGCGACCGCTCGGTGCCGCCGACATCGCGGCGATCGGAGCGACGCCGAACCTGCGCGTCGAGTGGCCGCAGCAGAACGTGGCGCCCTACGCCGAGGTCGGCCTCGGCGCACATCTGCTGTCCGCGACGCAGCTTCGCGGCGGACCGAGCCTCGGCACCGCGTTCCAGTTCGGCGAATGGCTCGGAGCAGGGCTGCGCTTCGGCGCAGGTCGCGCGCTCGAGCTCGGTCTGCGCATCGAGCACCTGTCGAACGCCGACATCAAGCAGCCCAACGACGGGCTCACCTTCGTCGGAGCACGCTTCGGTTGGTGGTTCTAGCGCGCCCGCGCCCGCCACCGGTCACGACAGCGCGGTGACGGGAATCGCGGCACCGTGGATCGCGCGCGCTTCATCGGACGCGAGAAAGGCGATCACGCGGGCGAGGTCGGATGGACTCACCCACTTCGACGGATCGGACTGCGGCATGTCGCGACGGTTCTCAGGCGTGTCGAGAATCGTCGGAAGTACGCAGTTCACGTTGATCCCGTGGTTGCGCAACTCGGCTGCCATCGACTCGCTGAGGCGGATCACGCCGCTCTTGGCGGCAGCATACGCACCCATGTTCGCACCGCCGCGGTTGGCTGCGAAGGCGCCGATGTTGACGATCGCGCCACGGCCGGCCGCGAGCATGTGGGGAACCACCGCATGCGCCATGTTGGCGAGCGTCACGACGTTGAGCGCGAACAGCGATTCGAACGATGCGGCGGGTGTTGCATGGACCGGCCCATCCGTGCGAAAGCCGCCTGCGACGTTGACGAGTGCGTCGATGCGCCGCCGGCGCGCGACGACGGTCGCGGCCGCCCCCGCGACCGCGGCGCCGTGGAGGGGGGCGGGCGCAAAGGTGAAGCGCTGCGCCGGCGGCGCGGCGGACGCGTCCGCCGGGGCCCGCGCGGGGCG
>JAICXH010000124.1 GCA_025981645.1 Burkholderiales bacterium
ACGTCGCGGTAGCTCACGTAATCCGCGATGTGGAGCACGGTAACGAAGATGAGGATGTAGGGCAGCAGCAGTGCGCTCGCGAGAAGCGGATACAGCGGCGCCGGCGCGATCAGCGTCACCAGCGTCGTGATGAACGACGGCACCACGCCGCCAAGCAGAAAGACGAGCAGCGCATAGCGCAGTATCGGGCGCCAGTTGGCGAGCGCAGCGCGCAGGCTCGCGCGCAGCGCCGCCAGCGCACCGGCATCCTGGAACACGATGAGCGCCGGTGCCCACCACAGCGCGAGAATCGTCGGCAGCGCGCACACTCCCCCGAACAGCATCGCGAGCTCGACGGCGGGATCGGAAAGCGTCGCGCGAAGGCTGGTCGCGGCAGCGGCGGAGTCGGCGTCGACGGGTGCGCCACTGTAGAGCAGCTCGAGCAGTTTGCCGCCGTCGACGAGCGCGGTCGCGGCGATCGCGATCGCCACGCCGGCGATCAGCACAACGCCGAGCGGAACGAGCGCCCACAGGTTCGCGCCGAATCCGCGTCCCAGCATTCGAAGCTGCGGCCGGCCGCCGCGCTCCTGCGTCCACGCAGCGGCGAGCATGCCGACCGACAGCACCGGCTTGAGGATCGGCGCGAGGAACGCACCGATCCACGGCAGCGATTCAATTAGCGCGAGCGCAACGTAATAGGCGAGCACGAGGCCGATCCACGGCATCCGCTCGCGCGCGAGCATCGCCCACGCCTCGACGAGCCACTGCGCGCCGCGGCGCCCGTCGTAACGCGTGAATGGGAACCCGGCTGGGCGCGTCGTCGGCAAACCCGGTTGCGGGTCGTCAGCCATCGGCGGGAAGCGCCGCCGCAGCGAGCGTGCGCGAACGCAGGATGCGCTCGAATGGCGCCGGATCGTGCGCGTGGGTGAGCTCGCCGGGCCGCGGCAAATAGAGATCGTAGAGACGCGACACCCAGAAGCGCAGCGCCGCGGCGCGCAGGAGCGCAGGCCATTGCGCGCGTTCGTCGTCGGTGAGCGGACGCACTTCCGAATACGCGCCGAGGAGCGCCGCGACGCGGTCGCGGTCGAGTGACCCGTCGACATCGCCGACCACGCACCAGTCGTTGACCGCGATCGCGAGATCGTAGGCGAGGAAGTCGGTGGCGGCGAAGCCGAAGTCGATGATTCCCGCGACCCGGGTTCCCGAGAAAAGCACGTTGTCGCAGAAGAGGTCGCCGTGGATCGCCCCCCTCGGCAGGTGCCCGCGGCCGAAGCCGGTCAGGAATTTCACCTCGCCGGCGAGAAGCTCGTTCTGTGCGGCGGTCAGGTGCGGACGCACCGCGCGTGCCGCCTGGCGCCACCACGCTGGACCGCGGCGGTTCGCGAGCCGCGCGCGGTAGCTCTGCGCCGCACGATGCAGATGGGCGAGCGCACCGCCGACGGCGGCGCAGTGCGCAGGCGTCGGCCGCTCGACCGCGACACCGTCGATGCGTGCGACGAGCCCCGCCGGGCGCCCGTTCAGCGTCGAGAACAGCGCACCGGTGCGATCTGCAGCGGGCATCGGTACCGCGACGCCCGCGCGTGCGAGGTGCGCCATCAGGTTGAGGTAGAACGGCAGCTCGTCGGCGGGCATGCGCTCATAGAGCGTCAGCACGTAGCGCCCGCGCGTCGTGGTGACGAAATAGTTGCTGTTCTCGATGCCGGCCGCGATCGGCGCCAGCTCGACGAGCTCACCCAGCGGGTAGCGCGCGAGCCACGCGGCGAGCTCATCGGTGCTGACGGCCGTGTAGACGGACATGACGATGCCGGGCGCGCGGATCGCGCGTCGCGATCGGAACGAGTCTCGAAGTCAGGCTAGAAGGTAAACAACACCCACAGCGGAACCATCAGCGTCGAATCGAGGCTGTCGCGCCTCGCGAAGGTTCCGCCCGCCGCATCGGGGATCAGGTAATACGGCCGCCCGTGCGGAGGCGTCACGCGAATATACCGCAATTGACCGTGGATTCGCACCTCCTCGACGACTTGCTGATCGCGGTGAATGACGGTGACCTGCGGTGCGTCATCGGTGTCGACATCGCTGCGCTCAGGCGGTAGCGGGGGCGGAGTGACCGCGGCGGGCAGCGGAGGTGGCGGCTTCGCCGAAGCCGCCGACGGGTTCGTCGTCGGCGCCTGGGCGAGGAGCGGCGGTACCCACAGGAGTTGAGCCATGACGAGCGCGACGGCCATGGCCAGCCTGCGAATGCGGGTGAGAGTCAAGTTTCGCATCGCGTGCAACCCGGTGCTTTGCGCACGTTCCCATTCTATCAAATTACAGGTTCAGCATTTTCTCGCGTACCTCGCGCGTCGGCTGGAATCCGCGCGTCTCGTAGAACTGGAAGATCGCCTCGACGACCGCGTCGGGCTCGTCGATAACCTTCATCAGGTCGACGTCGGCCGGTGAGATCATGCCTTCGCCGACGAGGCGGTCACGCATCCAGTCGAGCAGCCCGCGCCAGAAAGCGGAACCGACGAGGATGATCGGGATGCGATGGCCCTTGCCGGTCTGCACGAGCGTCAGGCATTCGGACAGCTCGTCGAGCGTGCCGTATCCCCCGGGCAGAACGACGTAGGCCGATGCGAAGCGCGCGAACATCATCTTGCGTGCGAAGAAATAGCTGAACGACAGGCTGATGTCCTGGTAGCGATTGCCCGACTGCTCGTTGGGCAGCATGATGTTGAGCCCGATCGACGGCGAGCGCCCCTCGTACGCTCCCTGGTTCGCCGCCAGCATCAATCCGGGACCGCCGCCGGAGATCACCGAGAAGCCGGCGTCGGAAAGCTTGCGTGCGATCGTCTTCGCCGTCGCGTAGTAGTGATGACCGGGGCCGATCCGCGCGCTTCCGAACACGCTGACCGCGGGCAGCACGCCCGCAAGCTGATCGGCCGCGATCTGGAACTCTGCCATAATTCCCAGCACCCGCCACGCTTCCTGTCCATCGGTCGAATGCAGCGCTTGCGGGTCGATCAATGCAGGAACCTTGTGGGTGCGCTGGGGCATGGCAACGCTCGTCCTCGTCGATGGTTCGTCGTACCTGTATCGCGCCTTCCACGCGCTGCCTGATCTTCGAACTTCGAAAGGTGAACCGACCGGCGCGCTGCGCGGTGTGATTTCGATGTTGCGCCGTTTGGTGATCGACGGCAAGCCGGACTACTTCGGCGTCGTGTTCGATGCACCGGGCAAGACGTTTCGCGACGAATGGTATCCGGCGTACAAGGCAAATCGCGCGCCGATGCCCGATCCGCTGATCGCGCAGATCGAGCCGTTGCACGCGATGGTGCGCGCGAATGGATGGCCGCTGGTGATGATTTCCGGCGTCGAAGCCGACGACGTGATCGGCACACTCGCGCGGCAGGCCAAGGAAGCCGGAGTCGAGACGCTGATTTCCTCGACCGACAAGGACCTGACACAGCTCGTCGAGCCGGGCGTGACGGTCGTCAACACGATGGCGAACGAGCGCTATGACGAAGCGGGTGTCGTCGCCAAGTTCGGCGTTCGCGCCGAACAGATCCTCGACTACCTGACGCTGACCGGCGATGCCGTCGACAACGTGCCGGGTGTGGACAAGGTCGGTCCGAAAACGGCCGCGAAGTGGCTGGGCCAATACGGCAGCCTCGACAGCATCGTCGCGCACGCCGACGAAATCGGCGGCGTCGTCGGCGAGAACCTGCGCAAGACGCTGGACTGGCTGCCGCAGGGGCGCAGGCTCCTGACGGTCAAGGTCGACTGCGAGCTGCCGATGACCTTCGCTGACCTACGGCTGCAGCCGCCCGACGCCGAACGCATTCGCGAGTGGTACGAGCGTTACGAGTTCAGGAGCTGGTTGCGCGACGCCGAGCGTCATACGGACACCAGGCGCCATACCGACGACAAGCGTCAGCCCGACGCACATCCGGTCGCTGGTGCGTCGTCAGCACGCGATGCGGCCGTAGCGGGTCGACGCGCGAGCACGCCCGCGGAGGCGCCCGGTGCTCCGGACGTCGATCCGCCGGCACCGCACACCGTCGCGCGCCACTACGAAGCCGTGCAGGATGCGGCGGCGCTCGAGCGCTGGCTGGCGACGATCGGCGGCGCCGATCTCGTCTCGATCGACACCGAGACGACGAGCCTCGATCCGATGCAGGCATCGCTCGTCGGCATTTCCCTCGCGATCGAGCCCGGTCACGCGTGCTACATCCCGCTCGGCCATCGCTATGCTGGGGCGCCGCCGCAACTCGACCGCGACGACGTGCTCGCGAAGCTCGCGCCGTGGCTGTCCGATCCGCGCCGTCGCAAGCTCGGTCAGAACATCAAGTACGATCAGCACGTGTTCGCCAATCACGGCGTCGCGCTCGCCGGTGTCGCCGAGGACACGCTGCTCGAGTCGTACGTGCTGGAGGCGCATCGGCCGCACGACATGGACAGCCTCGCGCTTCGCCACCTCGGACTCACGACGATCACCTACGACGACGTCACCGGCAAGGGCGCGCGCCGGATCGGATTCGATCAGGTCGCCGTCGACCGCGCGACCGAGTACGCGGCCGAGGATGCCGACGTCACGCTGCAGCTTCATCGGCGCCTCTACCCGCAGCTCGAGCGCGTTCCGGCGTTGCGCTTCGTCTACGAGTCGATCGAGCTGCCGGTGCGCGAGGTGCTGTTCAGGATGGAGCGCGTGGGCGTGCTGATCGATGCGGCGCGCCTCGCGACGCAGAGTCGCGATCTCGGCGCGCGCGCGCGGGCGCTCGAAGCCGAGGCGCATCGGCTCGCGGGAGGCCCATTCAATCTGGGCTCGCCGAAGCAGCTCGCGGAAATTCTCTACGCGAAAATGGGCCTGCCGGTGAAGAAGAAGACCGCCACCGGGCAGCCGTCGACCGACGAGGACGTGCTCGAGACCCTCGCCGCCGACTATCCACTGCCCAGGGTGCTGCTCGACTATCGCGCTCTCACCAAGCTGAAATCGACCTACACCGACAAGCTGCCGACGATGGTGGATCCGCGCACCGGACGCGTGCATACGACCTACTCGCAGGCAACCGCCATCACCGGGCGCCTCGCATCGGTCGACCCCAACCTGCAGAACATACCCGTGCGCACGCCGGACGGAAGGCGCATCCGCGAGGCCTTCGTCGCCGCACCCGGCAAGGTGCTGGTGTCGGCCGACTACTCGCAGATCGAGCTGCGGATCATGGCGCACCTGTCGCAGGATCCGGCGCTGCTCGAGGCGTTCCGGAACGGAGCAGACATCCACCGCGCGACGGCTGCCGAGGTATTCGGCATCGGCCCGGACGATGTGACGCCCGATCAGCGCCGCTACATCAAGGCAGTGAACTTCGGGCTCATCTACGGCATGGGCGCGTTCGGTCTCGCGAGCCAACTCGGCATCGAGCGCAGCGCCGCTCAGCAGTTCATCGACCGCTACTTCGCCCGCTATCCGGGCGTTGCCGCGTACATGCAGCGCACGCGCGAGCTCGCGCGCGAGCAGGGCTACGTCGAAACGGTGTTCGGGCGTCGTCTCTACACGACCGACATCAACGCTGGGGGCGGTCCGCGCAGGGCCGCCGCCGAACGCGCCGCGATCAATGCTCCGATGCAGGGCACTGCGGCCGATCTCATCAAGCTCGCGATGATCGCGGTCGAGCGCCGCATCGAGGAGGCGAAGCTCGGCTCGCGTTTGATCATGCAGGTGCACGACGAGCTGGTGCTCGAGGTGCCCGAGGCCGAGCTCGCGGCGATCCTGCGCGATCTACCCGGGCTGATGACCGGCGTCGCGAAGCTTTCCGTGCCGCTCGTCGTCGAGGTCGGGCACGGCGCGAACTGGGACAAGGCGCACTGATCGGTTCGCTTCATGCAGGGCAGAGGGCGGGAGCCGTGCCGGATGCGAGTGTGCGCGACGGCCGTCGCGGGTGGCGCAGCGAGCGAGGTCCGATAGGA
>JAICXH010000101.1 GCA_025981645.1 Burkholderiales bacterium
CGAACTGGCGTTGCGTCTCGCGCCCGGCGGCGTGCTCCACGTCGCGACCGACTGGGACGATTACGCGCAGGAGGCACTCGCCACGCTCGAAGCCGAGCCGCTTCTTGTCAACACCGCCGACGGCTTCGCACCTCGCCCGGCGCACCGGCCGCTGACGCGCTTCGAGACGCGCGGCATGAAGCTCGGTCACGCGGTGCGCGACCTCGTGTTCCGGCGCGGCAATGCCTGAGTAGCCGGCGTCGATCGCGAGCGTGCGCCGAATCCGGGCACCGACATGCTTAGCGACGCAGCCGTGCGATCCAATCGAGGCCGCGCAACAGCGGCGAGTTCCTGACCCGCTCGAGCTCGGCCTCACGTTCGAGGGCGAGCCTTTCGGCATGACGGAACGCAGCGGTGAGCTTCGCGATTTCGGCATCGCGCTCGGCGACGAGGCGTTGCGCGTGGCCGAGCGCCGCGACGAGCTCGGCTTCCCTGGCCGCGTGCACGGTAAGCATCGCGCGACCCGCAGCCGTCTCGGCACGAAGCGCTGCACGCTCGCGCCCGCCCAATGTGTCGCGGGCGTCGTCGACCGCTGCACGAAACGATTGCAGCGGATCTGCCGCGACGAACTCGGCGATCGCGCGGTCGTAGTCCGGGTGAAGCTCGCGCAGAAGTTCGCCCGCCTCCTTGAGACGCGTCTCGCGCTCGCTGGAGAAGCTGACCGCGCCCTCGTGGTAGACGAATACGTCGGCCGCGACGACATTGCACCAGCCGCGCGCGGCGGCGCGGAGACAGAAGTAGTTCTCCTCGGCGTAGCCGCGCCCGAATCGCACGGCGTCGAAGCTGCCGAGCTCCTGCAGTGCCTTGCGCCTCACGTAGAAGCAGAAACCGACTCCGGTCGGAATCGGTGCCGACTGCCCGGCGTTGACCGTCGCGAACAGCCGGTCGAGCGCAGCGAGGCCGAGCGTTCCCGGCACGCCGCCCTTCCAGCCATTGAACGGATACGAGCAGATCGTCGCCTGATTCGAGAACGGCGTCGCCGTCGCGATCACCGGATCGCGTCCGACGCAAGCCGCGAAGCGATCGAGCCAGTCGTTTGCGACCTCGGTGTCGCTGTTGAGGAGCACAACGTCGCGGTCGCGATGGAGGGCGATCGCCCGGTTGACCGAGCGAACGAACCCCTCGTTCGTCGCGTTGCGCATGAGCGTGACGCGCTGCCCGGCCGCGAGCGTGTCGAGCCACGCCGAGATCGCCGGTTCCGGGCTCGCATCGTCGACCACGACAAGTTCGAACGGTGTGCGTTGGACCGCGGCGAGCACGCTGTCGAGGCAGCGCCGCGTCGCCGCCTCGCCGCGATAGACGGGCACGACGACGTCGATCACGGCGCGAGCCTTCCGCGCCGCATCCGCAGGCGGCGCAGGATGCCATGCATTCCTTCGGCCCGGAGGATCCGAATAATCCGCCGGCGAAGCGAGCGTCCCGCCCGAGGCGCGATGGCCAGCGCCGCGAGCCGAAGCGCAGTCGCGCCCGAGAGTGGCGAGCGTAGGACCCCGTCACGGCCGACGTGCGAGCTACCCTCGGCGCGGCACCAGTCGAGATACGCAGAATCGAACGGATCGGGAAAGGTTTCGTGCAGATCCGCGCGATCGCGGTAGAGCCTGCGCTGCCAGGCTTCGATCGCCGTCCCGTTCGAAAAGCGACCGAACGCCCAAGGCGTGCGGCTCACCGGGCTGTTGTCGGCGACTTCGATTTCGCGCTCGTACCAGCCGATCAGCTCGGCGACCGACGCGTTGCGGGTCGCATTCTTGATCGCCATGATCCGGTGGGCGCCACTGTCGAAGCCGGTGAAATGATAGAAGCCGAGGGGCTCGTCGTCGATGAAGAAGCCGCCGGCGAAATTGCCGGTCATCGTGCGCGTGGTGAGGTTCCACGTCGCGACGTTGTGCCGCGACGACTTGACGATCGCAACGCCGTCGAAGAACACCGGAGCGAAGTTCACCCACTTCTGGTCGGTGAAGAGTCCGTTCGGGATGTCCGCGCGGCAAAGCGAGTAGGTGCGCTCGCCCCACCAGCGCGCGAAACGCATTCCCTCGTCCGAGCGGGTGACGCCGATGAAGCCGAGGTTGAAGATGCCGTGCTTCAGGCTCGCGACCTCGTTGTCGAGCACTGCCTCGAGCGTCGTCTCCGGTCGGGTCTGGTGCGGAGTGAGCGCGAGGTTCGATCGGGCAAGGAGCGCCAGGATGTCGTCGACGCGCGAGAAGAGCACGATGTCGGGGTCGAAGTAGAGCACGGTCCGGCAATCGGGAAGCGCGAGAAGCTTCGCGAGCGCGAACGGCTTGATCGCGGTCGCGAGCTCGACGATCTCGTGACCGAAAGCCCAGCGCTTCCAGTCCGCGATTCCGAGCCCGGCAACGTCGATCACGTCGTCGAAGGGCTCACCTTCCACGGCGAGCCAGTCTGGACGAAGGTCGGCGAGCACCAGGTGGATCACCGCCTCCGGATGATGACGGCGGATCGACCGGCACAGGATGCGCACCTTCGGCAGGTAATTGACCGCCGCGCTGGTGAAGACGTGGAGCTCGCCGCTCATCGTGACTCCGCAGCGCTCACTGTCGCGACATGGTCCGCGAGCTCGCGGTGGAACCCGACGATTGCATCGAGCGCGGCGTCAGCGCTCGTCTCGCGGCAGAGCCTCGCACGGGCGTAGCCCCGCAGCCGCTCGGCGGGCGCGCCAAGCTCGAACGCGACGATCGGCAGTTCCAGGCGCATGAGCTCCTCGACGACATACGAGAACGTCTCGGGGCAGATCGACGGGAAGAGTGCCATGTTGACGTGGTGCGCTTCGACGAGCTCGACGAGATCGTCGCGCTCGTAGCGTCCGGTCACCTCGAGTCGCTTCGAGTCGACGCGAAGATCGAGCGCTCCGATGACGACGACCTTGAGCGGCAGTTGCTCCCGGTCGGCGCGCCGAACAAGATCGCGCACGATTTCCGCACCCTTCTGCACACTGATCTGCCCGACGACGGCGACGGTCAGCGGCGCGGCGTGATCGACTGAAGGTAGCCGCCGCGGCGCGTAATCGACGCGATGGGGTACGACCGTCACGTTTGACGTCGCGAGCGCCGGCCACGCGCGAAGGATGAGCTCGCGCGACGAAGCGGAAAAGCAGCGTACCTCGTCGGCGAGACCGAGGCAGCGCCCCCAGATGGCTCGCCACGGGCCGATTGTCGAGGGTGGCGTCAGCGCCATCCAGCTCGCGCGGTGCGCAGCGAGGCAACGCGCGCATTCGGAAAGCGCCGGGATGCCGCAGTAGCGCCCTTCGGCGTTCAGCAGCACGAACGACGGGCAGATGGCGAAATAGTCGTTGACGGCAATCGTGAGCCGCATCGCGGGCTTCGCCAGGCGCAGCGCGGCAAGCCACTCGGCGTACGCGAGCGGCTCGTCGAACGATACCGGGCTGTTGACGAGGATCTCGTCGACCGCCCCGACGTCGATGACCTGCTCGAGCGCGAGGTACGAGCCGGCGCGGTAGATGCCGCCTTGGGCCCCGGAACTCGCAAAGTGCTCGACGCGATAGTCGAGCGTCGGGAAGTTGAACGTGCAGAGCAAGACTTCCTTCCCCGACGCGACATTCGAGGCGATCACCTCGCGCCGGTACACGTTTGCACCGCCGCCCATGTTGTGGTCGAAGACGATCGCGACCCGGCGGTCGCCATCAAGGCGCGCGATGAGCGCGCGCAGCACTGACGCGTCGTCGAGGGATGCGGCGCCGTAGTTCTGCGCGCCTGCACGCTCGGCGATGCCGCGAAGGTCCCCCCGCGCAAGGCGCCGCCCGACTGCACGCATCAGATACCCCAACGACCGGAGCTTGCGCACACCGCCGATCGCGGCGCGCTCGGCGGCGGCCGTAATGTCGATCGCCGTGACCTCGTCTTCGGCATTGCGAATCTCCAGCGCGATCGAGCGCGTCGGCGACGCCTCGACGTAGCCGGTGACGACGAAGCCCGACGTACCCGCTCCGGCGAGCTCGGGCCATGCCTCCTCGACATCCGGACGGGCAAGGCCGTAGGTGACCGGCAGCGTCCGCCGCCAGCCGTCGCCTGCGAGCGTCAGCGTGAGCGACTCGATCGAGCGTCCGGGATCGGCGATCCAGCCCCAGCCGAACACCCGTCGGCCTCGCGTCATCAGCCGATCGATACCGTACCGCAGCTGCTCCACGCGGGGCCCATCGATGCGCGGCTCGTTCATTCGAGCGTCACGACGATCGGTTGATGATCGGACGCCTGTGTGGCCGCGTCGACCTCGATCGACGCAATCCGCGCGAGCGCGGACGGATCGGCGAACACGAAGTCGCAGTGGAGTTCGGGCTCGCCCGGGCGAAGCTTCTCGTAGAGCTTGAAGGTCGTCGGGTGCGGCATGCCTGGATGACGCGCGCGCCACGCGTCGGCGAGCGCGGGCGCCGCATCGGTCTGCACGGACGCCGCGCCTCGGTCGAACGGAGCGAGAAGCCGCAGGTATTCGGTCGAGTCGGGCTCGAAGTTGAAGTCGCCTGCGATCAGCGTCGCGCGCGGACGCGCGATGCTCTGGAACGGGCTGCCGTCGTCGATCGTCACCGAATATCCGCGGGCGTGTGCGTCACCGTCGGCAACGATCATCCGCAATGCGTCGACCTGCGCCGCGCGCTGCCGCGTCGAATAGTATTCGAGGTGCGTCGTGATGATGCGAATGCCGCCGCCCGGCGCGTCGATCACTGCCTCGACGGCGATTCGCGGCATGCCGGGCGCGCCCGGGTCGGCAGGATACGGCAGCGGATGGCGGAACACCTGCGCGACCGGCAGGCGCGAGAGGATCATGTTGCCGAAGCGCCTCCGCCGAGCGTTTTCCCCCGGATGATCGACGGCGATGCCGGCGATCGCCGTGTATCCGGGCAGCAGCGAGGCGAGGCGCGCGAACTGGTCGGTCTCGTCGGCGCCAGCAAGCCGCGGATGCGGGAAGTTGTCGGCGACCTCCTGCAGGCAGAGCACGTCGAAGTCGCCGAGCGCCGTCGCCTCGCACACGATCCGCTCGGGATCGACGCGGCCGTCGACGCCGCGGCACCACTGGATGTTCCAGGTGATCAGGATCATCGCGCGATAGGCTCGACGGCTGGCTCAGCGGTGGGCTCAGCGGATGCCGGCGCGCATGAACGACTGCACGAACTGCTTCTGGAACAGCAGGAACGCAATCAGCAGCGGGCCGGTGGAGAGCAGCGTCGCCGCGCTGATGATCGACCAGTCGAGACCCTGGTCGGTCGCCGAGAACACCTGCAGGCCGACAGTGACCGGGCGCGACTCGACCGAGTTGGTGATGATGAGCGGCCACAGGAAGTTGTTCCAGTGGTACGACACCGACACCAGCGCGTAGGCGAGGTAGGTCGGCCGGGCGAGCGGAACGTAGACCTTCCAGAGGGTCGCGAGCGGCCCGCAACCCTCGACTCGGGCGGCCTCGTCGAGCTCGCGCGGCACCGTCTTGAACGTCTGGCGCAAGAGGAAGATGCCGAACGCGCTCGCCATGTAAGGCAGGCCGATCGACAGAATCGTGTCCTTGATGCCGAGCGCGGTCATCGTTCGGTAGTTCTCGACGATCAGCACGTCGGGCATCACCATGAGCTGCACCAGCACCAGCGCGAAGGCGACACCGCGCCCGCGGAACTCGAAGCGCGCGAACGCGTACGCGGCGAGCGTCACCAGCACGAGCTGCGCGCCGAGCACCATCGTGACGAGCATCACGGTATTCAGGAAATAGCGCGCGAACGGCGCCGCGTGCCACGCGTGTACGAAGTTCGCGAGCGTCCACGGCGCCGACAGCGTGAAGTGCGTAGAATCTGCCGATGAATGAAAGGCCGCCCAGAACGCGTAGAGGAGCGGCAGGATCCACAGGACGCCGAGAATCCACGCACCTAGCGTCTCGAGCGCACGGCTCGCGCGGTCAGATTCGTACAGCAGGAAGGGCCTGCCGGTTGCCGGCGTGACGTTCACGGAGGCTCGCAGGGTGCTCACTGGTAGTGCGTCCTGCGCTCGAGGAAGCCGAACTGCAGGAGCGCCGCCGCGGCGAGAATCGCGAGCAGCACCATCGTCAGCGCTGCAGCGTAACCCGAATCGAAGAAGCGGAAGCCGATCTCGTAGATGTAGTAGAGCAGGAGCTCGGTCGCGTTGTCGGGTCCGCCGCGCGTCATCACGACGATGTGATCGACCATCCGGAACGCGTTGATTACCGCATTGACGAGCACGAAGAGCGTCGTCGGCATCAGCAGCGGAAAAGTCACGCGCCTGAAGAAATAGAAACGCGAAGCGCCCTCGATCGCCGCCGCCTCGGCGAGCTGCGGCGACATCGACTGCAGCGCGGCGAGGTAGAAGATCATGAAGAATCCGGCCTCCTTCCAGATCGCGACGACCATCACCGCGGGAAGCGCGGTGTCGCGGCTTCCGAGCCAGTTGTGGCCGGCCAAGCCGAACCAGCCGAGAGACTGCTCGAGCAATCCGTACTCGGGCGTGTAGAAGAAGAGCCAGATGTTCGCCACTGCGATCATCGGCAGGATCGTCGGCGTGAAATAGGCGAGCCGCAGGAAGCCGCGCCCCTTGACGCGACCGTTCACCCACACCGCCATCAGCAACGCCAGCGCGATCGACACCGGGATCGTGCCGAACGCGTACCACAGGTTGTTGACGAGCGCCTTCCAGAAGACCGGATCCTCGACGAGGTTGCGGTAGTTGTCGAGGCCGATGAACGTCGACGGATGGTTCGCGCGCGGCGTCGAATAGAAGCTGTGGACGAGGTTGGCGACTGCGGGGTAGTGCGTGAAGAGTGCGAGGAGCGCAACCGCCGGCAGCAGCAATAGCCACGCGATCACGGGGTCCGCCCCGCGGGAACGTCGGACGGACCCCGATTCGCGCATCAGCGATACGAGCGCATCAGCGGAACGAGCGCATCACCGGTACGGACGCAGTAGCCGGTCGGCCTCACGCTGCGCTTCCTTCATCGCCGCGGCCGGCGACTTGCTGCCGGTGAGTGCCGCCTGGAGGCCATCGTTCAGCGCCTTGGTGACGCGCTGGTTGTCGTGCGTCGAGAGCTCGGCCTTGGCGAACGGAAGCTGGTCGCGCGCGACCGCGGCGGCGGGGAACCCTTCGACGTACTTCTTCATCTCCGGCGTGTCCCACGCGTCCGGGCGCACCGCGACGTAGCCGGTCTCGATGCCCCACTGCGCGGCGCGCTCGGGCTGCGTCACCCATTTGATGAACTCGAACGCCGCCTCGCGCTGCGCCGGAGTCGACTTCTTGAAGATGTAGAAGTTGCCGCCGCCGGTCGGACTGCCGCGGCGCTTGTTCTCCGGCAGCATCGCGACGCCGAAGTCGAACTTGGCGTTCTTGCGGATGTTGGTGAGGTTTCCGGTCGTCGTCCACATCATCGCGACGCGACCTTCGAGGAAATCCTTCGGGGTCGTACCCCAGTCGACGATGCCCGGCGGATGGACCTTGTACTTGTTGACGAGGTCGACCCAGTACTGCAGCGCGCCGACGGTCTCGGGCTTGTCGTAGTAGACCTCGGTCCCCGCGGCGTTCATCAGGTTGATCCCGTTCTCGATCACGAGGCCCTGAAACAGCCAGTATGGAAAGCCCGAGGACGGAATCTGAACGCCCCACTGCGTGACCTTGCCTGAAGCGTCTCTCTTCGTGAGCTTCTCGGCGTCGGCAGTCATCTCCTTCCACGTCCCGGGCGGATGGTTCGGATCGAGGCCCGCGGCCTTGAACGCATCCTTGTTGTAGTACAGGACGACGGTCGAGCGCTGGAACGGAATGCCCCAGGTCTTGCCGCCGGTCTGGCTGTTCTCCATGAACGCCGGGTAGAAGCTCGCGAGCCACTTGCGGTCGGCGTCGGTCTTGATGAGCCCGTCGAACGGGACGATCGCGTCCTCGTCGATCAGCGTGTACATGTCGGTCGACAGCAGGATCGAAGTGACCGGCGGATCGCCGCCTTTCACCGCGGTCAGCGCCTTGGCGATCGACTCCTGGTAGCTCCCCGAGTAGATCGGTTTCAGCTTGATGCTCGGGTGATCCTTTTCGAAGTCGGCGGCGTAGCCGTCGATGATCTTGGTGATCGGCCCGCCGACGGCGACCGGGTAGTAGAACGGCACCTCGACCGGCGCCTGTGCGAGGGCCGGCGCTGCGCAGAGTGCAACGAAAAGCGCAGTAGCGGCGCGCGCGAGCACGCGAAGGAACTTTATCGTTCGACCCATTCTCTCCTCCTCGATGTGAACGTGACGGCCCCGCTTGCGCGATGGCCCGACTCTAGTCGACGGCCTCACGCGAACTGCGTGACCCCTTGCCGTCGCGGTGCAGGTTGCATGTGCCGTCCATCCGGCCCGAAGTAATGCTCGGCACCCTCCGCCCAGGTAAGCCAGGCGGTGTCGCCGCGCGACAGCCCGACGCTTCCCGGCGTGCGGACCGACACCGTCTGCGCGCCGACCTTGCAGGCGACGAGCGAATCGCCGCCGAGGTATTCGATCGACTCGACCGCGGCGCGAAGCCCTTTCTCGAACGCGAGCGTGATGTGCTCGGGACGCAGGCCGAGCGTGCCTCCAACGCAGGTACCGTCGAGAACCGCAGGGCCGTCGGAACCATCGATCACCGCACCATCCCGGCCCGCTGCGAGCTTCAGGAGATTCATCGGCGGCGTACCGATGAAGCGTGCGACGAAAGTGCTCGCCGGGTGCTCGTAGAGGTCGACCGGCGTTCCGTCCTGCTCGATCCTCCCCGAGCGCATCAGCACGACGTGGTCGGCCATCGACATCGCCTCGACCTGGTCGTGCGTCACGTACACCATCGTAATGCCGAGCTTCCTCTGCAGCGCGCGGATCTCGATGCGCATCTCGGCGCGGAGCTGCGCGTCGAGGTTGGAGAGCGGCTCGTCCATCA
>JAICXH010000106.1 GCA_025981645.1 Burkholderiales bacterium
AGATCGAGCGACGCGATCGCAGCGAAGAGGTCGACAGCCCATCCGCCGCGGTCGTGCACACGGTCCGGAAGCGCGCGCAGGACGAGTGCGCGACCCTGCGCGGCAGTCAGCCGCGGCCCGCTCGGGGCGGGGGCGAACGATTCGCTCGCGCATCCGGCGACGATCACCGCCGCGGCCGCGACGCCGAGCGCGGCGAGGCTAGTCCTCGCCGTCCTTCGGAATGACATCGACGTTGTCGATGAGGCGCGTCGTCCCGAGCGTCGCGGCGCCGAGCGCGATCAGCAGGTTCGGATGATCGAAGCCCTCGGGGTGCGGGATGCGCAGCGCGAGGCCGTGGCGAACGACGACGTAATCGACTTTCCAGCCATTCTTCGCGAGCTCGGCGCGCGCCTCGACTTCGAGATTCGCGTAGTCGGTGCGCCCGGCGGCAATTGCGTCGGAGATCGTCCGCAGCGTCCGATAGAGCCGCGGCGCCTCGATGCGCTCGGACGGCGACAGGTAGCGGTTCCGCGACGACAGCGCGAGCCCGTCGTCGTCGCGCACCGTCTCGCAGGGAACGATCCGGATCGGCAGGTTGAATTGCTGCACCATGCCGCGCACGATCTTCAGCTGCTGGCGGTCCTTCTTCCCGAAAACCGCGATCTGCGGCTGGACGAGGTTGAAGAACTTCAGCACCACCGTGCAGACGCCGTGGAAGAAGCCGGGGCGCGAGGCGCCCTCGAGCTCGTCGGCGAGAGGCGGCGGCTGCACGCGGTAGACCTGCGGCGTCGGGTACATCACCTGCTCGTGCGGGGTGAACACGACGTCGACGCCCTCGCGCTCGAGCGCGACGCAGTCGGATTCGAGCACCCGCGGGTAGCGGTCGAAATCC
Source organism: Burkholderiales bacterium (assembly GCA_025981645.1). GTDB lineage: Bacteria > Pseudomonadota > Gammaproteobacteria > Burkholderiales > Casimicrobiaceae > VBCG01. The sequence continues at coordinate 872 of JAICXH010000106.1, forward strand.
TCGTTCGGGCCGAACTGCAGGCGATTGACGAAGATGCTCGCCACGACGCAGTCGGCGTGCTGACGCGCGAGGCGCATCAGCGCGAGGTGCCCCGCGTGGAGCCCGCCCATCGTCGGCACGAAGGCAACGCGATTCGCGTCACGCAGGCGCTTGCGGAGCTCGTCCTCAGACTCGATGATGTCCATGCTGGCGAGCAGGATCAGAAGCAGTGTTCCGAGGCCGGGAACGTGCCGTCGCGCACTGCCGTCACGTAGCCGGCGAGCGCCCCGGCGATGTCCGGCGACCCCGCCATGAAGTTGCGCACGAAGCGCGCCGGCTTTCCCGGCGTGACGCCGAGCGCATCGTAGATGACGAGAACCTGTCCGGCGCACTCGGGGCCGGCGCCGATGCCGATCAGCGGGACGTTCGCGGCGGCGGCGAGGCGCGGCGTCAGCGCGCGTGGCACGCATTCGATGACGATGAGCGCGCAGCCCGCCGCGCCGATCGCGCGAGCGTCGGCGACGAGCGCCTCCGCCGCGGGCTCTGTCTTGCCCTGCACACGGTAGCCGCCGAAGGCGTGCACCGACTGTGGCGTGAGACCGATGTGACCGCACACCGGGATGCTGCGCTCGACCAGGAACGCGATCGTCGGGGCGAGCCACGCGCCGCCTTCGACCTTCACCATCTGCGCGCCCGCCTGCAGCGCTGCGACCGACGCCGCGTAGGCGGCTTCGCGGCTCGCCTGATAGCTGCCGAACGGAAGATCGGTGATGACGAGCCCGCGCCTCGATCCGCGCGCGACGCAGCGCGTGTGGTAGAGGGTCTCGTCGAGTGTCACCGGCAGTGTCGACGTCCGGCCCTGGATCACCATGCCGAGCGAATCGCCGACGAGGAGCACGTCGACGCCCGCATCGTCGCAGCGCGCGGCGAAGCTTGCGTCGTAGCAGGTCAGCATCGCGATGCGCGTACCTTCGCGCGCCATCGCCTGGAGCGCGGGCACCGAGATGCGCGAGGGACGCGCCTGCGGATCGGCGTAGCGCGGAGGCTGCGCGCCCGACGGCGCGGACGCGGAACCGCTCGCTCCCGCCGATTGGCCGGTGGTCGTCATGACTGGCTCCCGAGGTTGAAGAATTCGCGCTGGCTGCGCATGTCGACGAGCCTTCGCAGCAGAAGGTCGAGGTGCCCGTCGTCGTCGACGAAATTGAGCCGCTCGCTGTTGACGATCAGGAGCGGCGCGTCGTCATAGCGATAGAAGTATCGCGTATAGGCGTCGGCCAGTCGCGCGAGGTAATCGGCGGGGATCGCGCGCTCGAAATCGACGCCGCGGCGCTGCACGCGGTCGACCAGCGTATCGACCGGCGCCTGCAGGTAGATGACGAGATCGGGCACCGGAGCCTGCGCCTTCAGGTGCGCGAAGACCTTCTCGTAGAGGACGTACTCGTCGTCGGAGAGGTTCATCCGGGCGAACAGCGGATCCTTGTCGAGCAGGAAATCGGCGACGGTCGGGCGCCGGAACAGATCGAGTTGCGCGAGTCCGCGAAGCTGATCGACGCGCTGGAACAGGAACGTGAGCTGCGTCGGCAGGGCGAAGCGGGCCATGTCGCCGTAGAAGCGCGCGAGAAACGGGTTGTCGTCGGGGCGCTCGAGCAGCGTGTCGGCGCGCAGGCGCTCGGCGAGGCGGCGCGCAAGGCTCGTCTTGCCGGCTCCGATCGGCCCCTCGACGACGACGTAGCGGAAGGCAGCGAGGTCCATCGCGGCTTTGCTGTTACGGGGGGCGGTTTCGGGGAGCCTGCGGTCGAGGAATCACGCCTACGCGTGCGACGCGTTGCCCGCGGGTCGCGGCGACGAAGGTCTTCGCGAGTCCACGGCCCGGAATCGTCGCTGCCGGTGCCACGTCGGCGAGCGGGCGCAACACAAACGCGCGCTCGTGCATGCGTGGGTGCGGAAGCACGAGCTCGCGATGCTGCGCACGACGCCCTCCATATAGTAGCAAATCAAGATCGAGCGTTCGCGCTACGTTGCGGGGCGCCGCGGCGTCGCGGCGCCTCCCCGCGCGGCGCTCGACGGCGTGCAGGCGCGCGAGAAGCGCGCGTGGCGCGAGCGACGTGTCGACGATCGCGACGCAGTTGAGGTAATCGGGCTGGGGCGGCCCGCCGACCGGAGCCGTCACATAGAGCGGCGACACCGCGACGACGCGAACGCCACGCATGCCGGCGAACCTCGCGAGCGCGCGGGCGAGGTGACTGCGCGGCCGGCCGAGATTGCTGCCAAGGCCGATCGCGGCCCGCACCATGCGCAAGCTCTCTCAGTGGGACTCGTCGAGCCGGTCTGGGACGGCCTGCGCGTCGGCCGGTCGCGCCGAGCGCCGGCGTCCGCGCCCGCGGCGGCGTTTCGCCGGGGCCTCATCCGGACGCAGCATGACCTCGCGCTCGTCGAGCGACGCGTCCTGGAAGCGCGTCCACCAGTCGGCGAGCGCCTGCGGGACCTCGCCCGCTGCGGCACGCAGCAGCAGGAAGTCGTAGGCCGCGCGAAAGCGCGGCTGTTCGAGCAGGCGTGCCGGCCGCGCGCCGACGCGTTGCTCGAAGCGCGGCTGCAGCGACCAGATTTCCTTCATCGTCGCCTCGAAGCGCCGCGGGATCGCGAGCTGCTGGGCCTGGGCGGCGAGCACCGCATCCATCGCGGCGAACAGCGCCGGCGCCGGCCGCTCGCCGCGCGCCTTCGCGTCGCTCCACGTCGCGAGCACGCGCTGCCATAGGAGCGTCGCGAACAGGAACGCCGGCGACACCGGCTTGCCGTCGCGCAGCCGCTGATCGGTTCCGCCGAGCGCGGCATCGATGAAGCGCTGCCCGAGCGGCTGCTCGACGATCACGCCGAGCAGCGGCAGGAGTCCGTGCGAGAGCCCGTGCACGCGCAGACTCTGCAGCGTCTCGACAGCGTGCCCCGACAGGAGCAGCTTCTGCATCTCGTCGAACAGCCGCGCGGGCGGCACGTTCTGCATCAGCGGCGCGAGGCGCGCAATCGGCTCGTCGCTGCGCGCGTCGATCGTGAGCCCCAGCTTAGCGGCAAGCCGAACCGCGCGCAGCATCCGCACCGGATCTTCGCGATAGCGCGTCACCGGCGGCCCGATCAGCTTGAGGCGCCGGGCGCGGATGTCGGTCAGGCCGCCGACGTAGTCCCACACGGACTCGGTCGCCGGGTCGAAGTAGAGCGCATTGATCGTGAAGTCGCGGCGCAGCGCGTCTTCGGCCTGCGTGCCGTAGACGTTGTCCGACAGAAGCCGCCCGTGTTCGTCGGTGGCGCCGTCGCCGGTCTGCGCCGCGCGAAACGTCGACACTTCGATAACCTCGTTTCCGACGTGGACGTGCACGAGCCGGAAGCGCCGTCCGATGATGAACGCGCGCCGGAACAGCGGCTTCACCTGCTCGGGCGTGCCGTCGGTGGCGACGTCGAAATCCTTCGGCGCGATGCCGAGCAAGAGGTCGCGCACGGCGCCGCCGACGATGAACGCCTTGAATCCCGCCTGCTGCAGCTTGGCCGTGACGGTGCGCGCTGCGGCCGAGAGCTGCTCGTTCCGCATCGCGTGCCGCTCGCGCGGGTGGACGCGCGGCGCCGCGCCGCGCCGGCTCGCGAGCAGGCGATCGAGCAGGCGGCGGATCATCGAGGGGACGAGGGGCGCATCTTCGCGCATAATATAGGGTTTCGTGGCGCCGCCCCCGGAACGTCCGCAGCGAGCGCCGCAATCCCGTCCCAGGAGAGCCCATGTATCAGCATGTCAGCGTGCCGGCCGGCGGCGCGAAAATCACCGTCAAGCCCGACGGCAGCCTCGTCGTCACCGATCAGCCAATCATTCCCTACATCGAGGGCGATGGCACCGGCGTCGACATCACTCCGGTGATGATCAAGGTCGTGGACGCCGCGGTCGCGAGGGCCTACGGCGGCAAGCGGAAGATCCACTGGATGGAGATCTACGCCGGCGAGAAGTCGACGCGCGTCTACGGGCCCGACGTCTGGCTTCCCGACGAGACGCTGGCGATCCTTAAGGACTACGTCGTGTCGATCAAGGGACCGTTGACCACCCCGGTCGGCGGCGGAATCCGCTCGCTCAACGTGGCGCTGCGCCAGCAGCTCGACCTCTACGTCTGCCTGCGACCGGTCCGCTACTTCAAGGGTGTGCCGTCGCCGGTGCGCGAACCGGAGAAGACCGACATGGTGATCTTCCGCGAGAACTCGGAGGACATCTACGCCGGCATCGAGTGGCAGGAAGGCACACCCGAGGCGAAGAAGGTGATCGATTTCCTGATCAACCAGATGGGTGTGCGCAAGATCCGCTTTCCCGCCACCTCGGGCATCGGCATCAAACCCGTATCGCGCGAGGGCACTGAGCGGCTCGTGCGCAAGGCAATCCAGTACGCGATCGATAACGACAGGCGATCGATCACGCTGGTGCACAAAGGCAACATCCAGAAGTTCACCGAAGGCGCGTTCCGCGACTGGGGGTATGCGCTCGCGAAGGGCGAGTTCGGCGCGCGCGAGATCGACGGCGGGCCGTGGTGCTCGTTCAGAAACCCGAAATCCGGACGCGAGATCGTCGTCAAGGACGTCATCACCGATGCATTTCTGCAGCAGATCCTGCTGCGCCCCGCCGAGTACGACGTGATCGCGACCTTGAATCTCAATGGCGACTACATCTCCGACGCGCTTGCCGCGCAGGTCGGCGGGATCGGCATCGCTCCGGGCGCAAATCTCTCCGACACGGTGGCGATGTTCGAGGCCACCCACGGCACGGCGCCCAAATACGCCGGCAAGGACTACGTGAACCCGGGCTCGGAGATTTTGTCCGCCGAGATGATGCTCGTCCACATGGGCTGGCGTGAAGCCGCGAACCTGATCACGGCGAGCCTCGAGAAGGCGATCGCCGACAAGATCGTGACCTACGACTTTGCCCGCTCGATGCCAGGCGCCACTCAGGTTTCGTGCTCGGGGTTCGGCAATGCGATGATCGAGCGCATGGGCTAGCCGCGTTCGACCGGCGCCAGCGTCGCCCGGGAGGCGAGTACCCGCATCGGGGCTGGGGGTGCCCGACGCGTGCTTGTCCCCACTTGTACCCGGCCCGCTCGACCAGCGTCAAGCGGGCGCCCGCCAGTCGGCGCTCCCCTTGAAAATTGTGTTGCAATCGTCAAACATGAACCCCAACTAGGTAGCGCAGCGCGCCATGGCCCACCAGGAACAGCACGGCAGCGTGCTCGACGTCGAGCGCACAAGGGTCAAGCCGCCGCCGCTCTACAAGGTGGTATTGCTGAACGACGACTATACGCCGATGGACTTTGTCGTCGTGGTGCTCCAAACTGTATTCGGAATGAGTCGCGAGAAGGCGACGCAGGTGATGTTGCAGGTGCACCGTGAGGGCATGGGCGTGTGCGGCACCTACACGCGTGAGGTGGCGAGTACCAAGGTCGAGCAGGTGATCGACCTCGCGCGCAGTCACCAGCACCCGCTGCAGTGCACGATGGAGGAGACTTGAGCGTTAACCAGAAGGGCGGTCCATGTCGGGCCCCCGGCCAAGCCGGGGCGGGTGACCGGCGGAGCGTCGAGGCCGAGGAAGCATCATGATCGCGCAGGAACTGGAAGTCTCCCTTCACATGGCTTTTGTCGATGCCCGGCAGAAGCAGCACGAGTTCATTACCGTCGAGCACCTTCTGCTCGCGATGCTCGACAATCCGTCGGCCGCCGAGGTGCTGAAGGCCTGCGGCGTCGACCTCGAGGAACTGCGCGGCGTACTCTCGGATTTCATCAACGAGCACACGCCGCGGCTCGCGCCGCATTCGGACGCCGACACGCAGCCGACGCAGGGCTTCCAGCGCGTCATCCAGCGCGCGATCCTCCACGTCCAGTCGTCGGGCAAGAAGGAGGTCACCGGCGCGAACGTGCTGGTCGCGGTATTCGGCGAGAAGGAGTCGCACGCGGTCTATTTCCTCAACCAGCGCGGCGTGACGCGGCTCGACGTCGTCAACTACATCGCGCACGGCATCACCAAGGCGCCGCAGCAGAAGCAGGAGAAATCCTCCGACGCGAAGGAGGAGGCCGAGGGCGGCAGCGAGTCGCAGGGTGCGCTCGACGCTTACACCGTGCATCTCAACGCGATGGCGCGCAACGGCAAGATCGATCCCTTGATCGGCCGCGCGCACGAGCTCGAGCGCGTGATCCAGGTGCTGTGCCGCCGCCGCAAGAACAATCCGCTGCTCGTCGGGGAGGCCGGCGTCGGCAAGACGGCGATCGCCGAGGGCCTCGCGAGGCGCATCAACGAAGGCGACGTTCCCGAGCTCCTGAAGGAGTACCAGGTCTATTCGCTCGACATGGGTGCGCTCCTCGCCGGCACCAAGTACCGCGGAGACTTCGAGCAGCGACTGAAGGCGGTGCTGAAGCAGCTCGCCGAGAATCCGAAGTCGATCCTGTTCATCGACGAGATCCATACGATCATTGGCGCCGGCGCGGCGTCGGGCGGCACGCTCGACGCGTCGAATCTCTTGAAGCCGGCGCTCAACACCGGTGCGCTGAAATGCATTGGCGCGACCACGTACGCGGAATTCCGCCAGATCTTCGAGAAGGATCACGCGCTGTCACGCCGCTTCCAGAAGGTCGACGTGCCCGAGCCTTCGATCGCCGAGACGATCGAGATCCTGAAGGGCCTGAAGACCCGCTTCGAGCAGCACCACGGCGTCAAGTACGCTCCAGCGGCGCTGACTTCGGCGGCCGAGCTCGCCGCACGCTTCATCAATGACCGGCACCTGCCCGACAAGGCGATCGACGTGATCGACGAGGCGGGCGCCGCGCAGAAGATCCTGCCGAAGTCGAAGCAGAAGAAGGTAATCGGCAAGAGCGAGGTCGAGGAGATCGTCGCCAAGATCGCACGCATCCCTGCGAAGAACGTGAGTTCGGACGACCGCAACGCGCTGAAGACGCTCGACCGCGACCTCAAGAACGTCGTGTTCGGGCAGGACCAGGCGATTGCCGCGCTGGTGTCGGCGATACGCATGGCGCGTTCCGGACTCGGCAACCCGGTGAAGCCGATCGGCAACTTCCTCTTCAGCGGGCCGACCGGCGTCGGCAAGACCGAGGTGGCTCGCCAGCTCGCGTTCTGCCTCGGCGTCGAGCTGATCCGCTTC
>JAICXH010000041.1 GCA_025981645.1 Burkholderiales bacterium
AGACGCTCAACAACCAGATTGTCGTCGCGCGCGCGGCGGGTGCTGCGCCGCAAGCCTACGACTTCTTCACCGAATTCGACACTGCCGCGAACGGCAGCCAGAGCGCACACCTCGCGTTGATCCGCTCGGCCGACGGAGGCAAGACGTGGTCGGGCGCCGCGACAATCGCAGCGATCGAGGCAATCGGGACCTACAACCCGCAGGACCCGGCGCAGAAGCTGCGCGACGGCGCCAACCTCGGCTCGTTCGCCGCGGGGCCCGGCGGCGAGCTCGTCGCCGTGTGGCAGGACGCTCGCTTCTCCGGCGGCCTGCGCGATGGGATCGCGCTGTCGCGCTCGCTCGACGGCGGACAAACGTGGAGCGCACCGGTCGAGATCAACTCGGTCCCGTCGACGCAGGCCCTGCTCCCCGCGGTGACGGTGCGTACCGACGGCACCGTCGGCGTACTCTATTACGACATGCGCAACGACACCGCCGATCCCTCGACACTGATCGTCGACGCCTGGTTCACGACGTCGCAGGACGGTGTGCACTGGAGCGAGGCCCACGTCGCCGGGCCGTTTGACTTCGCTGTCGCGCCGATCGTCGAAGGCGGTTACTTCATCGGCGATTACCAGGGCGTCGCGAGCCTGCCGGGCGACTTCGCGCCGTTCTATGCGCTGGCGAACGCGGCGTCGCTCGAACCCGCGGGCGACAATGCGACCGACATCTACGCGTCCGGGTTGCGATCGATCGCGCCCGCTGCCGCGGCGATCGCAAAATCGGCGCTCGTCGCTCGCCGGGCTCCCGCCGCTGTGCCGGCGGGCGCGCGGGCGGGGGCGCTTCGCGCCGCCAGCATCGCGCGCACGCTGGCGTCACGATTGAACGGGACTTCCGCTCAGTCGTCCTCAATCAGCCGGTAGCCGACGCCCGTCTCGGTGAGAAGCTTGGCCGGTCGCACGGGGTCCTCCTCGAGCTTGCTGCGCAGTTGCTTCATGTAGACGCGAAGATAATGCGTGTCGCCCGCGTGCGTCGGGCCCCAGACGTCGGTCAGGAGCTGCCGGTGCGTGACGACCATCCCGGCGTGGCGCGCAAGCACGCCGAGCAGGCGGTACTCGATTCGCGTCAGGTGCAGCTCGACGCCGTCGCGCCGCGCGGTGCGCGCGCCGAGATCGACCAGCGCTTTCCGGAAGCGCAGCACCTGTGTGCCCGACGGGCCGCGAACGGCGTGGCGCAACCCGGCACGCACGCGCGCGAGGAGCTCGCCGATCGCAAACGGCTTCGTCACGTAATCGTCGGCGCCGGCGTCGAGTGCCTCGATCTTCGCGCGTTCCTGGATCCTGGCCGAGACCACGATGATCGGTATCGGCGACCAGGCGCGGATTCTGCGCACGACCTCGACCCCGTCGAGGTCGGGTAGCCCGAGGTCGACGATCGCGAGGTCGGGTTTGTGCGAAGCGGCGTCGATCGTCGCGCGATGCCCGGTCGACGATTCGACGACGCGATAGCCCTCGGCGGTGAACGCGGCGCGCAGGAATCTGCGGATGTCCGCTTCGTCCTCGACGACGAGGATCGAAGCCGCTGGCGCGGGTGCGGCCACGTCAGTCGGCGAGCGGTTCGCCCGGCACCGGAGGGGCCTCCTCGACCGGCAGGCTGAAGCGAAAGGCGATCGCGCCCCCAGGGATGCGCTCAGCCCAGGTCCTCCCGCCGTGCAGCTTCACCAGCGCACGGCAGATCGCGAGCCCGAGCCCCACGCCGGCGCCGGTTCCCTCGGGAAGGCTCTCGTGGAAGCGTGCGAACACGCGCTCGAGATCGTCTCCTTCGGGCCCCCCACCGTAATCCTCGACCGTCAGCACGACCTCGCCGGCCTCGCGCTGTCCGCGAACGCGCACGATCGTATCGGGTGGCGTGTGTTGGGCCGCGTTCTCGAGCAGGTTGGCGAGCGCCTGCTCGATCAAGGCCGCATCGACGCGGACGAGCGGCAGGTCCGCCGGCAAGTCGACGATCACGCGCCGCGCGCCGAGCGCGGGACGCAGCCGCGCGAGGACCGTCCCGACGAGCTCGTCGAGCGCCACCCAGTCGCGCTCGACCCGGATCGCGCCGGTATCGATGCGCGTCATCTGCAGGATCTTCGCAACGTGATCGGAGAGTCGTCGCGCCTGCTCGAACACGTTCTGCGCGAGCTCGATGCGCTCGCCGGGGTCCAGCCGCCCGCTCTCCTCGGCGAGGCTCGACGAGGCGCCGGCCATGACGGCGAGCGGCGTGCGCAGGTCGTGCGAGATCGAGGCGAGCAGCGTGCTGCGAATTCGCTCCTTCTCGGTCTCGAGCGCGAGCGCGGCGCGGCGCTCGGCCTCGCTGCGGGCATCGGCAACCAGGTGCGAGACGACCAGGGCGACCGCGACCATGATCGCGAACGTCAGCAGGTACTGCGCGTCGTCGACGGTGAGCGCGCCGCGTGGAGGGACGAACTCGAGATCGAACACGAGGACCGACAGGAGCGACGCGGTCACCGCCGGTCCGCGCGAGAAGCGCAGCGCGACAATCACCACCGCGAGCAGGTAGACCATCGCGATGTTGACGGGGTCGAAGCGCGGCTCCATCGCCCGCCCGACCAGCGTGCACACCGCAACGGCGCCCACGGCCCACGCGTAGCCGGCAAGCTGGCGTACGAATCGCATCGGTGTACTTTAGCGCACGCGACGCATTAGTTTTCCGTAAAAATCCGCCGTCGCGCGGCGCGTGCGCCCGGGAAGCCGTTACGCTCTCCTGCAATGAAATCCCTGATCGGCCGGACGCTGGAAGCCGGCGCCGCACTCGAGCCGCGTCGCGCGGCAACCCCCGCGCTCGCGCTCCTCGCGCTTGGCGTCGTCTACGGCGACATCGGAACGAGCCCGCTCTACGCGGCGAAGGAGACATTCGATGCGTCGCACGGCATCGCGCTTTCGCCCGCCAACGTTGTCGGCGGCGTATCGACGATCTTCTGGACGCTGATGATCGTCGTCTCGTTCAAGTACGTTGGCCTGGTGCTGCGCGCCGACAACCACGGCGAAGGCGGAATCATGGCGCTCCTCGCGCTCGCCACGGACGCGGTCACCGCACGGCCGCGCCTGCGCGCGCGGCTCATGCTCATTGGCGTCTTCGGCGCCTCGCTGTTCTACGGCGACGCCGTGCTGACGCCGGCGATCTCGGTGCTCTCCGCGGTCGAGGGTCTCGCGGTCGGCACGCAGGTGTTCGAGCCCTATGTGGTGGCGATCGCGACCGGGATCCTGGTCGCGCTGTTCGCGATCCAGCGCTTCGGCACCGGCGTGGTCGGCGTCGCGTTCGGTCCGGTGTGTTTCGCTTGGTTCGTAGCGCTCGGCGTCGACGGCGCGTGGAACATCGCGCGAGCCCCGGCAATCCTCGCCGCGCTCGATCCGGCAAACGCGCTCCGCTTCGTGACCGGCCACGGCTATCAGTCGTTCCTCGTCCTCGGCTCGGTGCTTCTCGCCGTCACCGGCGCGGAGGCGCTCTATGCCGACATGGGGCATTTCGGCAAGCGCGCGATCCGCCTCGCATGGTTCGGCGTCGCCGCCCCGGCGCTCGTGCTCGAATACTTCGGTCAGGGCGCGCTGCTGATCGCGCGGCCCGAGGCGATCGCCAATCCGTTCTACCTCGCCTTCCCGCGATCGGCGCTCTATCCGATGGTGGCGCTCGCGACTGCGGCGACGGTGATCGCGTCGCAGGCGACGATCTCCGGCGCGTTTTCCCTGACGCAGCAGGCGGTCCAACTCGGATTCCTCCCGCGCGTCACCATCCGCCACACATCGGCGCGCACGATCGGCCAGATCTACGTCCCGGCCGTCAACTGGGTGCTGCTCGCGATCGTCGCCGCCGCGGTGATCGGTTTCGGAAGCTCGGCGCGCCTCGCCTCCGCCTACGGCATTGCGGTGATGGGAACGATGCTCGTCACCACGGTTCTCACCTGGTACGTTCTGCGCCATCGCTGGCGCTACCCCGCGTGGATCGCCGTGCCGAGCACGGCGTTCCTGCTGGTGGTCGACGCCGCGTTCTTCGCGGCGGCGCTGCACAAGCTCCCCGACGGCGGCTGGTTCCCGCTCGCGTTGGGCGCGATCGTGTTCTTCGTCATGACGACCTGGCGGCGCGGGCGCGAGCGCCTCGCCACGAGCATTGCCGGCGGAACGCCTCCGCTCGACGGCTTCGTCCGCGCGCTCCTCGCCGATCCACCGCCGCGCGTGCCGGGAACCGCGGTCTTCCTCACGTCGAGTCCCGACGTCACGCCCAACGCGCTGCTGCACAGCCTCAAGCACTACAAGGTGCTCCACGAGCAGAACGTGTTCCTTACCGCCGAGTTTCGCGGCGTGCCGTGGGTCGCCGATTTCGGCCGCGTCGACGCCGAACGCATCGCCGGCGACTGCTGGCGGGTACGGGCACGCTACGGATTCATGGAGCGACCCGACGTCGCGCACGCCCTCGAACTCTGCGCCCCGGCGGGCCTCACGATCGATCCGATGCAGGCGAGCTTCTTCCTGTCGCGTGAGAAGATCGTGCCCGGTGCAGGCCAGCGCGGGATTTCGCGCTGGCGTGACCTCGTCTTTGCGGCGCTCGCGCGCAACGCCGGAAGCGTCGCCGACTATTTCAACATTCCGCCGAACCGCACCGTCGAGCTCGGCACCCGGGTGGCGATCTGACGAACTTCCGGTACCATCGGCGCCGTCTGCGTACGGTGACGAGGGTGCTTCGATGCTCTGGCTGATCGCTGGATTGGTGCTGCTGCTCGGCGTGCATTCGGTCGGCGCACTCGCCCCGGCCACGCGCGAGCGCGCTGTCGCGCGCCTCGGCGCCGGACCGTGGAAGGGCATCTACTCGCTGGTCTCGCTCGCCGGACTCGCGCTCGTCGTCTGGGGCTTCGGCATCGCGCGCCACGACCCGATCGTCGTCTGGCGGCCGCCGGCGTGGATGGCGCACGTCACCGCGCTTTTCGCCGTCGTCGGGTTCGTCCTCGTTGCGGCAGCGTACATCCCCGGCAGTCGCATCAAGACGGTCCTGGGCCACCCGATGCTCGCCGGCGTCAAGGTGTGGGCCTTCGGACACCTGATCGGCAATGGCAGCCTTGCCGGCATCGTCCTCTTCGGCGCGCTCCTCGTCTGGTCGGCGTGGATGTTCGGAACGCTCCGCCGGCGCGACCGAGCCGCAGCGAAGACCTATCCGCGCGGCAGTTGGGCGCGCGATGTCGCGGCCGTCATCGCCGGAGTCGTCGTTGCGCTGGCGTTCGCGAAATATCTGCACGGCCCGTTGATCGGGCTCGCGCCGTTCGGCTGATTCCGTACCCGTGACGACGTCCGACGCTGCAATCGAAGCGCCGCTCGACCGCCCGCCCGCGGCCGCGGCGAGCCTCGCGTCCGACGTCGCGCGCCGACGCACGTTCGCGATCATCTCGCACCCCGACGCCGGCAAGACGACGCTGACCGAGAAGCTGCTCCTATACGGCGGCGCGATCCAGATGGCCGGCACCGTCAAGGCGAGGAAGAGCACGCGCCACGCCACCTCGGACTGGATGGAAGTCGAGAAGCAGCGCGGCATCTCGGTCACGAGCTCGGTGATGCAGTTCGAGTACGCCGATCACGTGATCAACCTGCTCGACACCCCGGGCCACGAGGATTTCTCGGAGGACACCTATCGCGTGCTGACCGCCGTCGACGCCGCGGTGATGGTCATCGACGCGGCGAAGGGGGTCGAGGCGCAGACGATCAAACTGCTCGACGTGTGCCGGCTGCGTGCGACGCCGATCATCACCTTCGTCAACAAGCTCGACCGCGACGTGCGTGAGCCGCTCTCCCTCCTCGAGGAGATCGAAGCGGTACTCGCGATCGACTGCGCGCCGATCACGCTGCCGCTCGGCATGGGACGGCACTTCCGCGGCGTGTTCCACCTGCTCGACGATCGCCTCGTCCGCTTCGCTGCGGGCGAGGAGCGCGTCGCGTCCGACACCGAGACGATCGTCGGTATCGGCAATCCCCGCCTCGAAGAGCTCTACCCCGACGAGATCGCCGCGCTGCGCCACGACGTCGAGCTGATCCGCGGTGCGAGCCATCCGTTCGACCTCGCGCGCTTTCTCGCCGGGAGCCAGACGCCGGTGTTCTTCGGGTCGGGGATCAACAACTTCGGCGTGCAGGAGATTCTGCGGGCGCTGATCGATTGGGCGCCACCGCCGCAGCCGCGCGACGCCACGGTTCGCGTCGTGCAGCCGACCGAGCCGGCATTCAGCGGGTTTGTCTTCAAGATCCAGGCGAACATGGACCCGCGACATCGCGACCGCATCGCGTTCTTTCGGGTCTGCTCGGGACGCTATGCGCCTGCGATGAAGGCACGGCAGCTCCGCACTGGCCGCGAACTGAAGCTCGCCAGCGCTCTGACCTTCATGGCCAACGAGCGCATCGCGAGCGAGGATGCGGTGGCCGGCGACATCATCGGCATCCACAACCACGGCCAGTTGCAGATCGGCGACACGTTGTCCGAAGGCGAGCCGCTCGCGTTCAGAGGCATCCCGTGGTTCGCGCCCGAGCTCTTCCGCGTCGCGCGCCCGCGCGACCCGTTTCGCGCGAAGCCGCTCGCCAAGGGCCTCCACGAGCTCGGCGAGGAAGGAGCGATCCAGGTGTTCACCTCGGCGCATACGAATACGCTGCTGCTCGGCGCGGTTGGGCCGCTGCAGTTCGAGATCGTCGCGCAGCGCCTCGCCACCGAGTACAAGGTCGACGCGATCTACGAACCCGCGGCCATCGCGACGGCGCGCTGGCTCACCTGGCCCGACGAAGCGACCCGGAGGCGCTTCGAGCGCGAGCAGGCGGCGGCGCTCGCCGTCGACGTCGACGGCAACGCGGTTTTTCTCGCCACGAACAAGTACAACCTCCAGGTGACGATGGAGCGCTGGCCCGACATCGGCTTTCACGCGACGCGCGAGCACGGCGAGCGCCTCGCGATAGGCTGACGACCGGCGTATTGCGCATCGGGCGCGTATCCCTCGAACACGTGGCACCGGCCGGCGGCGGTTTGCCGAAGCTTCACCGAACGTTTCTCGTGCGGGAACGGTCTGTGTCCCAGGAGGAAACATCGTGGAACGCATCGAACCGTCGCTGAAGCGCCCGACGCCGGCGTTACGGGGCTCGTCGGGAAGCCGCTCGCCGACGTCGCGGCGAAGCGCTGCGACCGCGGTGGCGATCGTCGTCATCCTGATCGGCCTCGCCTGGCTCCTCTGGCGCCTGATGTACCCGCACGCCGCACCCATGCCCGAGACGCCAGCCGCCGCGCCTCCGGCGACCGCCACCGCCGCGACGCCCACTCCGGCGTCCGGCGCACCGCTGCATCCGATCGAGTCCGCGGGGCCGGTGAACCCGCAGGCCACGCCGCTGCCGGCGCTCGCCGAAAGCGACGCCGCGATGAAGGACGCGATCACGGGCGTGCTGGGCGGCTCGGGCGGAGAGGACATCCTGCAGCTTCGCGAGATCGTCGCGCGCTTCGTCGCAACGATCGACAATCTGCCGCGCAGGACCGCTTCGGTGAACAGGCTCCCGGTGCGCCCGGCGGCGGGCACGCTCGTGACGGGGCAGTCGTCCGGCGACGTCACGCTCGCGCCGGAGAATTCCGCGCGCTACGCGCCCTACATGCAGGTGCTCGAAGCGGCGAACGTTTCGCGCCTCGTCTCCGCGTACGTCCACTTCTATCCGCTTTTCCAGCAGGCGTACGTCGACCTCGGCTATCCGGGCAAGTACTTCAACGACCGGCTGATCGTCGCAATCGACGATCTGCTCGCCGCGCCCGAGCCGAGCTCGCCGGTGGCGCTTGCGCAACCGAAGGTCGTCTACACCTTCGCCGACCCGCAGTTCGAGGCGATGTCGGCCGGCCAGAAGATCATGGTGCGCATCGGCGTCGCGAACGAGCTCCGCGTCAAGGAGAAGCTGCGCGAGATCAGGAAGGCGCTCGTCGGCAGTCCGCCACCGCGCTGACCGCGTCGTTGCCATTGCCGTCGCCGGTGCCGTCCTCGGCGAAATCGTCGTTGGCGGCGACGCGAACCTTGGGCTTGTGCGCGTCGGTGAACACTCGCGCGATGTCGAGCGTCTCGCGCACGCCGAGGTCGGCAGCGTGGCGCGCGAGGAATCCACGTGCCGTCTGGCGGCCCTCTGCGAACAGCAACTCGAGCCACGCGCGCGAGCGCTCGTTTGCCGAGCCCTGCTCGAACAGCGATCGACGCGGCGGTCCGATCCGGTGCAGGCGGAGCTCGCCGACACGCGCCGGCTGGTCGGCGCGCGCGGCAATCGCGCGCATCGCCGTGATCGCCTGCATCTCGGCTACGAGGCTCGAGTTGAACACGATCTCGCTGACGCGACGGCGAATGCCGGCCGCGTCCTTCGGCACCTCGTCGGCGGTGTCGGGCGACAGCTGCACGACGATGACGTCGTCGGCGCCGCCGTCGTGGATGATCGGCCACAGCGTCGGGTTGCCGCTGTAGCCACCGTCCCAGTATGCCTCGCCGTCGATCTCGACGGCGTGGAACAGCTGCGGCAGGCACGCCGAGGCGATGAGCGCGTCGATCGATATCTCGTCGTTCGAGATCACGCGCGGGAGCCCGCTGCGTACGTTGGTGACCGTCACGTAGAGCGCCGGGGCGCGCGGACTCCTGATCGCGTCGATGTCGACCTGTGCGGCGATCGCCGCGCGCAGCGGATGGACGCCGAGCGGGTTCGCGCTGTACGGCGAGAGTCCTGCCGTCATGAACCAGGCGCCGATCGACTCGCGCACGCCGCGGTCGACCGGGCGCCAGATCGCCGCGACGAGATCGGCGGCGGGATCGGTGATGCCCATCCAGAACGCGCGCAGCGCCGCGCGCGCCGCGGCGGCGCCGCCGGTGACGAGGCCGCTTGCGACGATGGCCGCGTTGATCGCTCCGGCGCTGGTGCCCGAGAGCTGCGTGATCGCGACGCTGCGGCTCGCGAGGAGCGCATCGAGCGCACCCCAGGTGTAGGCGCCCCACGAACCGCCGCCCTGGAGGGCGAGCCCGACGGGCTTTCGATTCCCGGTGGTCGTTGCTGCATCCATGCGGTGTCTCCGTTCGCATCGCCCACGTCGTGAACGATGCCGAACCGGGTACCCTACTGCGCACGCGCGCCGAGCGCCAATCGTCGTTTTGGATCGGGGCGATCACCGACGGCGAACGCATCCGCGATCGCCGGCACCGGGCAGGGCTGCCGCAACGGATCCGGGCCGGGTCTTGCCTCGCGCGCACCGCACGCATTACGCTACCCGCAACCCGATAACAGGATTTCGCCATGGCCCTCGACCCCGCGAGCCGCGCCTCCGACGCGGCGATGGACGCTGATTCGCTCTACCGCGAAGAGATTTACACCGATCGCCGGGCCGGTACGCTGCGCGTACTGACCCCGGTGACCGCCGACGGCGCGCCCGATCGCTCGCGCCGGACGCTCTATCAGGGCGAGGCGCAACTGATGACCAACGTCGGACCGTTGCCGATCAGCTTCGACATCGAGGCCGATACGCTGGCCGCGGCCGTCGCCGGCTATGCGGAGGCGACGAAGGCCGGGGTCGAGCGCGCCATGCATGAGTTACAGGAGATGCGGCGGCAGGCGTCGTCGTCGATCGTCCTGCCTCCCGCCGGCGCTGCGCTGCCTCCGGTCGGCGGCATGGGCGGCGGCGGCAAGATCCAGCTTCCCTAGACGCTGCTCCGGCCGGCATCGAGCGGTATCTTCGTCGCGCTTCGCTGCGCTACGCACCGTCCGACGCCAGTCGCCAGGGCGGTGTCCCCGCGAAGCGTGCGATGAGAAAATCGACGAAAGTCCGGACCTTGGCCGACAGGTGCCGGCGGCTCGCGTACGTTGCATAGATGCCGATCGACGGCGGCGTGTAGCCTGGCAGCAGCTGCACGAGACGTCCGGAGCGCACCGCTCGAGCGACGATGAAGTCCGGCTCGCAGGCGATCCCCGCAGCGGAGATCGCGAGTGCTGCCAGCATCGCGCCGTTGCTCGCTCGCGCCGGCCCTGCGATCCGCACCGTGTGCGCATCACCCGCCGCATCGGTGAAGGTCCACTGCGCACCTCCCGCGGCGTATTCGTAGATCAGGCATTCGTGCTCCGCGAGGTCGGCGGGGGTCTTCGGCGGCGGATGCCGCTCGAGGTATGCCGGTGCCGCGCAGCAAACGAGCCGCGTGTCGGCGATCCGGCGCGCGATCAGCGTCTGGCTGCCGATGTTGCCGATGCGGATCGCAAGGTCGAGCCCCTCCTCGACGAGGTCGACGGCCCGCTCGGAAAGCTCGACGTCGAAGCGAAGCTCCCGGTACCTCTGCCGGAAATCGGCGATCGCGGACGCTAGGTAGCCGGTACCGAAGGCGGCCGACGCCGTGAGCCGCAGCGTCCCGCGCGGTACGACCGAAGCGCTGCTGACCGCCTCCTCGGCTTCGGCGAGGTCCGCCATCAGCTGCACCGCGCGCTCGTAGAACGCGCGACCGGTTTCGGTCAGCGCGAGCCTGCGCGTCGTCCGGTGAACAAGGCGCGTGCCGAGGTGCGATTCGAGCTCGGCGAGGAGCCGCGAGAGCGCCGAGACCGAGACGTCCATGCGCCGCGCGGCCGCCGCGAGGCTTCCCGTCTCGATGATGCGTACGAACGCGTTGATCGCTCGGAATCGATCCATTATTGCGAAATTCGCAATGATCCATTCCTCAGATACACCTTTATCCTCAATCGATCAAGGCCCATCATCGGACCACATTGAGGGAGGGCTGCGGCCAAGCAATGGCGCCACCCTTCCCCGTCCCGCAATCACTGGAGAATCGCAATGAAGCTCTACTACGCCACCGGCGCCTGTTCGCTGGCACCCCACATCGCGCTCCGCGAGGCCGGCCTGCCGTTCGAGCTTGTCCGGGTCGATCTCGGCAAGCACACGCTGAGCAACGGCACCGACTACACGACGATCAATCCGAAGGGCTATGTCCCGCTGCTCGAGCTCGACAGCGGCGAGCGCCTCTCCGAAGTCGCCGTCATCCTGCAGTACGTCGCCGACCGCAAGCCGGGAGCGCTCGCTCCCGCGTTCGGCTCGATGGAGCGCTATCGCGTGATGGAATGGCTCAACTTCGTCGCAACCGAGTTGCACAAGGGCATGGGCCCGCTGTGGAAGCCCGACACACCCGAGACGGTGAAGAAGGCGACGATGGACGCGCTGTCGCGCCGCCTCGACTACGTCGAAGCGACGCTCGCGAAGCGCCCTTACCTCACCGGCTCGTCGTTCACCATCGCCGACGCCTACCTGTTCACGATCGTCAACTGGCACAATTTCCTCAAGTTCGACATCGACCGCTGGCCAGCCCTCCTGGCGTTTCAGGACCGCGTCGCCGCGCGGCCAAAGGTCAACGAGGCACTCGTCGCCGAGCATCTGGTGAAGAAACCGGTTGCCGTCGCGGCCTGACCCGTTCACGATCGTCCCGCCGCCGCCATGGATACCTTGCCGACACTCTTCCTTTCGCACGGCTCGCCGATGCACGCGATCGCTCCGGGTGACGTCGGCGATGCTTGGACCGCGCTCGGCAAGCGTCTGCCGCATCCTGACGCAGTGGTGGTGGCGTCGGCGCATTGGGAGACGTCGCTTCCGATGGTGACCGGTAGCGCGCGTCCGGAGACGATCCACGACTTCGGCGGCTTTCCCGAAGCGCTCTACGAGATCGGGTATCCGGCGCGCGGCGATCCGGCGCTCGCCGAGCGCATCGTCGGGCTGCTGCGCGATGCCGGCATCACCGCGGGCATCGAAGGTTGCCGAGGCATCGACCACGGAGTGTGGGTGCCGCTACGCTGGATCTATCCGCGCGCCGATATCCCCGTCGTGGAGATCTCGGTCTCGCCGGCGCGCGGGACGCAGCATCATCTCGCACTCGGCCGCGCGCTCGCGCCGCTCGCTGACGCCAACGTCCTCGTCATCGGCTCCGGGCACGCGACGCACAATCTGCGCGACTGGATCGGGCAGCGCGGGCGCAACGATCCGCTACCGTACGCGGCGGCGTTTGCGCACTGGCTCGAGGCGCGCCTTGCGGCGCACGACGAAGCGGCCTTGCTCGACTACCGCGCCGAAGCGCCCGAAGCGGTTCGCGCGCACCCGACCGAGGAGCATTTCCTGCCGCTTTTCGTCGCGTGGGGTGCGGCGGGAACGGCGGCCGTACCCGAGCGGATCGTCGGCGGCTACGAGAACGGCGCGCTCTCGCGCGATTCGTTTCTGTTCGCCCGTCCGGCGTCGGCTGCAGCCCTACGTCCGAATGGATAAGCTGCCGATCGCGGCACCGCGCCGCATCCGGTAGCATTTGCAGATCGGCATTCCCGGCGACCCTGCGCGCGGCGTCGCGGACGGCGCCTCGCGCACGGCGCACTTTTGCTGCGCTGCGCGGTCTAACGCAGCTACGGCCGAAGAAGCGCTCCGGCCCCATCGTCATGGAGTTGTGAATGAAAATTGCAACGATGCGTTACTGGGGAATCGCGCTCGCGGGCACGGCGCTCATCGTCGGAGGCTGCGCAACCTACCAACCGTATCCGGTCTACCGCGAAGCGCCGGTGGTGTCGCAGCGCACCGAGTATGGGGTCGTCGAGTCGATCAACGTGTACCGCGGCGGATCGACATCACCGATCAACGTCGGCACGATCCTCGGCGGCATCGTCGGTGGCGTGCTCGGCCACCAGATCGGCGGCGGTACGGGGAACACCGTCGCGACGATCGCCGGCGCGGTCGGCGGCGCCGCGGTCGGCAACGAGCTCAACCGCCAGTCGAACAGCGACCGCTACCGGGTCGTCGTGCGGCTCGACTCGGGCGGGACGATCACGCTTGCCGACGTCGCGTCGACCGAGCTCCGTGTCGGCGATCGCGTGAAGGTGGTCGACAATCGCGTTTACCGCGAGTGATCGCGCGGCACCGCTGATCGATCGGCCGACGCCGATGCTGCGCGACCGCGGATCATCGCCGCGGTGCGGCCGCGTCAGTGCAGCCGCTGGCGCGCCTTTCGCGCCGAATCGACAGGCTCGCGGCGCGCGCCGCCGCGGCGCGCCTCGCCCCCGCGGCGACGCTCGTACCAGAAGCGGTAGATGAGCACCGTCGCGACGGGGAGCTCGTCGACGAGGCTCTCGCGCCGCTCCTTGTCGTCGACCCACTCGGCGAACTCGGGATCCTGGTCGCCGAAGGCAAGCGCCTCGATTGCGAAGGCCCAGTCGCGCGCGTCCTGTGCATCGTAGAGCGGCTGCCACGCCTCGTCGCGCAGCCGCACACCCGCCATGTAACCTTCGCACCACGCGGTCGCCTCGAGCGGTGCGCGCGCGTTGTCGTCGCCTTCGCGCTCCTCGGGGACGTACAGCAGCGGACGGAACCGCGTCGGCGATTCGCCGAGTGTGCGCTGGATGCCGACCAGATGGCGCAGCATCAGGCCCATGATCCGCTGTGCCTGATCGTTGCCCGTAAACGCCGGGGTCGCGGTGCGGCCACCGTCGCTCCACACCTGCGGCAGCCACTCCGAAGGCTGGATCGTCTCCGGTCCGCTGACGATCGCGGTGAGGAAGCCGTCGAGCATCTCGAGATCCATGCAGTCCTTCGGTACAGCATCGGATGCGAGAAAGGTTTCGAGCTCGTCGAGCTCGGGATCCTGCAGCGGTTCGTCGAGAGCACGCAGCTCAGCCATACGCAATGATTTCCGATTCGTGGGAGTGCGACCGACCCGGCCTCCCGTCGAGCGCGTGCGCGAGACCGAGCGCAAGCATGAAGACGACGACCGCCCCGGCCTGGTGAAGCGCCGCGAGTGCCGGCGGCACGACCAGGAGGAGCGTTGCGATGCCGAGGGCGATCTGGATTGCGACAACAGCGAGCAGCGCATTGGCGAAGGCGCGTGCGCGCCGCGGCAGCGGGAGCCTTCGCAGCCACCACCACGCACAGGGCACGATGACCGCGAGCAGCCAGGCGAGCAGTCGGTGATCGAACTGCACGGTCGCGAGGTTCCAGAAGAAGTTCTTCCACCACGGCGAGAGCATCATGATCTCGTCGGGCACGATCGCGCCGTTCATCAGCGGGAACGTGTTGTACGCAAAGCCGGCGTGCGTGCCGGCGACGAGCCCGCCGAGCAATACCTGCGCGAACACCAGCACGGCGAGCGCGCGCGCGACGGCGCGCGCCGCTCGCGGCACCGGTACGCGCTCGGCATCGCTGCGTCGACGTAGCAGCGAAAGCGCCGTCCAAAGCATCGCGGCGAGGATGACGAACGCCATGCCGAGGTGGGCGGTGAGACGGAACTGTGAGACACGCGGATCGGCGACGAGCCCGCTTTCCACCATGAACCAGCCGAGCGCACCCTGCAGGCCGCCGAGGACGAAGATGCCGGCGAGCGGCAGCGCGTAGCCGCGCGGGATCCGCCTCGCGAGCAGGAACGCGAGATAGGGAAGCAGGAACACGACGCCGATTGCGCGCCCGAGCAGCCGGTGGAAGTACTCCCACCAGAAGATGCCCTTGAACTCGTCGAGTGTCATGCCCCGGTTGACGTCGCGATACTCGGGAGTCGCCTGATAGAGCGTGAATGCCGACTGCCAGCCGGCATTGCCGAGCGGCGGCAAGGCACCGACGATCGGGTCCCATTCGGTGATCGACAGACCGGAATGCGTGAGTCGTGTGACGCCGCCGACGACCACCATTGCGAACACGAGCGCGCAGCACACGAACAGCCACGCGGCGATCGGGCCGGGCGATCCTTCGCGCGGGCGCGCCGCCGCACGAGCGGCCGCACGAGCGGTCGGCACAACTCCGGAGGTTGCCAGAGCATCCACCGCCCGATTTTACTATGCGGGCATCGGCGTGCCGCTCAATGCATGTGCGGCGCTCCGGCGATCGCGCGGACGTACTGCACGAGCTCCCAGATGCCGTCGTCCGAAATCTTCGGCGAGAACGCCGGCATCGGCGTACCCGGCAGGCCGTGCGCAATCATCCACCACAGGTCTCCAGGCTTATGCATCGAGCCGTGCTCCGCGAGATTTGCCGGCGCGACCGGAAGCGATGCTGCTTCCGGACCGTCGCCGCGGCCGGTGTCGCCATGGCAGCTCGCACAATGCGCGATGAAGAGCGCGCGCCCGCGCGCGACCGCGTCGTCGCTCGCCGGGACCGGCGAGACTGCATCGGTCGTCGGATAGATCGACGGGTCGCCACCGGCGAGGAACGCGGGGACGACGGGGCGATCGTGAACTGCCGGTACCGAGATGCCGAGATGGCCGACGATTGCAACGATCGCGACACCGAGGCCGAGCTCGATTCTCGCGTTGCGCGCGAGCGATCCGAGCGCCGCGCGGTCGCCGGCGCGGATTCGCGGCGACAGCTGCTGCCGGTTGTGTGCGGCGATCGCGACCATCGCTGCGAAGAGCGCGAGCTTCGCGAGCAGCCACTGCCCGTAAGGAGTTCCGATCAGCGCGAGACGGCTGCCGACGAGATACCACGCGTTGACGAAGCCCGTCGCGACAAGTGTCCCCACGCAGACGACGCCGACCATCGAGAAGCGTTGCGTTGCGCGCGCTGCGGCGTCGACCGCAGCCGCGGTGGCGCTGCGCCGCGCCGCGGCGGCCGCGAATGCGAGCCCCGGCAGCGCACCGAGCCAGGCGCCGGCAGCGAGGAGGTGGAGTGCGTCGGCGGCGACGCGCAGCACGCGCTCGGCGCCCTCCGCGGCAACGGCGTGTCCGGTGAGCGCGAGCGTCGCGACGTAGACACCGACGAGCACGAGCCACGCGCGCCGCTCGCCACGGCCGGGCGCGCTCGACGAGCGCCGCCGCACGACGAGCCACGCGCACAGCGCGACACCGAGCGCGAGGCGAAGCATCCAAACGCGACCGAACAGTGTCTCTTCCAGCACCACGGCAACGATCGACGGAGCGAACGCATCGGGGAACGGCAGCCCGCTCATGTTGACGGTCACGAACGCGAGCCAGCCGAGCGCCGCGACAAGGCTGACGCCGAGCGCGGCCGGTACCAGCGTCGCGACGCGGTCATCGAAGCGCCTGGCGATCGCCTGCGCCCAAACGAGCTGGCCGAGCGCGATCAGCGCGGCGAACTCGTGCACCGCACGCACGGCGGCAAAGGCGCTCACCGTCGCCACCATCGACGGCATCGTCATCTAGATCGCCGTCGCACCCTACGGGAGCACGTCGAACGCATACGCGCCCTCGGTCACGTGCGTGTCGACCGACACGACGCGCCAGATGACGTGGTAGCGGCCCGGAGGCAGCGGCGCCAGCGCCACCTCGAGCACCGAGCCATCGGCAGGATCGACGTGCGCGCTTCCCGAGTCGACGCGCTTGCCGTTCGCGTCTTCGATGCGGACCGTGCTGAACGCACCCTCGAGCTCCTCGGAGAAGTGAAGCGTGAGCTCGTGCGGCGAGCCGTGCACGGCGCTCCCGACCGCGGGCGTCGCACGGTCGAGAAAGGCGTGCGCGTACGCCGCGCCGGCGGCACCGAGCAGCACGCAGGTTGCAAGCAGGAACGCAGCACGGCGCATCGCATCAGCTCCCGACGAGCGGGTGCCCGAAGGTCTTCGGGAACAGGTCGTCGAGGAAGAAGTGGAGCTGCAGCGTCCATTCCACGTACGACCCGCTCGCCCGATTGACCGGAATGGCCGCCTCGGCTGCGATCTGCACGGTGCGCCCGTCCCAGAGGAGGCCCGGATTGACCGTCCCGGTCGTGCCGCTCGAGCCGCGATCGAGCGCCGTCGACATCGCGAGCTCGACGACCGGAGTCAGCCGGTTGAACACGTCGGGCCATCCGGTGCCACGGACGTTCGCGTTGAGGTAGGGAATGCTGTACTCGAACGCGAGCCCCCACTCGAGGGTGTGCGGATGACGCTCGACGTCGACGCTGCCGTCGTCATTGCGCGTCGATGTGCTTGCGCGCGACGGAATGCCGACGCCGACGAGTCCCGTCACCGCGATCGGACGCAGCCACGGCATCGTTTCCGGGAGATCGCCAAGGCCCTTGCCGAAGAATAGCGCGGGCGTCACCGTGCTGAACGGGTCTGCGCCGACACGCGCCGCTCCCGAGTGCGCGACGTCCCAGTCGAAGCCCACCGATGCGATCGCCTCGTGGGCATCGCTCTCGAAGAACTGGTACTTGGCGCCGACCGACAGGTTGTCGAGCCCGCGCACGTCGACGGTGCCCGGCGTGCGCAGCGTCTTCCAGGTAGCGCCGAGCTCGATGCCGAACCGGTCGGTGATTCGTCTCGCCGCATCGAGCGAGTAGTCGGTCTCGCGCTGCGCCGGTACGCCGGGAGCGTCGGCGGGGTTCTTCTGCCAGGTGATCGTCGGAGCCGACAGCTCGTCGGCGACGAAGGGGTCGTCGGTGGCAATCGTCGCGGGAAAGAAGCGTGCGCCGGCGAAGCCGTGCGCGGACACAGGCGCCGGCACCGCTGCCGCAATGCCGAGCGCTGCGCCGGCGGCGAGCCGGCGCGCGATCGCTAAGGATCTCGTATCGTTCATCGTGTCCTCATCCACATCCACGTCGAGGGCTGTCGCGATCACCGGTGTATGTGCCCGGCCGATGCGGCCGGCGCGGCCGCGTCGAGCGCGATCACGCTCACCTCGACCTCGATCTTTCCCGCCTTCGCGAACGAGAGCGTCAGCGGGAAATTCCCCCCTTCGACGAGCGGCTGATGGAGGCCGACCAGCATGACGTGATAGCCGCTTGGCACGAGCGCGACGACGGCGCCGGCCGGAATGCCGATCGCGCCGACCGGGCGCATGCGCGCGACGGTGCCCTCCATGCGCATCACGTGAAGCTCGGCGCTGTCGGCGATCGGCGAGGCGACCCCGACGAGCTCGTCGTTGGCAGTCCCGCGGTTCTCGATGCGCAACCACGCGCCGGCCGTTCGCGCGCCGGGAGGTGTCGCGCGGGCATAGGGCTCGACGATGCGAAGCGCACCGAGCGAGTAGTCGCGCGCCTCGGCGGGCGCGCCCGCCAGGGCGAGCGCGGCGACAAACGCACAAAGCCACGGTTGCAGGCGATGCATCATGACCCTCCGTTGCTGAACAGGACGATTCGCGAGACCGTCGCTCCGCGCGCCGGCCGTCCACGCGCGAATGCTCGCGTCGCGTAGATGGCGTGCCGGAGCGATCTCGAGCCCGGCGCGACGCGCCGAACGCCGGGAACAGCGGACGCTAGGCGGAAGCCGGAGGTGCTCGCGCATCGGCGAGCGCATGGCGGACGAGTGTCCTGCCCCTCAGTACCGGCGGTGCAAGCGCACGCGGCGGCGAGAAAGCGATTACGGCAAGCGACGCCGACGCCGGAGGAGCTGCGCATCCCAAGCCCATCGCGCACAGCGCGCAGTGACCGGAGCCGTGCAGCGCTCCGGCCGGCGCCGAATGATCGTAAGCGCTGGCGGCGTGGGCGGAGCAGATGGTATCGCCGCCTGCCAGCGTCATTGCGAGAAGCGGCAACGGCAGAAGAAGCTGGCCGGCCAGCGCGAGTAGCCCAGCGGCGCGGCGAATGTCCACACCAGACATACGGACGATCGTAGCACGCCGGCGATGCGTCGAGCGGTGCACCGCCGGCAGTCATGTCGCGAGCGTTGCGCTACATCCCGGGCATCGCCGCCATTTGGGCGGTGCCGTTCATCCGTGACTTGAAGAACAGGAAGAAGTTCGAGCCGACCTCGACCGCGCGCCCCGCATTCTCGGCAGCGTCCATCGCGCGCGCCGACGTGATGCCGGTGGACCCGTCGGCGGCGGGCCAATCGGCGGAATCGAAGATCAGCACCGGACGAACCTCCCACCAGATCGAGCCGGTGTTGGTGTCGGAGTTGTCGACGACGTGGCTGTGGTTGGGCGTCGGCAGAAAGATGTTGCCAGTCGGCGGATTGGCCGTGATGCCGAGCGCGCCGAGCAGCGTCGCCAGGTCGACCGACGACGCGTGCATCGTGCAGGTCCCCGGAACCGGATTGTTCGGGTCCGGACACTGCGTCGCGACGGCCGGATGGCTGAGCCAGGCGTTCGGGATGTAGCCGAAGATCGAGATCAGCGTGCTGCCGAGCGTTGAACCGCACAATTCGCCGGGCCGGCCACCGTTCGGGCACGGCATCGCGTCGGCCGGGTTGGTGTCGCTGCCGAACATCGGCACCAGCACATAGAGCGGTGACGTGTGCTTGATGTCCCCCCCGGTCGGATCGTGCTTCGGCTCGGTGATCACCTGGCAGATCGGCGTCTGCATCTCTCCCGGATCGGACTGAACCGGGACACCGTTGAAATCGAGGTCCTGGGTAGGCTCGTCGACGCAGTCGAAGCTCTGACCGTAGGTGAAGGTCAAAAGACGCCCGTTGCCGAATCCCAGCGTCTGGTTCGGCGCGACCTGCGCCGACGCCGGCCCTGCCGCCAACGCGAGACAGCCGAGCGCTCCGAGCGCCAGAACGGTCGTCCGCGAGCGCAGCGTACCCTTCCTCGTGGTTCGTGCTTGCCGCAGTTCCATGTCGAACTCCTAGGGTGATCGGGTCGCGATGGCGACCTCGCCCGGGTGGATACGGCGGTCGACCCAGAATGGATGCGCCCGCGGTTCAGCGCCGCTTAAGCTCGGCCCCTTAGAATCGGTCCGAGCGGCCCCCTCGGCCCACTCCCGCCGGCACGCCTGTTCCGAGGCCGGCTGAGCGATGCGAATACTCCTCGTCGAAGACGACACGATGATCGGCAGGACGCTGCAGCAGGCGCTGACGCAGGATGGCTATGCGGTCGACCTCGTCGGCGACGCCGAAGCCGCGACGCTCGCACTCGACACGACGCCGGATGCCTGGGCGATGGTGCTGCTCGACCTCGGGCTGCCGAGAAAGAGCGGGCTCGAGCTCCTGCGCGAGGTGCGCCGGGGCGGCAACCGCGTGCGCGTGCTGATCGTGACCGCGCGCGATTCGGTGAACGACCGCGTCGAAGGGCTCGATGCCGGCGCGGACGACTATCTGACCAAGCCGTTCAGCCTCGACGAGCTCGCTGCGCGAATGCGCGCGCTGCTGCGCCGTGACATCGGGCGCGAAGACAATCTGCTGAGGCACGGCGAGCTCACGCTCGACACCGCGACGCGCGTCGTCACGCAGCGCGGACGCTCGATCGACGTCTCGTCGCGCGAGTTCGCGCTGCTTGCGGCGCTGCTCGAGCGCCCCGGCGCGGCATTGTCGAAGGCGCAGCTCGAAGAGCGCATCTACGGCTGGGGTGAGGAGGTCGAGAGCAACGCGGTCGAGGTCCACGTGCACAACCTGCGCAGGAAGCTCGGCGTCGACACGATTCGTACGCTGCGCGGCGTCGGGTACGCGCTCGCGTGAGTGCGCCGCTACCCGCGTTCGATGAATGGGCGCAACGATGAGCTCGATCAGGCGCACGTTGCTCGTGTGGCTCCTCGCCGGACTCGCGGTGATCGCGCTCGCGGCGAGCGCGGCGACCTACGTCGCAGCACGGCGCGAGATCGGCTCGCTCCTCGACCTGCAGTTGAAGCAGCTCGCCTATTCGACCCGCATCGACGATCTCTTGCGCGGACAGCGCGCCGGCTTCGACAACCCCGACGTACTGCCGGGAACGGGCATCACCGAGCTGGTCACGCAGATCTGGGATCGCGACGGGGTCCTCGTGTACTGGACGCAGCCCGGCATGGGGCTGCCGGTCCCGGTGCGCGAAGGCTACTCGACGGTGAACCGCAACGGCCGCGTCTGGCGCGTCTACACGATGGTGCACGGCAGCCACGCGCTGCAGATCGCACAGCCACAGGACGAGCGCGACGCCCTCGCGACGCAAACCGCACTGCGCACACTGATCCCGTTCGCCGCGCTGATGCCGATCTTCGGCGTTCTGATCTGGCTCGGCGTCGGTACCGGGTTGCGTCCGCTCGAGTCCCTCTCGCGCGCGGTCGGCAAGCGCCGCCCCGACGCGATGGCGCCAATCGACGAGACCGGCCTTCCCGGCGAGCTGCGACCGCTTGGAGCGAGTCTCAACGGTCTGCTCGCGCGGCTTTCCGACGCGCTCTCCGCGCAACGCCGCTTCACCGCCGATGCGGCCCACGAGCTTCGCACGCCGCTCGCCGCACTCACGCTGCAGCTCGACCTCGCGCGCCGCTCGGGAACGCCTGGCGAGCTCGTCGCCTCGCTCGCCGATCTCGAAGCTGGCGTCGCACGCGCATCGCACGTCGTCGAGCAACTGATGACCCTCGCGCGCGTCGAGCCCGAGGCGCTCGCCCTGCAAAAGAGCCGCTGCGACCTCGTCGCGATCGCGAAGGACGCGATCGTCGCACGCGCGTCGCTTGCCGAGCGCAAGAAAATCGACCTCGGCCTTGCCCGCGCCGAAGTGGCGAGCGTCGATGGCGATCCAACGGCGCTCGCCATCCTGCTCTCCAACCTCGTCGACAATGCGCTGCGCTACACGCCTCCGGGCGGTCGGATCGACGTATCGGTGAGCTGTCCCGACGGGGTGCCGGTCCTCGAGGTTGCCGACACCGGGCCGGGCATCCCCGCCGCGGAGCGCGAGCGCGTGTTCGATCGCTTCTACCGCGGTGCACATGCTGACGAACCCGGGAGCGGTCTGGGCCTTTCGATTGTCAAACGCATCGCTGACGCCCATGGCGCGACAATCGCGCTGGGCGCGCCGGCGAGCGGCAGCGGCCTCGTCGTCCGGGTGCGCTTCGGTCGTTAAGCTGCGGTTAAGGGGCAGCGTCTATAGTTGATCGTGCCGGCCCGGAACGGGCCCACGGCTTCACAGGAGAACCTCGATGAAACTGAAAAAACTGACCATTGCACTCGTTGCCGCCGGTTTCGGACTGGCGCTCGGTGCCGGATTCAATCGGCTCGATCCCCAGATACTGGGGGTCGCCGATGCAGCCACGCCGGCCGTCGTCGCGCCGGTGGCGCCCACCGCGGCGGCGCGCCTGCCCGACTTCACGGCGCTCGTCACGCGCGTCGGCCCGTCCGTGGTGAACATCAGCACCGTCGGCACCACCAAGACCACCGGGTTCGGCAACGACCTCGGCCCCGACAATCCGTTCAACGAATTCTTCAAGCGCTTCGGCGGGCCGGGCATCGAAATGCAGCCCCGCGTGGTTCCGATGCGCGGCGAAGGCTCGGGGTTCATCGTGAGTCCCGACGGCTACATCGTCACCAACGCCCACGTCGTCGCCGGCGCGAACCAGGTCACGGTGAAGCTGACCGACCGGCGCGAGTTCACCGCGAAGGTCGTCGGTTCGGACAAGCGCACCGACATCGCGCTCCTGAAGATCGACGCGAAGAATCTGCCCGCACTCGACCTGTCCGATCCTCCAGGCGTCAAGCCCGGCGAGTGGGTGATCGCGATCGGTTCGCCATTCGGCTTCGAGAACAGCGTTTCGGCCGGCATTGTCAGCGGCATCCACCGTTCGCTTCCGGGCGGACAGATGACGCCGTTCATCCAGACCGACGTCGCCGTCAACCCCGGCAACTCGGGCGGCCCGCTGATCAACACCGAAGGCCAGGTGGTCGGCGTCAATTCGCAGATCTACAGCCGCTCCGGCGGCTTCATGGGGCTGTCGTTCGCGATTCCGGCGCGCGTCGCCGAGAACGTCGCGCAGCAGTTGAAGGCGCACGGGCACGTCAACCACGGACGCCTCGGCATCGGCATCCAGGCGCTCGACCAATCACTCGCCGAGAGTTTCGGCCTGCCCGACTCGAACGGTGCGCTCGTCGGCAGCGTCGAGAAAGGCAGCCCCGCCGACAAGGCCGGCTTCCAGACCGGCGATGTCATCCGCAAGATCGACGGCACGGCGGTTTCCGACGCCACCGACGTGACGAGCCGGATCGGCAACCTGCAACCGGGTACCAAGGTCAACGTCGAAGTCTGGCGCGACAAGAAGCCGGTGACGCTCTCCGCAACCATCGGCTCGTGGGGCAATCAGAAGCAGGTCGCGAGCAACGGCTCCAACAGCGTCGACAGCGGCGACCGCCTCGGCGTCGCGGTGCGTCCGCTGACGCCCGACGAGAAGCAGGAGGTCGGCCACGGTGGCCTGCTCGTGCAGAACGTGACCGGACCCGCCGCCGATGCGGGTATCCAGCCGGGCGACGTGATCGTCAGCGTCGGTTCGACGAAGGTGACGACGATCGAGGGTCTGAAGAACCAGATCGCGAAATCCGGCAAGAACGTTGCACTGCTGATCGAGCGCAACGGGCAGCAGATCTTCGTGCCGGTCACAATCGGCTGATCGGCGCGCGCCGGCGCACGCAGTTTGGACGGACGGCCGCGGGAATCTCCGCGGCCGTCTGCCGCCGACCATGCGGCACCGCCGCGGCGCACGGCGCCGGACGCTCACGCGTAGCGCTTCCGGTTGAAGGCGTAGTAGAGGACGGGGATCACGACGAGCGTCAGCAGCGTCGACACGAGAATTCCGAAGATCAGC
Organism: Burkholderiales bacterium; assembly: GCA_025981645.1. Lineage (GTDB taxonomy): Bacteria > Pseudomonadota > Gammaproteobacteria > Burkholderiales > Casimicrobiaceae > VBCG01. The sequence continues at coordinate 23,410 of JAICXH010000041.1, forward strand.
GTGATCGCGAGCCCGTTGAAGATCGGGTCGTCGACGATGAACGTCGCACCCACCATCGCGGCGAGGCCGGTGAGCGCGATCGGCTTCGCGCGTGCCGCGGCGGAGCTGACCACCGCTTCGACGAACGGAACCCCCCGCTCGGCCTGCAGGTTGATGAAATCGACCAGCAGGATCGAGTTGCGCACGATGATGCCGGCGAGCGCGATCATGCCGATCATCGACGTCGCCGTGAACTGCGCGTGGAGGAGTGCGTGCCCCGGCATCACGCCGATGATCGTCAGCGGGATCGGCGCCATGATGACGAGCGGAGTCAGGTACGAGCCGAACTGCGCGACGACCAGGAGATAGATCAGCACAAGGCCGACCGCGTACGCGATCCCCATGTCGCGAAACGTCTCGTAGGTGACCTGCCATTCGCCGTCCCACTTCAGCGCATACGCGCGAAACGGGTCCGACAGCTGACGCACGAAGTATTCATGAAGCGTGCCGCCCTCGGGAAGCCCGACGCCCGCGAGGCGATCGCGCACGCCGAACATGCCGTAGAGCGGGCTGTCGGCGTGCCCGGCCACGTCGCTGATCACATGCGATGCAGTCTTTCGCAATCACGTGCTCGAGCTCTTCGGCGAGCGCCTCGCCACCCTGCTCGAGCTCGTCGAAGCAATCGCCTATCAGAAGCTCGACCAGCGCCTCGCTGCGCTACTCCTCGCCAAGGACGATCCGGTCCGCGCGACGCACCAGTCGCTCGCCGACGAGCTC
>JAICXH010000141.1 GCA_025981645.1 Burkholderiales bacterium
CCAGCCGTGCGCCGGGTCCTTCGGATTCTTGTCGCCGAGCAGATACGGAAGCCCCATCAGGAACGTGCGCCCTGGCCCCGAGTTCGCCGGACGCGCGTAGATGAAGCGGTTCGGATGCGCCTTGCACCACGCGAGGAGCCCCTCGGGCGTCGTCGGCACGTCCTTCACCTTGTCGGGGTTGTACTCGAGGAGCGGCCCCGCCGGCATGAACGTCACCTCGATGCCGTAATCGCCGGCGAGTTCCTGCATCTTCGCCGCCGGCGGCTGATAGTCCGCCATCAGGCCGGGGAACTTCGACGCGTAGTCGGGCATGAGCTTGGTGAGCTCGCCCTGCTCGATGCCCGCGGCGAGGAAATCGGTCCCGGTCAGCACCATCTCGATGTCGGTACGCCCGGCCGCCTGCATCGCCTTCAGCTTCCCCGGAAGCTCGGGCGCCGGCATCTTCGTGAAATTGAACTTCGACACCCACTGCGGATGCGCCGTCTGGTACGCCTCGATCGCGTCCTGGGTGAGCGCGAGATTGCCGGCGACGTCGACGACGTTGATGGTCACGGCGCTCTTCGGCATAGCGGGCATCTCGGCCGCAGCATTGCGTGCAACCGGAACGAGCAGCGCGGCCGCGCCTCCTGCAGCGAGACGCAGGCACTGGCGGCGACGATCGTCGTACGGGCGAATGGGCTTGCTCATCGTAGTGCCTCCTTGGTGGATCGAGGATCGAGTTTGCGGAATCGAGTGCTGAGAATGCGGGACGGGTGATCGGAGTCGGACGATCAGGAACGCGCTGCACGACGTGGCCGTGCTGCGCGCGCCGCTGATGCCGGCGCGGCCGGCGGCGATCTCGCGGCGAGCGCCACGCCGTCGACCGTGCGGGGTGCTGCGGCGTCGACGGCACGCTGGAACTGCCGCACAACGCGGGCGAGATGGCGATGCATCGCCGTGCGCGCGCCACCGGCGTCGTGCGCGGCGATCGCGCGGGCGATCGCCGCATGGTCGCGCACCGTCTGCACGGCGAGCTCGCGCGTGTGGAAATGCTGCTGCAGTCTCCCCCACAGGCCGGCACGCTGGTTCCACAGCTCGTCGACGACGAGCTCGAGCGAGCCGTTGCCGGTACTGCGCGCAACGGAGAGGTGGAACGCACGATCCTCGGCTTCGCGCGCCTGGAAATCGTCGAGCTCGGCCTCCATCCGGGCAACGCTGTCGCGCAGCGCGGCGGCGTCGGCCGCATCGGCCTTTCCCGCGGCGAGCGCGGCGATCTCGCCTTCGACGAGGCTGCGCGCCGCGAGAAGCTCGAACGGGCCCGGCCCGCCGTCGCCGCCTGCGCGCGCCAGCGCCGCCGCCGGGCTCGTCACGAACACGCCGGTGCCGACGCGAACCTCGACGAGACCGCTCATTTCGAGCGAGATGATCGCCTCGCGCACCGACGTGCGGCTCACCCGAAGCTGCGCGGCGAGCTCGCGCTCGGCGGGAAGCCGCGAGCCGGCGGCGTACTCGCCGCTCGCGATGAGCTGGGCAAGCTGATCGGCGATCTGCCGATAGAGGCGCCGTGGTTCGACGGCCGTCAGTGGCAACCTGGATCCTCCTGCGGGCGTGGGCGCCGGCGTGGACGCATCATAGCGACGCCGCTATACTGTGGTCAAGTGGTCAGACCACCCAACCCCCGAGCCACCCATGAAAATCACGGCCGCGCGCGTCATCGTCTGCTCGCCGGGACGCAACTTCGTCACGCTGAAGATCGAGACCGATGAGGGGTTGAGCGGCATCGGCGACGCGACGCTCAATGGCCGCGAGCTTGCCGTTGCCGCCTACCTCGACGAGCACGTGATTCCCGCGCTGATCGGCCGCGACGCCGCGCGGATCGAGGACACCTGGCAGTACCTCTATCGCGGCGCGTACTGGCGGCGCGGGCCGGTGACGATGTGCGCGATCGCCGCCGTCGACACCGCGCTGTGGGACATCAAGGCCAAGGCGGCCGGGATGCCGCTCTACCAGCTCCTCGGTGGCGCCAGCCGAGACGCCGTGATGGTTTACGGGCACGCGAACGGCAGCGACATTGCCGAGACGACCGACGAGGTCGCGCGCTACCTCGATCTCGGCTACCGTGCCGTGCGCGCGCAGTGCGGTGTTCCCGGGCTCGCGTCGACCTACGGCGTCGCGCGCGACAAGATGTTCTACGAGCCTGCCGACGCGGCAGTCGCGACCGAGAACCGCTGGTCGACGACGGGCTACCTCGACCATGTTCCGAAGCTCTTCGACGCGCTGCGCGCGCGCTTCGGCTTCGAGCCGCACCTGCTGCACGACGTCCACCATCGGCTGACGCCAATCGAGGCGGCGCGCCTAGGGCGCAGTCTCGAGCCTTACCGTCTGTTCTGGCTCGAGGACCCGACCCCCGCCGAGAACCAGGAGGCGTTCCGGCTGATCCGCAGCTATACGGTGACCCCGCTCGCCGTCGGCGAGGTGTTCAACACGATCCACGACTGCCAGGCACTGATCGCCGAGCAGCTCGTCGATTACATTCGCACGACCGTCGTTCATGCCGGCGGCATCACACACCTGAGGCGGATCGCCCAGCTCGCCGAGCTCTGGCAGGTACGCACGGGATCGCACGGCGCCACCGACCTGTCGCCGGTGTGCATGGGCGCCGCGCTGCACTTCGACCTCGCGGTGCCGAACTTCGGCATTCAGGAGTACATGCGTCACACGGCCGAGACCGATGCGGTGTTTCCGCACGCATGGCGCTTCGACGCAGGTTTGCTGCACCCGGGCGACGCGCCCGGACACGGCGTCGCGATCGACGAGTCGCTCGCCGCGCGCTATCCGTACCGGCCTTGCGCGCTGCCGGTGAACCGGCTCGAGGACGGGACGATGTGGAACTGGTGATGCATCGAAGGTGGGGGGCGAGCCCAGATCGACGCTCCGAAGCAGTACGCACCGCACGGCCGCGAGTACCGCGAGCTCGGCGACGTAGTGCCCCGAACACCGACGGAGTCTCCTCGATGACGTCTACCTCGTCGATCTGCGCACGCGATTGGCGACCTTGCAGGTGTCGTGAATGATGAGCGGCATTGCACCCTGCCCGGGTACCGCTTCCACTCGGACTCCGGTGCGGCCCCGTGTCTCGACGCATAACTCGATTCCGAACGCGCCCCCATCAACGCGAAAGGTGGGTTGGCCATGATCTGGATCAATTCGCATCAGCAGTGATACTCAGAACCAGCCGGTCGTGACAGCGCTAAAATCCAACCGAAAATTGACGCCCGGAACGTCGTTGGTGACGGCGAATAGAAGGCCGCCCTGATTCGGGTCAAACGAAGGCCGCTGATTTAGCGTGTATACCGCAGGGGGCGAATGCGTATGTCCTGCTCCGATCTTCGTATACGAGATCCAACTATTGACGTTAGCCTGAATATCCCAGCTGTACGAAGTGCCATCGAACGCGCCATAGAGGTCGCACGTGCTCCCATAGATCCAGTTGCTGGTTGACC
>JAICXH010000002.1 GCA_025981645.1 Burkholderiales bacterium
GGTGCCGGACTTGAGGATGTCGATGGCCGGGAACACGCGCTTGTCGGCGACCTTGCGGTCCAGGATGATTTCCGAGTTACCGGTGCCCTTGAACTCTTCGAAGATCACCTCGTCCATGCGCGAGCCGGTGTCGATCAGCGCGGTGGCGATGATCGTCAGCGAGCCGCCCTCCTCGATGTTGCGCGCCGCGCCGAAGAAACGCTTTGGGCGCTGCAACGCGTTCGCGTCGACGCCGCCGGTCAGCACCTTTCCGGACGCGGGCACCACGGTGTTGTACGCGCGGGCGAGCCGCGTGATCGAGTCGAGCAGGATCACGACGTCCTTCTTGTGCTCGACGAGGCGCTTCGCCTTCTCGATCACCATCTCGGCGACCTGGACGTGGCGCGTCGCGGGCTCGTCGAAGGTCGACGCGACGACCTCGCCACGCACCGTGCGCTGCATCTCCGTCACTTCCTCGGGCCGCTCGTCAATCAAGAGCACGATCAGGATGACATCGGGATGGTTCGCCGTGATCGCGTGGGCGACGTGCTGCAGCATCACCGTCTTGCCCGACTTCGGTGACGACACGAGCAGGCCGCGCTGGCCCTTCCCGATCGGCGCGATGATGTCGATCACGCGCCCGGTGATGTTTTCCTCGGCCTTGATGTCGCGCTCGAGCACCATCGCCTCGTCCGGGAAGAGCGGCGTCAGGTTTTCGAAGAGGATCTTGTTCTTGGCGTTCTCGGGCGCCTCGCCGTTGACCTTGTCGACCTTGACGAGCGCGAAGTAGCGCTCACCGTCCTTCGGCGTACGGATCTCGCCTTCGATCGTGTCGCCGGTGTGGAGGTTGAAGCGGCGAATCTGCGACGGAGAGATGTAGATGTCGTCGGTGCCGGCGAGATAGCTCGTGTCGGGCGAGCGGAGGAATCCGAACCCGTCGGGGAGCACCTCGAGGACCCCCTCGCCGAAGATGCTCTCGCCCTTCTTCGCATGCGCCTTCAGCATCGCGAAGATGAGGTCGTGCTTGCGCATGCGGTTCGCGCCTTCGATCTCCATCGCGTTCGCGATGTCGAGCAGTTCGGAAACGTGCTTAGCTTTCAGTTCGGATAGGTGCATGGCGCGCGCAAGCGGCGAAGGCGGTCGCGGGGACCGGGGGAAAATGCGGGGAACTCCGGGGTACCGCGCCGGGGCGCGGCCTGGATGTGCGTCGGCGCTCCTGCGCCTGGCACGGGCGGGCGCGCGTCGCGCCCGCCGATCACGAGGGAAGCCTAGCGGCCTCCGCCGGGGCTGTCAAGGAACGGCGTCAGAGATTGCTGTCGAGGAAGGCCGTCAGTTGCGATTTCGTCAGCGCCCCGACCTTCTGGGCGTGCGCCTGGCCGTCCTTGTACAGGATCACCGTCGGAATGCCGCGGATGCCGAACTTGGTTGGGGTGGCCGGGTTGGCGTCGATGTCGAGCTTCGCCACGGTGAGCCGGCCCTCGTAGGTCTTGGCGACCTCGTCCAGCACCGGGGCGAACATCTTGCACGGGCCGCACCATTCGGCCCAGAAATCGACCAGTACCGGATTGCCCGCCTGCAGCACGTCGCGCTCGAACGATGTGTCGGTGACGTGCATGATCGATTCGCTCATGTCCTTCGTTGCCTCCCGGCGGATTCACGTGACGCGCCCCCGCTGATGCCCGAGGCCGCGCCGCGCTGCGATGATCAATGATACCGCAACGCCCTCGGGCGCCGCGCCGGTCGGCGTGTACGCGTTCTGCTACCATTCGCGCTTCGCGGCGAAGACGCCGCGCGGGCCGATTGCCGCAGTGCCATGACCTACGTCGTCACCGAGAGCTGCATCCGCTGCAAGTACACCGACTGCGTCGACGTCTGCCCGGTCGACTGCTTCCGCGAGGGACCGAATTTTCTGGTGATCGATCCCGACGAGTGCATCGACTGCACGCTGTGCGTTGCCGAATGCCCGGTCGAGGCGATCTACGCCGAGGACGATGTACCCGAGCCTCAGCAGTCGTTCAAGGCGCTGAACGCCGAGCTTGCGCGCCTGTGGAAGCCGATCATCGAGCGCAAGCCCGCACCGGCCGACGCCGATCAGTGGAAGGACGTTGCAGACAAGCTCCGCTATCTCGAGCGGTGACGGCGATCGGAGCTGCCGGGTTTGACCGCGGCACCCGCCACAAACTAGAATTGCGCGGCGCGACGTCGAGGACGCCGCCATCCCGAAGATCCGTCAGCCCGAACACCATTCGATGATTCGCCACGCCGTAATCGCCGTCGCCTTGCTGACGGTTGCAGCAACCTGCGCCGCGCAGACCAAGCCGCTCGTGGGCGATCCCGCGCGCGGGCAGGACAAGACCCGCATGTGCGAGGGCTGCCACGGCCTCGACGGCTACCGCACCGCCTACCCGGTTGTCTACAGCGTGCCGCGTCTCGGCGGGCAGCATCCCGAATACCTCGCCGCCGCGCTGCACGAGTACCGCGCCGGACAGCGCAGTCACCCGTCGATGCGTGCGATCGCGGCATCGCTGTCCGACCAGGACATCGCCGACCTCGCCGCCTACTACGGCGCGAGTCCGAAGGCTACGGCGAGCAAATGATGAAAAGGATCCGCACCACACTGTTCCTCGCGGCGTTGCCGATGCTCGCGAGCGTGCCGGCCGTCGCGGCCGATGTCGCGGCTGGTGCCGTCAAGGTGAAGGAAGTCTGCCAGGCGTGCCACGGCATGAACGGCAACAGCACGTCGCCCGACTATCCTCGTCTGGGCGGGCAGCACGAGGATTACCTCGTTCAGGCGCTGCGCGACTACAAGTCGGGCGCGCGCAAGAATCCGATCATGAACGGCTTCGCGGCGACGCTCTCGGAGCAGGACATCGAGAACGTCGCAGCGTATTTCGCGTCGCAGCCGCAGGTCGTCTTCACCAAGCGCTGATTCAGCGCTGTCGCTGGACGCAGCCGAGGTAGTCCGCGGCATCGACCGTGGCGCCGCTGCGCTGCGCCTTCCAGAGTGTCTCGCCGAGGCATTCCACCAGCGCGTGCGCGGCATCGTGCGGGCCACCCCGCGCGGTAACGAGCCGCAGGTAGTGCGCGCGGATGCCCGGCGGCTGGTCGATCGCGAGCTGCTCGGCAACGGCAAGGTGGAGCGACAGGTGGAGGAACGGATTGATCGCGCCGTCCTCCGGCGCGAACTCGCGCGCCAGCGCGTCGTCGCCCGATTCCAGCAACCGGTGATATTCGGGGTGCATCGCGAGAACCGGCAGCGCCGTCTGCTCGAGTCCCGACAGCGCCTCGCCCGCGCGGTACTTGCGCCAGGTGTCGATCAGGAAGCGGCGCGATTCGTCGCGCGTCGGCGCGAACACCGGGTCAGCCTTTGTCCGGCCACTCGCAGAGGTCCGCAATGATGCATTCGCTGCACTTCGGCTTGCGTGCGACGCAGGTGTAGCGCCCGTGCAGGATCAGCCAGTGGTGTGCATGCCGGCGGAACTCCTCCGGGGTGAACTTCACGAGCGCGCGCTCGACCGCGAGCGGATCCTTGCCCGGCGCGAGCCCCGTTCGGTTCGCGACGCGGAAGATGTGCGTGTCGACGGCGATCGTCGGCTCGCCGAACGCGACGTTGAGTACCACGTTGGCCGTCTTTCGGCCGACGCCGGGCAGGGCTTCCAGCGCGTCGCGGTCGCGCGGGACGCGGCCCCCATGCCGGTCGAGCAGCATCTGCGACAGCGCAACGAGGTTCCTCGCCTTGGTGTTGTAGAGCCCGATCGAGCTGACGTACGGAATGAGGCCGTCGACACCGAGCTCGACGAACGCCTCGGGGGTATTGGCCACCGGAAAGAGCTTCGCCGTCGCCTTGTTCACGCCCTTGTCGGTCGACTGCGCCGAGAGCACGACGGCGACCAGCAGCTCGAACGGGGTACGAAAGGCGAGCTCCGAGCGCGGCTCGGGGTCGGCCTCGCGCAGCCGTTCGAAGATCGCGCGGCGCTTGGCGCGGTTCATCGGATGGCCGCGCGTCGTGCGCGCGCGCGGTCGAGCGCGGCGGCGATCGCCTGCGCGCGACGCTGTGCCGGCTCGCCGATCGCCTTCGTACGCGGCGTAGGGCGGGCTCTGCGCAAGAGCCGCGCGTCGTAGCGCGCCCGCGCTGCGGTGACGTCGTCCGCGGACCAGTCGCGCGCCGCGGGGCGCATCACGATGCAGTCGACCGGGCACGGCGGCACGCAGAGCTCGCAGCCGCTGCAGAACTCGGCAAGCACGCCATGCAGTCGCTTCGGTGCACCGATGATCGCGTCGACGGGGCAGGCAGCGATGCACAGCGTGCAGCCGATGCAGCGCGTCGCGTCGACGAACGCGACCTGCGGCACGCCCGCAGCCCCGCGCGCACGCGCGCGCGGCGGCGCCGGGACATCCGGCGCCCTCGGGGCATCGTCGACAGCGGCCATCCCCGATTCTAGCGGGCGGCAGCGTGGGGCGCTCGACGCGCGCCTCGGCGGGCGCGACAATCGCTTCCCGCGATGCGCACTTCGCGAAACCACACCGCCGCGTTTCACCGTCACGACGCTGCCGATGCGCACGGTCCCGCGGCGCACGTGCACGTCCACGGCGCCGCGGGGATGAGGGCGCTCGCTGCGGCGCTCGCGCTCACGGCGACCTTTGCCCTCGTCGAGGCGATCGGCGGATGGCTCGCCGGGTCGCTTGCGCTCGTCTCCGACGCCGGTCACATGGTCACCGACGCGGCGGCGCTCGCCCTTGCGCTCTTCGCCCAGTGGATCTCGGGCAGGCCGCCGTCGGCGCGCGCTTCCTACGGCTACGCTCGCGCCGAGGTGCTGGCCGCGTTCATCAATGCGCTGGCGCTGCTCGTGCTCGTCGTGTTCATCGTCGGGGAGGCGGTGAAGCGCATGCTCGTCCCCGCGCCGGTCGCGGGGACGACGGTGATCGCGATCGCCGTCGTCGGGCTCGCGATCAACGGCGTTACGGCGTGGATCGTCTCGCGTGCGTCGCGCACGCCGGTCACGAAGAGCGTCCTCCTCCACGTCTTCTCCGATGCGCTCGGCTCACTCGCCGCGCTCATCGCCGGCCTCGTCGTCGTCACCACCGGCTGGACGCCGATCGACCCCTTGCTGTCACTGGTGACGGCCCTTCTGATTCTGCGCTCGACGTGGCGCCTGCTCGCGCAGACGGTCGGGGTGCTGATGGAAGGCGTTCCCGCACACCTTGACTACGAGACGATCGGTCATGCGCTCCTCGCCGTCCGCGGCATCGACGGCGTGCACGACCTGCACGTCTGGCACATGGCTGCCGAGGAGGCGGCACTCTCGGCGCACGTCGTCATCGATGCGGGGGTGAATTGGCCGCAGATCCTCGACGAGGCGCAAGGCATGCTGCGCAGCCGCTTTCACATCGATCACGTGACGCTGCAACCGTCGTGGCACGGCGAATCGCGCTGGTCGGGTCGGCGCGTGATTCCGATCGCCGAGGTACCCGACGACGGTGACCAGGCAAGGTAGCGCGGGCGGCTGAAGCTGGAGGCGCCGCGCGTCCCGGCGCCGCGCGCGCCGCTTCAGATCCAGCGCGCGCGCTTGAAGCGCCAGAAGAGCAGGCCATCGATCGCCACCATCGCGGCGATCGCGAGCGGGTAGCCGTGCGCCCACTCGAGCTCCGGCATGTTCTTGAAGTTCATGCCGTAGATCCCGGCGATCAGCGTCGGGATCGTGATCAGCGCGCCCCAGGCCGCGAGTCGCTTGGTGACCTCGTTGTCCGAGATGCCGATCAGCGCCAGGTTGACCTGGATCGCGGTGGTCAGCATTTCGCGAATGCTCTCGATCGTGCCATTGATCCGCGCGAGATGATCGTAGACGTCGCGGAAGTATTCCTGCGTACCCTGGCACAGATGCGGGACGCGCCCGCCGTAAAGCTTTCCGACCGCTTCCATCAGCGGCGTCACGACGTGCTTCAGCATCATCAGCGTGCGCTTGATTTCGTAGAGCTCCTCGATCTTGCCGCGCGACGACCCGCTCGCGAACATCTGGTCCTCGGCTGCTTCGAGGCGCGTTTCGAGCGCGTCGAGCACCGGAAAATAGCGGTCGACGACGTTGTCGATGATCGCGTAGAACACGAATCCCGAGCCGTGGCGGAGTGACTCTGGCTCGCGCTCGGTGCGCGCGCGCACCGCGGAGAAGCCGATCTGCGTGCGGTGGCGGACCGTGAGGAGGTAATTCGGCCCGACGAAGATGTCGACCTCACCCACCAGGAGCTCGTCGGCGCCGTCGTCGCCTTTCGTCCATTCCACCGGGTGGAGCACGGCGAACAGCGAGTCGCCGTACTCCTCGATCTTCGGACGCTGATGACCCTTGCGGGCATCCTCGACGGCAAGCTCGTGGAGGTTGAACTCGCGGGCGACATCGTCGAGCTCGTCGGGCTGTGGGTCGGCCATCGCCACCCAGACGAGGCAGCCGGGCCGATCGAGGTAATCGCTGATTTCCTCGACGGCGATGTCGGCCAGCTTGCGGCCGTGCTCGTAGGCTACGCAGTTGATCAGCATGGCGATCGCCCTCGCAGGGGCCGCCATGATAGCTCCACCGGGTGGAATGTCGCACAAGTTCGCCTGAAGGATCGCAGCGGAAATCCGGCGCCGGGCGGGTAAGATGCGTGCGACGGGTTTGCGGCCGGCCGCCATGATCATTTCCTCGCTGCTCGACACCGACCTCTACAAGTTCACCATGATGCAGGTCGTGCTGCATCATTTCCCGGCCGCCCAGGCCGAGTACCGCTTCAAGTGCCGCAACCCTGACGTCGACCTGCGCCCGTTCGTCGACGAGATCCGCGGCGAGATCCGCGACCTCTGCTCGCTGCGCTTCACCGCACGCGAGCTCGAATACATGCGGAGCTGGCGCTTCATCAAGAGCGATTACGCCGACCTCCTCGGTCTGTTCCAGCTCGACGAGCGCTTCATCCGGGTGAGCGCAATCGCGGACAGCGCCGAGATCGACATATGGATCAAGGGGCCGTGGCTGCACACGATCATGTTCGAGGTCCCGGTGCTCGCGATCGTCTCCGAGATCTACAACCGGCACGTGCATCCGCAGCCGGACTTCGCGGAGGGCCGTCGCCGGCTGGCCGCGAAGATCGATCAGTTGAACGCGGTGGCCGACCCAGCATTCCGGATCGCCGACTACGGGACGCGGCGGCGCTTTTCGCGCGCGTGGCAGGAGCAGGTCGTGGTGGCGCTGCGCGACGGCATCGGTGCGCGCCTTGTCGGCACGAGCAATGTCAAGCTCGCGTGCGAGCACAACCTGACTCCGCTCGGCACGATGGCGCACGAGTACCTGCAGGCGTGTCAGGCTGTCGGCCCGCGGCTGCGCGACTCGCAGGTGTTCGCGTTCAACACCTGGGCGCGCGAGTATCGCGGCGACCTAGGCATCGCGCTCTCCGACGTCTGTGGAATGGAGGCGTTCCTGCGCGACTTCGACCTCTTCTTCTGCAAGCTGTTCGACGGCGTGCGCCACGATTCCGGCGACCCGTTCGAGTGGGGCGAGAAGCTGATCGCGCACTATCAGAAGATGCGCATCGACCCGCGCAGCAAGACGATGGTGTTCTCCGATTCGCTGAACGTTCCGCTCGCGCTGCGGCTGTTCGAATACTTCCGTGGTCGCAGCCAGGTCGCGTTCGGGATCGGGACCAACCTGACCAACGACCTCGGCTACGAGCCGCTGTCGATCGTCATCAAGATGACGCGCTGCAACGGGCAGCCGGTCGCGAAGATCAGCGACGAGCCGACCAAGGCGATGGACTACGACCCGTCGTACGTCGCGTACCTGCGCGAGGTGTTCCAGGTGCCCCCTTCGGAAGAGGTGCCGGTCACGCCCGAATCGCTACGCGCCGCCGAGCACCGGTAGCGGTCAGGATCTGACCCCTACCGGTCGACTGCGCCCAACGCATGCCGGTAGGCAGCGAGTGCCTCGGCGCCGAAGCACGCGAAGATCACATCCAGCGGGGGGCTCGCGCGCAGGGCGAAAGCGCGTACTTCGCGCACGGCGATCGCCGTCGCGGCGGCGAGCGGATAGCCGTAGACCCCGCAGCTGATCGCCGGGAAGGCGATCGATCCTGCGCCGACTTTCTGGGCGAGCGCCAGCGAATTGCGGTAGCACGCGGCGAGGAGTTCGCTTTCGCCCGCACCGCCGCCACGCCACACCGGCCCTACCGTGTGGATCACGTACCGCGCAGGCAGCCGGTGGCCGCGGGTGACGCGCGCCTCGCCGGTCGGGCAGCCGCCGAGGGTCCGGCACTCGTCGAGCAGCGCGGGCCCGGCGGCTCGGTGGATCGCCCCGTCGACGCCGCCGCCCCCCAGCAGCGTCGAGTTGGCGGCGTTCACGATCGCGTCGACGGCGAGCGTGGTGATGTCGATCTCGCGCGCTTCGACTCGCGGTGGCCGCATCCGAGCCTCCGTTGGAATGGCGGAACGTGAGTGTAGAGTCCCATCATGGCTCATTCTCCCCCTCGCGCAGACCGGCGCCTCGACCTGCGCGACATTCTGAAGCTGATGGTCGCGGAGGGTCTCGTCAACGGCGCCACTGCCGAGCGCGTCGCCCGGGCACGCACGCAGCGCTTCGAGCATCCGCTCGAGTTGATCGCCGACGAGCGCCTGCGCTCGGGAGAGCCCCCCGGCAAGCTGCTGACGCTCGACGCGCTTGTCGAGTGGCTGGCGGGGCGGCTCGGCGTGCCCTACCTGCACATTGATCCGCTCAGGATCGACCTCGGCGCCGTGACGGCGACGATGACCAATGCCTACGCCGAGCGCTACCGCATCCTCCCAGTCGCGGTCGACGGCTCGACGCTGACCATCGCGACCGGCGAACCGTTCGTGCGTGCCTGGGCGGACGAGCTCGAGCGTGTGCTGAAGCTCGAGGTGCGGCTCGTCTTCGCCAACCCGGTCGACGTCCGCCGCTACGCCGGGGAGTTCTACAACCTCGCGCGCTCGATGAAAAAGGCTCAGGAGAACTCGCAGGGGGATTTCGCGCTCGCGCGCAACTTCGAGCAGCTGGTCGAGCTCGGCCGGCACGGGCAGCTCGACGCCAACGACCGCCACGTCGTGCACATCGTCGACTGGCTGTGGCAGTACGCGTTCGAGCAGCGTGCCTCCGACATCCATATTGAGCCGCGCCGCGACGTCGGGCTGGTGCGCTTTCGCATCGACGGCGTGCTGCACCAGGTGTATGCGATCCCCACGCTCGTCCTCACCGCCGTGACGTCGCGCATCAAGCTCCTCGCGCGGATGGAGATCGTCGAGAAGCGCCGCCCGCAGGACGGCCGCATCAAGACGGTGGCGCCGGACGGCAGCGAGGTCGAGCTGCGCATCTCGACGATGCCGACCGCGTTCGGCGAGAAGATCGTGATGCGCATCTTCAGCCCGGACGTGCTGGTGCGCGACTTCGTCGATCTCGGCTTCACGCCGGAAGATCGCTCGCGCTGGGAGACGATGACCGGCGCGCCCAACGGCATCGTTCTCGTCACCGGGCCGACTGGCTCGGGCAAGACGACGACGCTCTACTCGACGCTGAAGGGGCTCGCGACGCCGGAGGTGAACGTCTGCACGATCGAGGATCCGATCGAGATGATCGAGCCGGCGCTCAACCAGATGCAGGTGCAGCCGGCGCTCGGCGTCGACTTCGCCTCCGGCGTGCGCACGCTGCTGCGCCAGGATCCCGACATCATCATGGTTGGCGAGATCCGCGACCGCGATACCGGCGAGATGGCGGTGCAGGCGGCCCTTACCGGCCACCTCGTGCTGTCGACGCTGCACACCAACGACGCACCATCGGCAGTGACGCGCCTGCTCGATCTCGGCATTCCCGCGTATTTGATCAACTCGACGCTGCTTGGCGTGATGGCGCAGCGGCTCGTGCGCACACTTTGCCCGCATTGCAGGAAGCCCGTCGACGCTCCCGACGACGCGGCCTGGGATGCACTGACCGCACCGTTGCGCGTCGCGAAGCCAGCCGGGGTGATGGGGGCGAGCGGTTGTCTCGAGTGCCGGATGACCGGCTACTTCGGGCGCGTGGGCCTCTACGAGATCATGCTGACGAGCCCGGCGCTGCGGAGGTTGATCACCCATGAGGCCGATGACCGCGCCATTCGCGAGCAGGCGACGAAGGACGGCATGAAGCCGCTGCGCATTGCCGGAGCGGCGAAAGTGGCGGCAGGCGTGACGACGATAGACGAGGTGATCAAGGTCGTGCCGCTCGAGTGACGCTATCGCCGGTCACGCCCGCGCGGAAGGTCGCCGCGCGGCGTCACTTCTTCTTCGGCAGCACGCCCTTGTCGCGAAGCACATCACGGGCGATTCCCTGGCGCTGGGTCTCCGACATCTTCGGGAAGGTTTTGCGCAGTTTGATGTCCGTGTCCTCGAACGCCCGCATTGCCTGCGCCTCCTTCGCGCCGAGCTTTCGGCCGGCCGGCAGGCCGAGCACCTTCCGTATCTTGCGCTGCCGGTCGCTCGCGATGAGGCGCACGACCAGCAAGACAAGCAGCACAAGGACGACGATGGCGCCGAGGGTGGTCCAGTTGATCGCCGACATGGTTCAATTCCCCCCATTCGATTGCGCGTTCGGCGCGCGGTTGTCAGCCCGTGTCTTGGGTACGGCCTGTAACCCATGTGTCCGGACCGTACACTGGCCCGATTGGCGGATGGGGTGGGATTCGAACCCACGGATCGCTTGCACGATCGCCGGATTTCAAGTCCGGTGCATTCAACCGCTCTGCCACCCATCCACGAAGGCCGCCGCCGACACGGCGCCAGAACCCGCGCGGTTTCTGCTAGTCTAACGCGCGATTGGGCCCGGTCCGGGCCAGGGTGTTGTTAGGGGCACCCCTTACACGGAGGGTACATGGATCCAAGATTGCAACCGGTGTCGATCGATCAATCGGGCGTGCCGGGTGGTCAGGTTACCGTCGACGTCCAGCATCGCGTGCTGCGCAACACGTACTGGCTGCTCGCGCTGTCGATGCTGCCGACAATCGCCGGGGCGTGGGCCGGCATGCAGTTCAACTTCGTCAAGTTGTTTGTCGCCGCTCCGGTGATGACGCCGCTCCTGATGTTCGCGGTGATGATCGGCGCACTCTTCGCGGTGACCGCGCTGCGCAACAGCGCGTGGGGCGTTCCGGCGCTGTTCGGCTTCACGTTCATCGCGGGGCTGATGCTCGCGCCGATCCTCTCGGTTGCCGCAGGCTTTCGAAACGGCGGCCAACTCGTCGCGTTGGCCGGAGGCATGACGGCGGCGATCTTCTTCGGCATGGCGACAATCGCGACGGTGTCCAAGCGCGATTTCTCGTTCCTCGGGAAGTTCCTGTTCGTCGGTCTGATCCTGCTGATCGTGGCCTCGCTCGCGAACCTGTTCTTCCAGGTTCCGGTGGTGACGCTCACCGTGTCGGCGATCGCCGTGCTGATCTTCTCGGCCTATCTGCTCTACGATGTGAGCAGCATCGTACGCGGTGGCGAGACGAATTACATCTCGGCGACGCTGAAGCTCTTCCTCGACATCTACAACATCTTCATCAGCCTTTTGAACCTGCTGCTCGCCTTCTCGGGCCAGCGCGACTGACGGCGCCGGCACACGCCTGGCGATCGACGGGGCGGATCTTCCGCCCCGTCGCCGTTTCGGCCCTCGATCAGCGCGTGAAGAGCGCGATCGACTCGACGTGCGCAGTGTGCGGGAACATGTTGACGATACCCGCTGCTTCGAGCGCATAGCCGCGCTGGTGGACAAGCACCGCAGCGTCGCGGGCGAGCGTTGCCGGGTTGCATGAGACGTAGACGACGCGCTGCGGCGCGCCGGCGGCGTCGCAGGCGGGAAGCGCCTTGACGAGCTCGATCGCTCCCTCGCGCGGTGGGTCGAGCAGCACCCGATCGAGCCGCCCGGCGCGCGCGACGGCTTCCTGCGCCGAGTCGAAGAGGTTGGCGCAGACGAACGCTGTCGACGTGCCGAGCCCGTTCCTGCGCGCATTCTCCAGCGCACGGGCGACGAGCGTGCGGCTGCCTTCGAAACCGGTCGCGAACGCGCCGCGGCGCGCGATCGGCAGCGTGAAGTTGCCGAGACCGCAGAAGAAATCGGCCACGTGGTCGTGTGGCTGTGGCGCGAGGAGTTGCAGCGCGCGGCGGACCAGCACGCGGTTGACGGCGGCGTTGACCTGCGTGAAGTCGGTCGGCGAGAAGGGCAGCGCGACATCGAATTCGGGCAGCGTGTACGCGAGCGCGGCCGACGGCGGATGGAAAGGGACGACGGTTTCAGGTCCGCCGGGTTGCAGCCAGAACTCGACCCCGTGCGTGTCGGCGAAGGCGACGAGCTTTGCGAGGTCGGTTTCGGACGGCGCCTCGAGAACGCGCAGCACCAGCGCGTACACGGGTTGCATGGCGCACGTCCCGGTTTGTGCGGCGCTGCGCGGCACGAGGCGCTCGCCGACGGCGATTTCGATCTGCGGCAGCCGGGCGCGGATCGACAGCGATGCGACGAGCGCGCGCAACGGTAGCAGGAGTTCGGAGAGACGCGGCGGGAGTACGTGGCACTCGCGCATGTCGGCGACATAGCGCGACCGTCGCTCGTGGAAGCCGACCAGAATGCCGCCCTTTTTCGGCACGTCGCGTACCGACAGGCGCGCACGATGGCGGTAGCCCCAGGCCGGACCCGCGATCGCCGGAAGGATCGTCGCCGGATGCACGCCGCCGATGCGCGCGAGCGCTTCCTCTAGCACACGCTGCTTTGCCGCCACCTGCAGCGGCAGGTCGGCGTGCTGCAGCGAGCAGCCGCCGCAGGTGCCGAAATGCGGGCAGCGCGGCGCGCAGCGGCCGGGGTTGGCCGAGCGCACGGCGACCATGCGCGCAACGTCGAAGCTCGACTTGTGCCGCAGGGTCTCGGTTTCGACGACCTCGCGCGGAAGCGCGCCGTCGACGAACACCACCTTGCCGCCACAACGCGCGACGCCGCGTCCGTCCTGGTCGAGCGATTCGACGGTGAGTTCGAGCATGATGAACGGCGCGGATTGTACGCGCGACAGGTTCCTGCGATCGGTAGAATGCGCGGGATGAAGCTGCTCGCCATCGAGGGCTCGACCGCGTGGCTCTCTGTGTGCGCCTACGACGGACAGCCGGTCGCGACCGCGCGCGAGCGCTCGGGCGCGAACGCGTCGGAGCGGATCCTGGAGTTCGTGCAGCGCGCGCTCGCCGAGGCCCGATGGCGCCTCGACGAACTGGATGGGATCGCCTACGGCAGTGGCCCGGGCGCGTTCACCGGCTTGCGCGTGGTCTGCGGCGCCGTGCAGGGCCTCGCCCTCGGCGCCGGGCTTCCGGTCACAGGAGTGCCGAGCCTTCTCGCGATGGCGCAGGCGGCCTGGCGCCGACACGATGCAACACGCGTCGTCGCCTGTCTCGACGCGCGGATGCACGAGGTCTATCTGGGCGCGTACCGCAGGGTCGACGGCGACTGGCTGATCGAGGTCGAGCCGACGGTCGCTCGCCCCGCAGACGTGGCTGCGCCTGCCTTGGGAACAGCCGGCTGGTTCGGGGCAGGCGACGGGTTCGCCGCCGCTCCCACACTTGCTGCGCGACTCGCACCGGCAGGAGTCGATGCTGCGATCGTTCCGGAAGCCGTCCACGTCGCCGAACTCGCGGTGCCGAAGTTCGCGGCGGGTGGCGGGCGACCGGCCGACGAGGCGCAGCCCCTCTACGTCCGCCATCGCGTCGCGCTCACCGAAGCCGAGCGCGCCGCCGGCGCGCGGCTGTAGGTGACGCCGTGGCAACCGTTCTTTCGAACGCCACCGCCGTGCGTGTCCTCTGGCGCCCGCTCACTGCCGACGACGTCGAGACGGTCGCCGCGCTCGAGGCGCGCATCCACGCCGCAGCGTGGACGGCAGGCAACTTCCACGACGCCATTCGTGCCGGCTATGCCGCGCGCGTGGGCACGCGCGGCGGGCGCATCGTCGCGTATGGCGTGCTGATGCTGGGCCCCGGCGAAGCGCAGTTGCTCAACCTGTCCGTTGCTCCGGAAGCGCGGCGCGAAGGACTGGGGCGCATGCTCCTCGCGCAGTTCATCGAGACTGCCGAGCATTTCGCCGCGGAACAGATATTCCTCGAGGTGCGGGTCGGAAACGCGCCGGCGATCACGCTGTATGAGCACGAAGGATTCGTCGCGGTCGCGCGGCGTGCGAGCTATTACCCGCCGTCACCCGGAGGCGAGCGCGAGGATGCGTTGGTGATGCGCCGTTCCCTGGGGCGCCTGCGTGTGGCCGCTCGCGCGGCTGCGGGCGGGACCGACAGCGGCGATCCGGCGGCGCCCTGACGCGATGATCGAGCGTCCCGAGCTGTTGCGCGAGATGGGCATCGCGCCGCTATGGCGGCTTCGGCGCCGCCGCGCGCCGGTTCCCGCGGCGTCACCGTCACCGGCCGGGCCGTCTGCGCCGGGAGCTCGGGAGACCGATGCGCGCGCGGCGCGGATCGCCTCACTGGAGTTCGACGCGCTCGCGCCGGACATCGAAGCCTGCACGGCGTGTCCGCTCTGTCGCACGCGTCATCGAACGGTCCCGGGGGTCGGCGACGCGCATGCGCGCTGGCTGTTCGTCGGCGAGGCCCCAGGCGCCGACGAGGATGCGAAGGGGGAACCTTTCGTTGGCCGCGCCGGGCGGCTACTCGACAACATGCTCGCAGCGCTCGGACTCGCGCGTGGCCGCGACGTCTATATCGCGAACGTGGTGAAGTGCCGTCCGCCCGGCAATCGGACGCCGGCGCCGCTCGAGGTTGCTGCGTGTCTCCCCTACCTCGATCGCCAGGTCGCGCTGATCGCGCCGGCGCTGATCGTCGCGCTCGGCAAGATCGCCGCGGCAGCGCTCACCGGCACGGAACAGTCGGTCGGCGCGATGCGCGGTCGTGTCCATCGCTACCGCGGCGTCGCGATGGTTGTCACCTATCACCCGGCCTACCTTTTGAGGAGCCCAACCGAGAAGGCCAGGGCCTGGGAAGACCTGCTGTTCGCGCGCCGAACGCTCGTCGAGCAGCACGCCGCGCCTGCCATCCGGGGTTGAGCGGAGATCCGCTTCCCCGGCGTGGCGCTCGCTCTTGCGCCTGGGGCGACGAGGCCGCATATTCCGCTTTGGCCGGAATCAGCGTCCGGCGTTCACGGGGGAAATCGATGTTAAGAAAGCTCGGCGTGCTGCTCGCGGTCGTCGCGACCGTGTCACTTTCGGGGTGCGGCTACAACACGCTGCAGACGCAGGACGAGGCGATCAAGGCCGCGTGGTCGGAGGTGCTCAACCAGTACCAGCGACGTACCGACCTGGTTCCCAATCTCGTCAACACCGTCAAGGGTTATGCGGCGCAGGAGCAGACGGTGCTCACCGAGGTCACAAACGCGCGCGCGAGCGTCGGGTCGATCAAGGCGACGCCGGAGCTCGTCAACGATCCGGCCGCGTTCCAGAAGTTCATCCAGGCGCAGAACCAGCTCCAGGGTGCGCTGTCGCGCCTGCTGGCGGTGTCGGAGAACTACCCACAGTTGAAGTCGGACGCGCTGTTCCGTGACCTTCTGTCACAGCTCGAAGGCACCGAGAATCGGATCACCGTCGCACGCAATCGGTACATTCAGGCGGTGCAGGCATACAACACGACGGTGCGGCAGTTTCCGACCAATCTGACCGCGATGGTGTTCAAGATGGGCACGAAGGCGAACTTCACCGTCGCCGATGAGGCCGCCGTCAGCACGCCGCCGAAGGTTGATTTCGCCAAGCCGGCACCTGCATTGCCCGCGCCTGCCGCACCGGCACCGGCGGCTCCGGCAGGCAAGTAGCGCGACGTTGCGCATTGCGCCCGAGCTGATGCGACCGCCTCGCGGACCGGGCGCGCGAACGCTGACCGTGCTGCCGAAGCGGATCGCGGCGTCGATCGTCGCGGTCATCGCGCTCGTCGCGTCGGTGCTCGCGGCGGCACAACCGGCTTCGCTGGCCGGGTCGGCAGCGCCGGCGGCGGTGCCGGCCCTGACGGCGCGGGTCACTGATCTCACCGGCACGCTTTCGCAGGGCGAGCAGCAGGCGCTCGACGCCAAGCTCGCTGCCTGGGAGCGCGCGAGCGGCAACCAGCTCGTCGTGCTGCTCGTACCGACCACCAAGCCCGAGCCGATCGAGGCGTACTCGATCCGCGTCGCGGAAGCGTGGAAGATCGGCCAGAAGGGACGCGACAACGGGGCGATCTTCCTCATCGCAAAGAACGACCACCGGATGCGCATCGAGGTCGGCTACGGCCTCGAAGGCGTGCTCACCGACGTCACCTCGCACCGGATCATCGACGAGACCGTGACGCCGCTGTTCCGCGAAGGCAAGTTCGCCGCGGGAATCGATGCCGGGGTCGACCGGATCATCGCGGTGGTGAACTCGGGTCAGCCGTTGCCGGCGGCGAGTCAGGCGCGGCCGGCTCATGGCAAGAACGGCATCGATCTGCAGTCGCTGCTCGTGCTGCTTTTCGTCATCGTGCCGGTGATCGGCTCGTTCCTGTCGCGGATCTTCGGCCGCGCGCTCGGCTCGACGGTCGGCGGTGGCGTCATCGGTGTCGGCGCCTGGCTCGTCGCCGGGTCGATTGCGATCGGCCTCGGCGCCGGAGTGATCGCCTTTCTCGTCATGCTGCTGTTCGGTGCGGCGGGCGGTCTTGGCCGCAGCGGTGGCATGTGGATCCCGATGGGTGGAGGTTTCGGTGGGGGCGGTTTCGGCGGCGGTGGGTTCGGCGGCGGCGGGTTCTCGGGCGGTGGCGGGAGCTTCGGCGGTGGCGGCGCATCGGGGAGCTGGTAGAACGTGACCCATCGCTCGCTGACGCGGCGCCTGCTCGCACACATCGCGACCGATCACCTGTCGGTGCGCCGCGCCTTTCCGCGCGCAGCCCTCGGCCGAATCGAGGAGGCGATCGCCGCCGGCGAGCGCCTGCATCGCGCGCAGATCTGCTTTGCCGTCGAGGCGGCGCTGCACCCGGCGCACGTGCTGCGCCGGCTCACGCCGCGCGAACGTGCGCTCGAGGCGTTCGGGCTGCTGCGGGTCTGGGATACCGAGGAAAACGCCGGCGTACTGATCTACCTGCTGCTCGCCGACCGCGACATCGAGATCGTCGCCGATCGCGGCGCGGCGCGCGCCGCCGGGCCGCACGCGTTCGAACCGATCGCCGCGCACATGGAGGAGGCCTTCGCCGGCGCGCACTTTGTCGACGGCGTTGTCGCCGGGATCGGCGAGCTGTCGGCGCTGCTCGCACGGCACTTCCCGCGCCTCGCCGACGGGCCGAACGAGCTTCCCGACCGCGCCGTCGTGCTGTAGCGCGTCAGTCCGACGTCGCGGTGCCTGGCTTGTCGGTGCCCATCAGGCGCATCGAGTCGTGCTCGGACTGGTTGTAGCGGTGGCGCCAGATCACGAGCAGCATCGCGATCGAGATGAACGCGCCGAACAGCATGATTGCGATGTTGATCGGCAGGCCGCCGCGCAACATCAGCGCGTACATGCCGACGGTGACGAGGATGCCGAGGTTCTCGTTGAAGTTCTGCACGGCGATCGAGTGACCGGCCCCCATCAGCACGTGGCCGCGGTGCTGGAGGAGCGCGTTCATCGGCACCACGAAGAAGCCGGTGCACGCACCGATCGCGACGAGCAGCACGATGGCGAGCGACAGCTTGGTGACGAGCACGATCCCCATCAGGATGATTCCAACGGCGAAGCCGACCGGCAGTACCGCGACGGACCGGCGCAGGGTGACGAAACCGGCCGCGAGCATCGTTCCCACCGCCGCACCGACGAGCACCGCCCCCTGCAGGAACGTCGATTGCGAAAGTGAGAGCGCGAGCGAGTTCGCCGACCAGTCGATGACGATGAACTGCATCGTCGCGGCGGCGCCCCAGAACAGCGTCGTCGTGGCGAGCGTGATCTGCCCGAGGCGGTCGCGCCAGAGGAGCACGACGCAGTGCGAGAATTCGCGCACGAGGTAGAGCGGATTCACGCTTGGCGCGCGGTGGTCGACTCCGGTATCCGGGATGAACCAGTTGACGGTCGCCGCGACGAGGTAGAGCCCCATGATCACCGCAATCGCCGCCTGTGGCGCAGTGTTGATCGGCAGGTCGATCAGCGGGAGGTCGATGCCGAGCAGGCGCATCGACACCCGCGGCGTGATTAGCGCGCCGCCGAGGAGCACGCCGAGGATGATCGACGCGACCGTCGTGCCCTCCATCCATCCGTTCGCGACCACCAGCTTCTCCGGAGGGAGCAACTCGGTCAGGATCCCGTATTTCGCCGGCGAGTAGGCGGCGGCGCCGAGACCGACCAGCGCGTACGACAGCAGCGGGTGGACGTAGAACAGCATCAGCGCGCAGCCGGCGAACTTGATGGCGTTGGTGATCAGCATGACGCGGCCCTTTGCCATCGAATCGGCGAAGGATCCGACGACCGGAGCGAACACGACGTACGACACCACGAAGCACTGCTTCAGCGCCGGCGTCATCCAGTGCGGCTGGTCGAGATCGCGCAGGAGCGCGATGGCTGCGATGAGCAGCGCGTTGTCGGCGAGCGACGAGAAAAACTGCGCCGCAATGATGGTGTAGAAGCCGCGTTTCATGAACTCGATGGGGCGGCGCCCGGCATCGGCTGCGGGCTCACCGGAGGGGCTTGGCGTCTATAATGCGGGCACGGCGCGCGGCCCGCGCTTTATACCATGACTGCGTCCGCATGACTCGCCCGCTGGTCGCGCAGGTCGATCTTGCCGCGCTGCGCGCAAACGTCGCCCGCGTGAGGCAGTATGCGCCCGACGCGAGCATGCTCGCGGTCGTCAAGGCGAACGCGTACGGACACGGCCTCGAGCGCGGGTTGCCGGCGCTCGACGGCGCCGATGGGCTCGCACTGCTCGAGCTCGACGCCGCGCTGCGCCTGCGCGCGTGTGGCTACGCGCGCACGATCGTCCTGCTCGAAGGCTGCTTCGAGGCGCGCGAAGTGCCCGCGGTCGCCGCGAGCGGCATCGAGATCGTCGTCCATTCGCGCAGTCAGATCGCGATGCTGCGCGAAGCGAAACCCGGCCCGCGCATCGGCGTCCACGTCAAGGTCAACACCGGGATGAACCGTCTCGGTTTCGCTCCCCCCGCAGTGCCCGCGATCTGCGACGAGCTCGCCGCGCTTCCTGCGGTCGAGATCAGAACGGTGATGACGCATTTCGCGAGCGCCGACGAGGACGGCGGAATCGACGCGCCGCTCGCTCGCTTTGCCGCAGCCTGCCGTGGTCTCGCCTGGCCGCGGTCGCTCGCCAACTCGGCGGGAATCGTCCGCTTTGCGGAAGTCGGCGGCGAGTGGGTCCGTCCGGGCATCATGCTCTACGGCGCCACGCCGTTCACCCGTCGCAGCGCCGCGTCGCTCGGCGTCGCGCCGGTGATGAAGCTGCGCTCGCGGCTGATCGGCGTCCAGACGCTCGCCGCCGGGGAGAGCGTTGGCTACGGTGCGTCGTTCACCGCGCGCGAGCCGGCGCGCATCGGCATCGTCGCCTGCGGCTATGCGGACGGGTATCCGCGCCACGCGCCGAACGGGACCCCGGTGCTCGTCTGCGGACGCCGGACCGGAACGGTCGGGCGCGTGTCGATGGACATGCTCGCCGTCGACCTCGCAGGGATCCCCGACGCCGACGTCGACAGCGAGGTCGTGCTGTGGGGCGAAGGGCTCCCGATCGACGAGGTCGCCGCCGCGGCCGGTACCGTCGGCTACGAGCTCCTGTGCGCGGTGGCCCCGCGCGTCGCTTTCGAGACCGTCGCGCCGGCGGCCGCACACGCCTGATCGGGAGGGTCGAACGTGTACATCGTGGTCACCGGCGCAGCCGGATTCATCGGGTCGAATCTCGTCAAGGCGCTGAACGCCGAAGGCGAGACCGACATCATCGCCGTCGACGACCTCACCGAATCGGCCAAGGTCGCGAATCTCGTCGACTGCGACATCGCCGATTACCTCGACAAGGACGAGTTCATCGCACGCCTTGCCGACGGCGACTTCGACGACGACGTCTCCACTGTCTTCCATCAGGGAGCGTGCTCCGACACGATGGAGCGCGACGGCCGCTTCATGATGCGCAACAACTATCGCTATTCCGCGACTCTGCTCGAACACTGTCAGGACAACGACATCGCGTTCCTGTACGCATCGAGCGCGGCCGTGTATGGCGCGGGCACTGTGTTCCGCGAGGAGCGCTCCCACGAGGCGCCGCTCAACGTGTACGGTTATTCGAAGCGCATGTTCGACGACCATGTGCGCCGCGTGCTGCCCGACCGCACTGCGCAGATCGCCGGCTTCCGCTACTTCAACGTCTACGGTCCGCGCGAGATGCACAAGGGCAGGATGGCATCGGTGGCGCTGCACTTCTTCGACGAGTACCGGCGCGCCGGGCGCGTACGCCTGTTCGCCGGGTCGGGCGGGTTTCCGGACGGAGAGCAGCGCCGCGACTTCGTTCACGTCGACGACGTCGTTGCGGTGAACATCGACTTCTGGCGCCATCCGCAGCGCTCGGGCGTCTTCAACGTCGGCACCGGAACGGCGGCGAGCTTCAACGCAGTCGCCGTGGCGACGATCAACGCCTGCCGCCGCGCAAGCGGCGACCCGCCGCGCTCGCTTGCCGAGCTCACGCGCGAAGGGGCGATCGAGTACGTGCCGATGCCGGAGGCGCTCGTCGGGCGCTATCAGAGCTTCACGCAAGCCGACCTCGCGCGCCTGCGCGCGGCCGGGTACACCGAGCCGATGGCCGACGTCGAGCGCGGCGTCGCGCGCTACGTCGAAAGTCTGATGTCGGTTTCGCACGCTCCTGCCTAAGCTGGTCCGGTGCCTGCGCAGCGACCGCGACCGAGTTCCCGGTCCGCGCGGCGCACCCATCCAACTTTCGAAGGAGTCATCCGATGGTCAAGTTCGCACTCGCCGTCGCACTGGCATTGTTCGCAGGCAGCGCGCTCGCTGCGCTCGATCTCAACACCGCTTCCAAGGACGACCTCGTCGCCCTCAAGGGCATCGGCCCGGCCAAGGCGCAGGCCATCCTCGACTACCGCGCCCAGCACGGCGGCTTCAAGTCGGTCGAGGAGCTTGCCGGCGTCAAGGGCATCGGGTCGAAGCAGCTCGACGCGCTTCGCGCCGAGCTGAGCGTCGCGCCGGCGCCCGCACCGGCGAAGGCAGGCGCGCATCGCGACGCGAAAGCGCACAAGTAGCCAGCTGCGTAGACGGGCGGGGGAGCCCCGCCCGTCGACCGCGCCGCGGTCGGCGGTCGGCTACAATGCGCCGATGACCTATCGCGATCTGACTGCATTGATCGGCAACACGCCGCTGCTGCGGCTCGCGCGTCTGCCGGGCAGCAGTTCCAGCATCGTCCTCGCCAAGCTCGAAGGGAACAATCCGGGTGGATCGGTGAAGGACCGGCCCGCGCTGTCGATGGTCGTCGAGGCGCAGCGCCGCGGCGCGATCAAGCCGGGGGACACGCTGATCGAGGCAACCTCGGGCAACACCGGCATCGCGCTCGCAATGGTCTCGGCGGTTCTCGGCTACCGCATGGTGCTGGTGATGCCCGAGAACCAGACGGCGGAGCGCGTGAAGACGATGCGCGCCTATGGTGCCGAGCTCGTGCTGACGCCGCGCGCGGGCGGCATGGAAGCAGCGCGCGACATCGCCGCGCGCATGCGCGACGAAGGCAAGGGATTCATCCTCGACCAGTTCGCGAACCCCGACAATCCGCTCGCACACTACCGCGGGACGGGCCCCGAGATCTGGGCGGACACCGAGGGTCGCGTCACCCACTTCGTTTCCGCGATGGGCACGACGGGGACGATCATGGGCGTGTCGCGCTTTCTCAAGGAGCGAAACCCGGCGATCCAGGTGATCGGCGCGCAGCCGGTCGAAGGTGAATCGATTCCCGGCATCCGCAAGTGGCCGCAGGCGTACCTGCCGAAGATCTTCGAGGCCGATCGCGTCGACCGCGTCGAGAACGTGTCGCAGGCGGAGGCCGAAGACGCCGCGCGCAGGCTCGCGCGCGACGAGGGCATCTTCTGCGGCATCTCGTCCGGCGGCGCCTGTGCGATCGCCCTTCGCGTCGCGGCCACCCTGCGCGATGCCACGATCGTGTTCATCGTCTGCGATCGCGGCGACCGTTATCTGTCGACGGGCGTGTTTCCCGCCTGACGCAGCGCCGCTTCGACGCAGCCTTCGCCAACGGCCGGGTGAGCGCGCGATGACACCGCTGCTCGCGTTCGACATCGAGACGGTCCCCGACATCGCGGGGATCCGGCGCATCCACGACGTTCCGGCGTCGGTCGACGACCGCGGCGTTGCAGACTGGTACACCCAGCGTCGTCGTGCGGCGACCGGCAGCGACTTCGCGCCGCTCAGTCTGCAGCGCGTGGTCGCGATCGCCTGCGCGCTGCGGGATGCGAGCGGACTTCGCATCTGGTCGCTCGGCGACGCCGCCGACGGCGAGGATGCTCTGATTCGCCGCTTCTTCGACGGCGTCGACCGATACACGCCGCAACTCGTGTCGTGGAACGGCGGCGGATTCGACCTGCCGGTCCTCCATCATCGGGCGCTCGTCCACGGAATCACCGCCGCGAAGTACTGGGACTGGGGTGACGACGACCGCGAGTTCCGCTTCAACAATTACCTCTCGCGCTATCACACCCGTCACCTCGACCTGATGGACGTGCTCGCGTCGTATCAGCCGCGCGCCTATGCCGGACTCGACGCAATGGCGCGGCTGTGCGGCTTTCCGGGAAAGGTGGGCATGGACGGCAGCGAAGTAGCGGCTGCGATTGCCGCGGGCCGCATCGCCGAGGTGCGCGCGTACTGCGAGTGTGACGCTGCGAACACCTGGCTGCTCTACCAGCGCTTCCGCCAGATGCGCGGCGAACTCGACGGGACCGGATACGCCGCCGAGATTGCGCTGGTGCGCGAGCGGATCGCCGCTTCCGACGCACCGCACTGGCGCGATTTCCTCGCGCGCTGGCCGTAGCGCGCCGCATCCCTTCCGTCAAAGCGCCTGAAACCCCGTCACGCGGCGCGGCTGGCAGCGCGACGGTGCAGAGCCTGCCCTGCAAAACGGGGCCGGCGCGTCAGAGCGACAGCGTCCCGCGCGCGATCTCGACGACGCGACCCGATACGTGGATCGAACCGCCGGCATCGACGGTGAGCCGAAGGCGGCAGCGCCGGCCGGTCGCTTCGCCCTGCTCGATCGTCAACGACTGCGGCAACGCGGCGCCGGTCGCGACGAGCCAGCCGCCGAGATTGGCGCAGGCCGATCCGGTGCCAGGGTCTTCGAGCATCGCACCGAGCTTCGGGAAGAAGAAGCGCGCGAGGACCCGTTCGCCTTCACGCGCGAACACGTAGGCGAGCGGGCGCGGGCCGTCCCCGGTGTGCTCGATCATCGCCGCGGCGGCGGGACTGGCGCGCCGCACCGCGTCGAAGCCCGCGAGCGGAATGACGAGCTGGTCGCTTCCCGTGTCGACCCATAGCGGCTCGCCCTGTGGCGCGAGATCGCCTTCGGCGAGTCCGAGCATCGACGCGAGCTGCACGCGATCGGCGCGCGGGGATCGCCAGTGCGGCGCGTTGGCGGTAAGCGTCCACACGTCGCCCGACGCTTGCACCGGAACGACGCCCGCGCGCATTTCGAGCGAAAAGGCGTCGCCGAGTCCGCGGACCTCCCGCGCGACGTATGCGCTGCCGAGCGTCGGATGCCCGGCAAACGGCATCTCGAACGCCGGCGTGAAGATCCGTACGCGAACCGGAGCGACCGCGGACGGGAGGAGGAACGTCGTCTCGGAGAGGTTGAACTGCAGCGCGAGCGCCTGCATCGTCGCGTCGTCGAGGCCGCGCGCGTCCTCGAACACCGCGAGCGGGTTTCCGCTGAGCGCCGTGTCTTCGGCGAACACGTTGATGAGACGGAATGCGTACATGGTCCGATTGGTGGTATGCGACATCGATGCGTACAGGGTACGGCTAGCCGGCGACGGGGAGAGGCTCGTCGTGCGGCGCGTCGAGAGCGACCACCGCGCGCGCGAGCGACCTGAATGCCGACTTCGATGTACCTGTTACCGCGGCGACCCTGGCATCGCGATGAAGCACGAAATTGCGCCCGATCGCGCGCGCGTAGAGCGGATCGTAGTGGCGCTCGAGCAGCTCCCGCACCAGGGCCGTCGTATCGCCCGCAGCAACGATCGCCGCCCAGCGCGCCCCGGTTTCGCGGCCGTGGAGCGAGGCGAGGCGCGCAACGAGCGCCTGGAGCTGGTCGCGTTCGACGACGAGGTGTGCGTAGTCCTCGGCGAGCATCGCGGCGCGTAGTTCAACCGGCGTCTCGACCGTGATGCACTCCGAGCTTCGCATCGCGACGAGCAGCGCCTCCGGCGTCTGCAGCCGACCGATCCGCCGGCTTTCGGACTCGACGTAGACCGGGCGCGCAGCGTCGAAGCGCCCGAGCGCATCGACGAGCGCGCTCTCGAATGCCTTCTGCGTAGGTTGCGCTGCCCCCGGAATGTCACCGAGCAGCGATCCGCGATGGCGGGCGAGGCTCTCGAGATCGAGCACCTGCGTGCCCTCGGCGGCGAGCGCCTCGATGAGACGCGACTTTCCGGATCCGGTGAGCCCGCAGACGACGCGATAACGAAAGCACTGCGGCAGTTCGCCGAGCATGGCGACGACGTGCCGGCGCCACGCACGGTAGCCGCCTTCGAGCTGCGCGGCGCGAAAGCCGATCTCGCGCAGCACGTGCACGAGCGCGCGGCTGCGCTGGCCGCCGCGCCAGCAATAGACGAGCGGCGCCCATTCCGGCGGACGATCGCGAACATGGGCCTCGACGATGTTCGCGACGTTGCGGGCGACGAGTGCGGCACCGAGCTTGCGCGCTTCGAACGCCGACACCTGGACGTAGAGCGTGCCGACGCGCGCGCGCTCGGTGTCGTCGAGCACCGGGAGGTTGACGGCGCCGGGAAGGTGGTCGAGCGCGAATTCACCGGGTGAGCGAACGTCGATGCGGTCGGCGTAGCCGGCGAGTGCTGCGATCGGCACCTTCGCTTCGGGCCGCGCGGGCGGTCCCGGAGGGAGTGGGGTCAACGCGCCGCCACCGGAATGCTGCGCGCTCATCGGTTCTTCCGGCTCGCGGTCGCGTTGGTGCGCTTGCCGATCAGCGGCAGCAGCGCGGGCCAGACGTTGTCGAGCATGCGCGGCTGCGCCGCGGCGATCGGATGAATGTGATCGGGCTGGAACCGCGACAGGTCCTCGCCGAAGCCCGCGAAGAGCCACGGGACGAGCGCGGCGTTGCGTGCCCGGGCGACCTCGCCATAGATCGCGTCGAATGCGCGCGCGTACGCTGGTCCGTAGTTGGGCGGCATCTTCATGCCGAGAATCAGTACACGCGCGCGTGCAACCTCGGCGTCGCGCGCCATCGCATCCAGATTGTCGCGTGTGGCAGCAACGTCGCCACCGCGCAGACCGTCGTTGCCGCCGAGTTCGAGCACCACGATCGTCGGCTGGTACTCGCGCAACAGTACCGGCAATCGTGCGCGTCCGCCCGCAGTCGTGTCGCCGGAGATCGACGCGTTCACGACGCGCTCGCGGTAACCTTCGGTCTGCAGTCGTGCCGCGAGCAGCGCGACCCAGCCTTGGCCGGCTTCGAGCCCGTAGCCTGCGGAGATCGAGTCACCGACGACGAGAATGACCGGGGCAGGATGGTCGGTGCCGAGCGGCGCAGCCGCCGCGACGACAGGTGTTGCCGCGACGACAATCGCCGCGATGACGAATGCGGCGGCCGCGAGCGCCGCGGCGACCAACGCCGCCAGCGTCGCAGGCAGGCGTGCCGACTGCGGTCCGGTGGTCGCTGCGGCGCCCCGATCGAACATGCCGCCCATTGTAGCGACGGCCTTGCACGCTGCCGCAGCCACGTAGAATCGCGCGCAGTCCGCAACGATGCCTGCAATGTCCCAACCGATCGTGCGTGCCGAGTCGCTCGGCCGCGTCGTACAGAGTGGTGACGCGCCACTGTCGATCCTCGACGACGTCTCGTTCGCGCTCGACGCGGGCGAGCGCGCCGCGATTGTCGGCGCGAGCGGATCCGGCAAGACGACGCTCCTGGGACTGCTCGCGGGCCTCGATCGCCCGAGCTCCGGGGAGGTCTGGCTCGACGGCATCGCGCTCTCGACGCAGGACGAGGACGGCCGCGCGGCGCTGCGCCAGCGCCTGATCGGCTTCGTGTTCCAGTCGTTCCAGCTCCTGCCGGCGCTGACGGCGGAGGAGAACGTCATGCTGCCGCTCGACCTCGCCGGGTTGCGCGATGCCGGCGCCACCGCACGTGGCTGGCTCGATCGCGTCGGCCTCGGTTCGCGCCGGACGCACTACCCGCGGCAGCTCTCGGGGGGCGAACAGCAGCGGGTCGCCATCGCGCGCGCCTTCGCCGGCGGTCCCCGCATCCTGATGGCCGACGAGCCGACCGGCAATCTCGACGCGGCCACCGGCGCGACCGTCGCAGCGTTGATGTTCGACCTCAATCGCGAGGAAGGGACGACGCTCGTACTGGTGACGCACGATACCGAGCTCGCGACGCGTTGCTCGCGTATCCTGTCGCTCGAGTCGGGAAGGCTCGTCGGCGATCGCATTCAGACGATCGGCTGACCCTTCGACGCGCGGCGAAACATCGCGGCGCCGCCCGCGGCTATCGTAGGCGGCATGAATGTACTTCCAGGGATCTCATCGAATTCCGTAACGACGTCCGTCACCGTCACGTCGCGAAGCCATTCGACCGCATGGGCGATCATGGCCGCAAGCGTCGGCTTCGCCGTCGTCCAGCTCGATGTCACGATCGTCAACGTCGCGCTTCCGCGCATTGCCGAGCTCGGCGCATCGGTCGCGATGCTGCAGTGGATCGTCGACGGCTACGCGCTGGCGTTTGCCGCACTGCTGCTGTCGGCGGGTGTGGTCGCCGATCGGGTGGGGGCCCGCCGCGTCTGCGTCGCCGGGTTTGCGCTGTTCGCGCTCGCTTCGGGAGCATGCGGGCTCGCGTTCGATCCGGCGTCGCTTGTTGCTGCGCGCGCGCTGCAGGGCGCAGGCGCAGCGCTTCTCGTGCCGAGTTCCCTCGCACTGCTCGACCAGGCGACCCGCCACGATGCCGCGCTGCGTTCCCGGGCGGTCGGCTGGTGGACCGCGGCGGGCGGCGTGTCGATCGCTGCCGGCCCCGTCGTCGGAGGGCTGCTGCTCGACGCATTCGACTGGCGGAGCATCTTCCTCGTCAACCTGCCGTTGTGCGCGATCGGCGCGTACCTGACGCTGGGCTGGCACGAGCGATCGGTAAGCCTCCCGGCATCGCGGCGCTTCGACCCGGTCGGGCAGCTGCTCGCCGTCGTTGCAGTGGGGGCCCTGGTCGCCGCGATCATCGAGGTACCGGTGCTCGGCGTCGGGCATCCGCTGGCTGCAGGCTGCCTCGCCGTCGCGCTCGCCTCGGGATGGGGGTTCCGATTCGCCGAGGTGCGAGTGGCCGATCCGATGCTTCCGCCGGACTTGCTGCGCTCGCCAGGGCTCGCCGCAGCCGTCGCGTTCGGCGTCGTCGTGAACCTCACGTACTATGGGGCGATCTTCGTGCTGAGCCTGTACCTGCAGCAGGTCCTCGGCTACCCGGCGTTCACCGCGGGACTCGCCTTCGTGCCGCTTACCGCGACCTTCATCGTCTCCAACCTCGCGAGCGCGAAGGTCACGGCGCGACACGGACCGCACGTATCGATGCTCGTCGGCGCATCGATCGGTGTCTTGGGCTTCGCATTGCTCGGTGCTTTCGACCGCCATACTGCGTACGCCGCGATGCTGCCGGCGTTCGCCTTGATTCCTGCCGGGATGGGTCTTGCCGTTCCAGCAATGACGACGGTCGTCCTCTGCGGCGCCGATGCACGGCGCGCGGGCACGTCGTCAGGGGTGCTGAACGCGGCCCGCCAGTTCGGCGGCGCGATCGGCGTCGCGGCATTCGGTGCGCTCGCGACCGGAGGGCCCGTCCCTATAATCTCCGGTCTGCACGCTGCCGCCGCGATCGCGGCGGTTCTGCTCGCCGGCGCGGCGGCGACCGCCTGGATCGGCGTCAGGGCGGCGTCGGGCGTGCATCAGGGAATCCCGTCATGATCGAAGCGCCGGAACCCCGATTCGCCCGGATCGCGACGATGATCGGCGACCCCACGCGCGCGCGGATGCTCGGCGCGCTGCTCGGGCGCGAATACATGACCGCCGGCGAGATCGCACACGCGTCGGGAGTCACGCCGCAGACGGCGAGCGCGCACCTCGCGAAGCTCTGCGACGCCGATCTGGTCGTCGCACGCACCCAGGGCAGACACCGCTACTTCCGGCTTACCGACGGCGACGTGGCGCATGCACTGGAAGCTCTTGCGCTGATCGCCGAGCGCGATGCGACCGCCGATCCCGTTGCCGGGAAGTGGTCGCGCGGATCGTATCGGCGGCTGCGCGAGGCGCGCAGCTGTTACGGGCACCTCGCGGGGCGCCTTGGCGTCGCGCTGCACGATGCGCTGATCGGACGGGGTGCGCTGTCGTTCGAAGGCGGCGCGGCACGCGTCACCGAGACCGGACATGACGAGTTGCTGGCGATCGGCGTCGATGCACGCGCGATCGCAGGTGGCCGCAGGGGCGTCGCGTATCCGTGCATCGACTGGTCGGAACGCCGTGATCACTTCGCGGGTCCGCTCGCCGTCGCGATGCTCGACCACTTCGTTGCGCGGCGCTGGCTGCTTCGCGCGCCGGACTCGCGCGCGCTCACGCTTACGGCGGCAGGCCGTCGCTCGCTCACCGACTGGCTCGCGCTCGCATCCGGCTGAGCGGCGGGCGGACGCTACGGTATTCTTGAGCGATGGATTGGCCCCCGCGCCCGCTGACCGATCTCGCCTCCGAGGGCGACGTCAATCTTTCGCCGTTGCGCAAGCGCTGGGAAGCCGAACAGCTTGCGCCGGCGACGCGTGAGCTTCTCGCCGACGACGCGCGTTACTTTCTGCACCAGTCGCTGTCGACGCCTTGCTTCAACGCGCTCCGCTCCGCGTCCGGTATCTGGCTCGAGGACGTCGAGGGCAGGCGCTACATGGATTTCCACGGCAACAGCGTCCATCAGGTCGGATACGGACACCCGCGTGTCGTCGAAGCGGTGAAGCGCGCCCTCGACACGCTGCCGTTTTCGCCGCGGCGCTTCACCAACGACGCCGCGGTGACCCTCGCAAGGCGTCTCGGCGAACTCGCGCCCGGCGATCTCGGCAAGGTGCTCTTCGCGCCGGGCGGCACCAGCGCGATCGGCATCGCGCTGAAGCTCGCTCGCCTCGCGACCGGGCGTCACAAGACGATCTCGATGTGGGATGCCTTTCACGGCGCCTCGCTCGACGCGATCTCGATCGGCGGCGAGGCGCTGTTTCGCCGCGACATGGGCCCGCTCCTTCCCGGCACCGAGCACGTGCCTCCCTGCGACCCGCGCCAGTGCCGCTTCGGCTGCAACGGAAGCTGCGACGCGCGCTGCGCCGATTACATCGACTACGTTCTGGGCAAGGAGGAGGACGTCGCGGCGGTCATCGTCGAGACGGTGCGCTCGACCGACGTGCAGATTCCGCCACAGACGTATTACGCGAGGCTGCGCGAGGCCTGCGACCGGCACGGGACGCTGCTGATTCTCGACGAGATTCCGATCTGCCTCGGTCGCACCGGCACAATGTTCGCGTTCGAGCGCTACGCAATCGTCCCCGACATCGTCGTGCTCGGCAAGGGCCTCGGCGGTGCGGTGTTCCCGATGGCAGCGGTGATCGCGCGCGAAGGACTCGACATCGCGGCCGAGCGGGCGCTCGGCCACTACACGCACGAGAAGAGCTCGATCGGCTGT
Source organism: Burkholderiales bacterium (assembly GCA_025981645.1). Lineage (GTDB taxonomy): Bacteria > Pseudomonadota > Gammaproteobacteria > Burkholderiales > Casimicrobiaceae > VBCG01. Next base: position 29,858 of record JAICXH010000002.1, read on the forward strand.
GCCGCTGCGCTCGCGACGCTCGACGTGATCGACGACGAGCGCCTCTGCGCGCGCGCGCGAGAGTTGGGCGAGCGGGCGGTCGTGCGCCTGCAGGCGATGCGCGCGCGGCTGCCGCAGGTGGGCGACGTGCGCGGAATCGGACTCCTGCTCGCGATCGAGCTCGTCGACCCGGCGACAGGGGCAGCGGCTACCGGCCTCGCCGAGCAGGTCCTCTACCGCTGCCTCGCCGAGGGCCTTTCGTTCAAGGTCGGGCAGGGCAACGTCGTCGTGCTGTCGCCCCCGCTCGTCATCGCCGCAGCCGATCTCGATCGGGCGCTCGACATCGTCGAGTCGGCGATCGCGAGCGTTGCCTGACCGCCAAGATGTGAAGATCGTCCGCACGGACGCCGAGCTCGAGCTGCCGCGCGTCGACGAGCGACTGCGCGGCGCCGGCGCGACGCTGGTGCTGCTCGAGGGCGCGGTGACCGAGGATGCACTTGCGCACGAAGTGCGCGACGCCGACCTCATCCTCATGTGCTACACGCGGATCCCCGCGCGGGTGATCGCCGGCGCATCGCGCCTCAAGGGGATCGTCAAGTACGGAGTCGGCATCGACGCGATCGACATCGACGCTGCACGTGCAAGGCGGATTCCGGTCGTCAACGTTCCCGATTATGCGGAAGAGACGGTCGCGGAGGGCGCCGTGGCGCTGCTCCTCGCGCTCGCCCGGAAAATGAAGCCGCTGCAGCATCGGATGGACGCCGAGGGCTGGGCGTGGCCGACGCCGCAATGGCTCGCCACCGACCTTGCGGGGAAGACGCTTGGTCTGATCGGTGTCGGCAGGATCGGCAGCAAGCTCGCTCGGATGCTCGGCCAGGGATTCCGGATGCGTGTGCTCGGCTTCGATCCCTGGCGGGATCGCGAAGCGATGGCCCTGCAGGGAGTCGAGAAGTGCGACGAGCTCTGCGCGATGCTCGCGCAGTGCGACGTCGTGTCGTTGCACGCGGTACTGACACCCGCAACGCGCCACCTCGTCGGCGAGCGCGAGCTCGGCTGCATGAAGCCGGGTGCGCTCGTCGTCAACGTCTCGCGGGGTGAGCTCATCGACGAGGACGCACTGGCCGCCGCGCTGCGGAACGGGCGGCTCGGCGGCGCTGCGCTCGACGCCTATGGTGACGAGCCGCTCGCGAGGGAGGGGCACCGGCTGTCGCCACTTTATGCGATGGACAACGTGGTGCTGTGGCCGCATCTCACTTTCTACACGGCCGAGGCGATGCGGCGCCTCGAAGACGAGACGCTCGAGCGCTGCTTCGAGATTCTCGGCGGTGACCCGGTGCTCGTGAAGTCCCGCGATCCGCGCCTTCGCGCGCAGCGCACCGGCGTGCGCTTTGCCGATTAGCGCTGCGCCTGACACTCGCGCGATGCCATCGCGCTCGCGCCTTCGCGGCGACGTCGCGCTTGCGCTGCGCCTTCTGCGCGGCGACTGGCACCGCGGCGAGCTTGCGGTGCTCGCTGCTGCGCTCGTGCTCGCCGTGGCGAGCGTCGCCACGGTCGGCCTCTTCGCCGACCGCGTCGCGCGTGGCCTCGCCGTGCAGGCCGATCGGCTGCTTGGTGCGGACCTGATGGTAAGCGGCGATCGGCCGCTTCCCGCGCCGCTTGCGGACGAGGCGCGTTCGCTCGGACTCGCGACGACGCCGGTGGTCCGCTTCAACAGCATGATTCAGCGCAAGGACGGCGGTCCCGCGGTGCTGACCGACGTCAAGGCGATTGCGGCGGGCTATCCGCTGCGCGGAGCGATCGCATTCGTCACCGCTGGCGGCGCGCGATCGGGTGCGCCGACGGGAGCCGCGTCCCCGCCGGGCAACGAGACCGGCGGTGGAACGATCCCCGCGCCGGGTGAGGTCTGGATCGACCGGCATCTCGCCGACCGGCTCGATGCGCATCGCGGCACGGTCATCGCGGTCGGCGACGCCACACTCGACGTGGCGGCGATCTTCGCGCGCGAGCCCGAGGTCGCCGGTATCGTATTCGCCCCGGCTCCGAAACTCCTGCTGAACGCGGCCGATCTCGACGCAACCAGGCTGCTGCAGCCGGGGACACGCGCTTCGTTCCGGCTGATGGTCGCAGCGCGCGATGATCGGGCGGCGCTCGATCGCTACCGGACGTGGCTTGCCCGAACGATTGTCGCCGGCGAGCGCGTCGACACCGTCGGCGATCTGCGGCCTGAGTTGCGCCAGACGCTCGATCGCGCCGGGCGCTTCCTCGGTCTCGCGGCACTCGCTTCGGTGCTCCTCGCCGCCGCGGCGGTGGCGCTGGCGACCGGACGCTATCTGCGCAGGCACCTCGACGTCGCTGCGATGCTGCGCTGCCTCGGCGCAGCGTCCGCGCGGACGCTGCGCCTGTTCCTGGTCCAGTTCGCACTGGTCGGCCTCGCCGCCGGCGTCGCCGGAATGCTCGTCGCGATCGCTGCGCAGGAGGTGATGGTTCGCCTCGTCGCAGGAGCCGACGGCGCGTTGCTGCCATGGCCTTCGTGGTGGCCGGCACTCGACGCGCTCGCGACGGCGATCGTGCTGCTCGGCGGATTCTCGCTGCCGCCGCTCGTTGCGCTCGCACGCGAGCCGCCGCTCGCCGTCCTGCGCCGGGATCTCGCCGCCGGCAATACGCACCGGTGGGGGGGGTGGATTGCGGCGATCGTCGCGATCGCGGCGCTGATCGGCTGGCAGGCGCGAGCCGTGCAGGCGGCGTGGCTGATCGTCGCCGGCGTTGCCGCGCTGCTCGTCGTCGCGGCCGGCGCCGGCCGGCTGCTCGTCGTCGGCGTCGCGAGGTTGCCTGCGCGCGGCGCGGCGTGGCGCTTCGGGCTCGCCAACCTGCGTCGCCGCGCGCTTGCATCGAGTTTGCAGATCGGCGCACTGGCGCTCGGCGGGATGGCGCTCCTGCTCCTCGCGGTGGTGCGCGGCGATCTTCTCGCCGACTGGCGCGCGGCGCTGCCACCCGACGCGCCGAATCGCTTTCTCGTCAATGTCCTTCCCGACCAGCGTGACGCAGTGCGCGAACTCGTTCGCCGCTCGATCGGCGTCGATCCGGTGTTCGAGCCGATGGTTCGCGGCAGGCTGGTCGAGAAGAACGGAGCGGCGCTCGACGCGGCACGCTCGGGCGATGCGCAGACGCGACGGCTTGTGCAGCGCGAGTTCAACCTGTCGTGGACCGACCGGCTGCCGCCCGGAAACGCGATCGTCGCAGGGAGTTTCTGGGGTCATGGCGCGCACGGCGCCGGCGCCGGCGTCTCGTTCGAACGCGGGATCGCCGAGCGCCTCGGCGTCAAGGTCGGCGACCGGCTCACCTTCGACGCGGGCGGCGTACGGATCACCGCGCCGGTGACGAGCCTGCGCAAGGTCCAGTGGGACAGCTTTCGCGTCAACTTCTTCGCGCTGTTCGCCCCGGGTGCGCTCGACCGACTCCCTGCCACGTGGATCAGCGCGTTTCGCGTGCCGGACGGGACGGGCGATCAGTGGTCGTCCGCGCTAGTGCGGCGCTTTCCCAGCGTGCTGGTGATCGACGTGACCGAGATCCTCGCCGAGGTCGAGGGCGTCATCGATCGCGTCGCGCGCGCAGTCGAGCTCGTCTTCGTGTTCACGCTCGCCGCGGGCCTTCTCGTTCTCGAGGCGGCGATCGTCGCGACGCAGGACGAGCGGCGGATGGACGCCGCGGTGCTGCGCACGCTGGGCGCCTCGACGCATCAGCTCCGGACCGCGCTCGTCGCTGAATTCGCGCTCGTCGGTGCCGTTGCAGGCGCGCTCGCGGCAGGCGGCGCAACGTTGCTCGGCCACGCGCTTGCGTCGCAGGTGTTCGACACTCCGTATCGCGGCGATGCCTGGATCTGGCTCGTTGCGATCGCTGGCGGGACGGCGCTTGTCGTCGTCGCAGGCTGGCTGGGCACCCGCCGCACGCTCGATACGCCACCGATGGAGGTGCTGCGCGCGCTCGGCTGACGCGCGATTGCGCCATCCCGGGACCGACACCGGTCCTCGATCGGGTCGCTCGCGCGGCGCGCGCATAATCGCGCCGGTGAATGCGGGTGTGACGTACCGGCGGATCGCTGCCACCGCCTTGGTGCTGGCCGGGCTCGCCTTTCTCGCGCTCGGCGCGGGGCGTTACCCGCTCCCGTTTCGCGACGTCGTCGCCGCACTGTGGCATCACGGCGACGAGGCGGCGGCCGGAGGTCCGGCGCAGGCGATCGTCTGGGGACTGCGCCTGCCGCGCGTGCTGATCGCGATGCTGACGGGCGCCGCACTCGCGGCCGCCGGGGCGGCCTACCAGCACCTCTTTCGCAATCCGTTGGTCGCGCCCGATACGCTCGGCGTGTCGTCGGGCGCGGCGCTCGGCGCGATCATCGCGATTCTTCTCGGCGCCGGGAGCGTCGGCGTCGCGCTCGCGGCGTTCGCCGGCGGCATCGTCGCCGTAGCCGCAGTGCTGGCGATTGCCTCGCGGCTCAGCGCGCATGATCCGCTCGTCACGCTGATTCTCACCGGCATCGTCATCGCGAGCCTCCTCGGTGCCGGCCTGTCGCTGCTCAAATATGTCGCCGATCCGTACAACGAGCTGCCGACGATCACGTTCTGGCTGATGGGAAGCCTCGCATCGGCGTCGGGCCGCCAGCTTGCGTTGCTGGCGCCACTTGTCGCGGTAGGGCTCGCGACGCTGTTCACGCTCGCCTGGCGCATCGACCTGCTCGCTCTTCCCGACGACCAGTCGCGCTCGCTCGGCCTGCCGGCGACGCGGCTTCGCCTCGTGGTGATCGGCGCCGCGACGCTCGTCACGGCGGCGAGCGTCGCGGTGGGCGGCATCATCGGCTGGGTTGGTCTCGTCGTGCCGCACATGGCGCGCCTCGTCGTCGGGCCCTCGTTCCCGCGGCTGCTGCCGCAGGCGGCGGTGCTGGGGGCCGCCTTCGTGCTGATCGTCGATACCGCCGCGCGCAGCGTCGCACCGATCGAGATTCCGCCAGGGATTCTCACCGCGATCGTCGGAACGCCGGTCTTCATCGCGCTTCTCGCTCGCGCGCGCAACGTGTTCTGAAGGCGAACGCCGCGAGCGCGACGCGATGGCGACCGTTCCGCTCCTCGAAGCGCGCGAACTCGCGGTCGGCTTTGCCGCGCGACGAATCGTCGAAGGGATCACGTTCGCGCTTGCCCCCGGCGAATCGCTTGCCGTGCTCGGCGGCAACGGCGCCGGCAAGTCGACGCTGTTGCGTACGCTGCTCGGCCTGCTCGTTCCGCTCGGCGGCAGTGTTGTCACGGCGGGAGTCGGGATCGCCGCGTTGCGCCCATCCGAGCGCGCCCGCCGTCTCGCTTACGTCCCCCAGCACGACGGGCTGAGCTTCGGCTTTCGCGTGCTCGACGTCGTGCTGATGGCGCGTTGTGCTCAGCTCCCGTGGTTCGGGCCGCCGCGCGCAGCCGACCGCGACATCGCCCGCGATGCGCTCGCGCGGCTTCGCATCGTCGAACTCGCCGAGCGCAGTGTCACCGAGCTCTCCGGCGGCGAGCGCCAGCTCGTGCTGATCGCGCGCGCGCTCGCGCAAGCGGCGCCGGTACTTATTCTGGACGAGCCGACTTCGAGTCTTGACTTCGGCAACCGTGCACGCGTGCTGCACGAGATCGATCGGCTGCGCGCCGAAGGGAAGTCGATCGTCGTCTCGACGCACGAGCCCGATCTGGCACTTGCGCACGCCGATCGGGCGTTGCTGCTGCGCGACGGCCGGCCGCTCGCGCTCGATCGCGTCGAGCGCGCGCTCACCGCAGCGAACATCGAACGTCTCTATGGGCTGCCGGTGACGCGGATCGCGATCGATGCGCGGCGCTCGGTGTTCGTGCCGGTGCAGTCGCTCTGACTGCGATGACGTGTCGTCGAGCGATGTTAGCATCGCGGCATGGACGAGCTCGATGCGTTGCTGCACGCGCCGTCGCTCTACGACGAGTTCGTGCGCCTGCGCGCGCGGCGGGGTCTGCCGGTGCCGCGCGAGCTCGTCGAGCGCGACGTGACGCAACCGTGGGTGCGCAGTTCCGGGTTCGTCGGAGCGCTGCGCGTCGTGTACGCGGATCGCGCGCGCTGGTGGGACGTCTACGACATGTGCGAGAAGCTGGTCGACGTCGAGGAGATGTTCCAGCTCTGGCGGCTCCGGCACGTCAAGACCGTCGAGCGAATCATCGCCTTCATGCGTGGGACGGGCGGCTCGTCGGGCGTCGCGTTCCTGCGCCGCGCGCTCGACCAGGCCTTTTTCCCCGAACTCATCGACGCGCGAACGACGATCGGCCGCGGCTGAGCACGCCAGCACCGTCGATTTCTCCGCCTATCTGCAGCGCGTCAAGGACCCGGGCAAACCGTAACGCGGCGGGCGTGTTACGCGGCCTCGGGCAGCGGCGGGGCCGCGGGCCCACGCCGGCGGGGCGGGCGCTCGTCCATCGACCACTGCAGCAGGAACGCGGCGAGCCCGACGGCGATCAGCGCAGTCCAACCGGCGTTGTAGTTGCCGAAGCGGTCGAACACCATGCCTCCCATCAGCGCACCAGAGAACGAGCCGAGCTGATGCGAGAGGAACACGATTCCGTAGAGCGTGTTGAAGTGCCTGAGGCCAAACACGCGGCCGATGATACCGGTCACGAGCGGAATGACGCCGAGCCAGAGCATGCCCATCGCCGAGGCGAACACCAGCGCCGATCCTGCGCTCACCGGCAGCAGCAGGAACGCTGCAATGAAGAGCGTGCGCAACAGATAGATAAGCGCCAGCAGTCGCTTCTGGCTGAGACGCGCGCCCAGCAGGCCGAACGCGTAGGTGCCGATCGTGTTGAAGAACCCGATCAGCGCGAGCGCGGTCGCGCCGACCCCCGGTGCGACGCCGCAGAGGTCGAGATACGATGGCAAGTAGGTCGCGATGAAAACGAGCTGGAAGCCGCACGCGAAGAACGCGACCATCATGCACAGATAGCCGCGGTGCGTGACTGCCTCGACGACCGCCTCGCGGAGTCGCTGGGTCGCCGCTCCCGGCGCGCCCGGACTGCGCCCCGGCTCGCGGATCACCAGTGACACCAGGGCGAGCGAAGCCGCAACGGCGGCGAACAGCAGCATCGCAGGGCGCCAGCCGAGTCCGCCGATCAGCATCTGCCCGGCAGGCGCGATGACGACGGTCCCGAGCGAGCCCGCCGCTGCCACGATGCCGACCGTCTGCGTGCGCTTTGCCGGAGGCGTCGCGCGCGAGACCACGCCGATCAAAACGCCGAAGCCCGTTCCCGCGACGCCGACGCCGATGAGGAAACCGGCCATCGCGAGCCCACCAGGCCATGCCCCGGCGACGACCATCAGCGCAAGCCCCGCCGCGTACACGATCGACGTCACGATCAGCACCGGCCGCGGTCCGTGACGATCCGCGAGGGCGCCCACCACCGGCTGCGACAGACCCCACACGATGTTCTGCAACGCGATCGAGAAACCGAACGTCGCCGCCGAAACGCCGAGGTCGAGCGTCATCGGCCGCATGAACAGGCCGAGGCTCTGCCGCACGCCCATGCAGAGCGAGATGATCGCGCCACTGGCGATCAGCAGCATGAGAAAGCCGGGTGTGGCCCTGGCGGGCCCGGTGGACGTCGAAGTGCGCGGGTGGCTCATCGAAAACCGGGGCTCTCCGAGGGACGCGGACCCGTCATCTTAAGGTCACCGGCACGTGGCCGCGAAATGCTCTTTGCTCACGCGACGCATGCGCCGCGCGAATGGGCGATCACGCTCCCGGCGTGCACTCGACGTTCATTCGCCGGCAGACACCGATGATGCGCTCGACGATCGTCGAGGTCGTCGCATCGGGCCCTGCGACGTGCGCGGACGACACGAGAATCTGCGTCAGCTTGTCGCCGAGGGCGATCGACTGGATCGCCGCGTTGCGCGATCCGTCGGTGAACTCGACGCGGCGCGTCGGCGCATCGTCGGAGATGATCGTGATGCCTGCCACGGCTTGCAGCGACTTCTGCACGGTCTCGTAGACGCGCGCGGCGGGAACGTCAACGATCACCGTCGCCGTATCGAACGCGGTTTTCCCGTCGGGTGCTTTTTGTGACATCTGCTCGATGCGACCGACGGCTCGTCGCGCGAGGAACACCCATTGCGCGTCGGCGGCGCCGGCCCAGACGGCGAGCGCGAGCGCCGGAAGCAGGACGATCAAACGATCGAATTGCAGCATCGAACGACTCCGCGTGACGTGTGGCGCGATTATCCGCGGTTCCGCGGGGCAGCGCCATTCTGCCGGCAGCGCGGGCGCGCGCAGGGAGTCTGGGTGGCGCCGGCAGGTGTTCGCTGCTATGCTCCCGCGCCATCGATTGGGGCGGTCCGGGTCGCGCATGGCGCGCGGCGCGAAAGGATTGCACGGAGGCAAAAATGGTCGACGCACGTCGGCAGTGGGTCGTGGCACTTGCCACATGGTTCATGTTTGGTGGGCTCGCCGCGCCGAATGCCGCTGCGCAACTTCGCGCACTGCCGCCAATGGCGTCGTGGCCGAACACGATGACGCTGCACGGTTCGACGGTCACGGTGAGCGAGCCACAGGCGATCGCATGGCCCGAGCACCGCACGCTCACCGCGCGCGCCGCGGTCTCGATCCTGCGCCCCGGCGCCCGAGTGCCGATTCGCGGCACCGTCGAGGTATCGGCGAACACCGAGACCGATTACACGACGCGCACCGTGACCTACTCGGGCATGAAGCTCGTTTCGACCAAATTTCCTTCGCTCGATGCCGTACAGGCCGCGCAGGTCGAAGCGCAGATGCGCGACGTCATTCCCGCGCTGGGTGCGAAGCGCGTGCCAGTCGATGCCGTCCTGCTGAGCCTCAAGGAGCCACCGGCGCCACCGCAGACCATCGCGCTCGCCAACGATCCGCCGACGATCTTCTACAGTACCCGTCCGGCAAGCCTCGTCGTGTTCAACGGCGAACCGGTGATGGCGCCGCTCGCCGACGGGCTCTCGGTTGCCGTCAACACCAACTGGAGCGTGTTCGAGACGGCGGCAGGCCACAGCTGGTATCTGCTCGCCAACGGCACCTGGTTCTCGGCCCCGGCTGCGGCAGGACCGTGGGCACCGACGCACAGTCTCCCTCCGGTGTTCAAGACGCTGCCGCGCGACCCCGCGTTCGACGACGTGCGCAAGGCGATGCCGCCGCGACCGGTGCGTGCCGCGTCTGCGCCGACGATCATTGTCAGCATGAAGCCGGCCGAGATCATCGTCACCAGCGGTGCACCGAAGCTCGCCGCGCTCGCCGGCACTGCGCTCCAGTACGTCGTCAACACTCCGGTCGACCTCTTCTTCATGCCCTCGACCGGACGCTTCTACTTCCTGACGTCGGGGCGCTGGTTCTCGGCGGCTGCGCTCGAAGGGCCGTGGACGTTCGCCACGCCGTCGCTGCCACCCGATTTCGCGCGGATCCCGGCATCGAGTCCGAAGGGTCACGTGCTGGTGTCGGTCCCCGGCACGCCGCAGGCACAGCAAGCGGTGATGGAGGCACAGGTCCCGCGACAGGGAACGATCGAACGCAGCACGGTGAAGGTCGCAGTCACCTATGCGGGACCACCGAAATTCGTTCCGATCGCCGGCACGACGATGACGTACGCCGTCAACACGTCGTATCAGGTGATCGACGTCGCTGGCCGCTACTACGTCTGCTACAACGCGGCGTGGTTCGTCGCGCCGTCGCCGAACGGGCCGTGGGTGCTCGCTGATGCGGTGCCGCAGGTGATCTACACGATTTCCCCGGCGAGCCCGCTCTACAACGTGACCTACGTCACCGTGTACTCGTCGACGCCGACGACGGTGACCTACGGCTACACGACCGGCTACACGCTGGGCTATGTCAGCGCGGGAGTCGTCGTCTACGGCACCGGCTACTACTACCCCCCGTACTACTACCCGGCACCGGTGCCTGTGTTCATTCCGTATCCGTATTCGTATTCGGGCGCCACCTGGTACAACCCGAGCACCGGCGCGTGGGCGCGCGGCGGCACCATCTACGGTCCCTACAACACCGCTTCGGGGGCGCGCTACTACAACCCGAGCACGGGCGCGTGGGCGCAGGGAGGCGCGATCTACGGACCCAACGGAGGTGCAGGCGCGTTCTCCTACTACAACCCGACGACCGGCACCTATGCGCACGGGAGTGCGTCGTGGGGGGCCGACGGCGGCAGCGGTTATGCGAATTTCTCGAACAGCAAGACCGGGCGCTCGGGCTCGACGCAACAGAACTGGAACGAGTACGAGCGCTGGGGCTCGTCGACGATCACCGGCCCGAATCAGACCGTCAACACGAAGAGCGGCGCGAATGCCCAGGGCAAGGCAGGCGGATTCAGCTTGAGCACCGGTGCCGAGGGCGCCGGCGCCAAGGGCGCGAACGGCAACAAGGGGGGTGCAGTGAAGACCGCGGGCGGCGACACCTACGCCGGCGCCGACGGGAATGTCTACAAGCACACCGACAGCGGCTGGTCGAAGTGGAACGACGGATCATGGCAGCCGGTGACGCCGCCGTCGAACGCCACACACCCGGCAAACGGGCAGGGCCAGACAGGGAGCGGCACGCAGGGGCAGGGTCAGCATGCGCAGGGGCAGGGTCAGCACGCACAAAGCGCGAACGCGCCGATGCGCACGCAAGGTGGAACGCAGAAGCAACCGTCGAGTGCCGCGGCACCGGCGACGTCACAGCCGGGGGCGGCGCCGAGGCGCCTCGGGCAGGGTGGGTCCGCGCAGCCTGCGCCGGCGCGCGGGTCCGCCGAGGGTGGCGCGCCGTGGGATCAGCTCGAGCAGGACCGGCATGCGCGCACCGAAGGCGCGCAACGCCAGCAGTCCTACCGTTCGCAGCGCGGTGGAGGAGGGCTGCGGTTGCGTTGACGCGTCGTACGGCGAAGCTCAGAGCTTTCTTCGTGGACTGCGCCTGCCGCCGCGGCGCTACTTGCCCATGTGATCCTTCATCGCGGCGAGGTCCCGCCGGCATCCTGGCGCCAACGATGCGGCGTTCGCTTCGAGGCAGGTGATCGCATGGCCGCCGCCCGGCTTGACGCCTTGGCAGAAGGTCCGGTAATCGCGTCCGCAAGCGTCGCGCATCAAGCGCATCTCGTCGCGCTGTGAGATCCCGGACGGCGCGCCTGACGGAGCCGGCGTGATCGCAGCCGGTGTGACCGCGGCCGGGGCGGCCGCCGCGGGGGCCATCGCTCCCATCGACCCGCCCGCGGCGGATTGGGGCGGCAGCGGGGCACCCAGCGCCGCCAGCGCGTGCTGGCACCCCGGTGACACATGCGCAGCGTTCTCCTGCAGGCAATGGAGGGCCGCAGGTCCTCCCGGCTGCACGCTCGCGCAAACCGCCCGGTAATCGCCCCGGCACGCCGACTTGATCGCACTCTGCTGCGCGGGCGTCGGCTGCTGCGCGGACACCGTGCCGAACAGCGCGAGCCCGGCCGCCAGCGCGATTCCCGAGGCCGTCCTGCGTACCACCGATGCCGTCCTGCGAGTCACCGGTGCCGCTGCGTTGCCCGTTGATCCACCTTGCGCCATGAGCCTGTCTCCGGTTCGTGAAATCGCGAAAGCGTAGAGCGTGGGCCGGCGCGAGTCAATGCGCACGGCCCGCCGCTTTGCATCGACTGCCCGATCAGAAGTGGTCGTCGACGCGCAACATCGGGGTCTTCCAAGCGAGCCCGGGACGTCGGAAGGATTGCCGAACCGATTGCGCCAGTACTGGTACTTGTGCCCCGTCACCTTGGCAAAATCAATCGTATTGCGATAGGTGACGTACTCCTCCTGCGCGTTGCTGTCGATGGAGTCCGACATCAGGACGTCGACATTGAAGAAGTTGGTGCCGTACTTGTAGCCGCCGACGTGCTGCAGATCGAAGATGTTCTTCGAGATCGCTGCGCCATTGGCGACGCAGGGCTCCTTGAACTCGGTGCCGTATCGCCGGTCGATCGACGTGTCACTTCACTCCTCGTCGTTCGACGGCTACGCGTTGTCAGGGCGTCGAGGGGGAAGGCCGCATCGGCGGCGAGCTCGCGCTCGAACTCCTCGGCCGTCCCGGCGCGGTTGAACAGTACGTTGAGCAGGATCGCCGTGATCGCGGTCGACGGGCTGCGTTGATTGGCACATGGGCCTCTGTTGATCAATGGGTCTTCGCGCCTTCGGCGATCCACGTGCCGAGCAGCACACGCTCGTCGGGGGTCATGCGGGTGAGGTTGGCGAGCGGCATCGTCTGCGTCGCCACCGCCTGCTGCTCGATACGCTGCGCGTTGTCGTGAATGTGCTCGGGCGAATCGAGAAGCACGCCGGCGGGCGCGGCGGTGAACCCCGGCTGGGTCGGTCTCTGCGAATGACACACCGCGCAGCGCTCGGCGACGATCGGCTGGATACGGCTGAACGGGACCTTCATGCCGTCGACACTCGCGCTCAACGGCGCCGCGTGCGGTGCGATCGCCACGGCGACGACGATGAGGATCACCGCGCCGGCGGCGGGCAGCGCGTAATTCACCTTGCCTTGGTGGCGCAGCACGAAGAACTGCCGAATCAGCACGCCGGCCAGCATGATTCCGGCGAGCACGAGCCAGCCGTGCCGGTTGCCGTAGGTCATCGGGTAGTGGTTGCTGATCATGATGAACAGCACCGGCAGCGTGAAATAGGTGTTGTGCACCGAGCGCTGCCGGCCGATCACACCGGGGCGTGGATCGGGCTCCTTGCCGGCACGGATCGCGGTCACCATTCGCTTCTGGCCGGGAATGATGTGAAAGAACACGTTCGCCACCATCATCGTGCCCATCATCGCGCCGACGTGGAGGTACGCGGCACGCGCACTGAAAAGGTGAAACAGGCCCCAGTCGGCGATGACGATGAGGACGAACAGGACGAGGGCCAGCAGCGTCGCCTGGTTTTCGAAGATGCGGCAAAGGGCGTCGTAGAGGAGCCAGCCGCCGACGAGGAAGCCGATGCTGATGGTGATCGCGGTGGCGGGCGTCAGATCCATGACGCTTTTGTCGATCAGGAATGCGTTCGCGCCGTACCAGTAGATGATCGCGAGGAGCCCCATTCCGGACATCCACGTCGTGTACGCTTCCCACTTCGACCAGTGCAGGTGTTCGGAGAGCGGCTCGCCCTTCGGCCCGGTCAGATATTTGCGGCTGTTGTAGAAGCCGCCGCCGTGCACGGCCCACAGCTCTCCGAACACGCCGCGCTGACGGTCCTCGTCCTTCGACGGCGGCGTCAGCGAGCTGTCGAGCATCACGAAGTAGAACGACGCGCCGATCCACGCGATGCCGGCGATCAGGTGCAGCCAGCGCACCAGCATGTTCATCCAGTCGATGACATACGCTTCCATCCGCGGCCCCCGTGCCGTTCAGCTTCCGCGGTAGGTCGAGTAGCTCCACGGCGTGACGAGCAGGGGCACGTGGTAATGGGCGGACGCGTCGACGATCGTGAAGCGTACCGGGATGGCGTCGAGGAACGGCGGACTGCCCTGCGCCACTCCGCGGCGCGCGAAGTATTCGGCAACGTGGAACACGAGCTCATAGCATCCGGGCGCCAGCTCGTCACCTTCGAGAATCGGCCGGGCGGTGCGGCCATTCTCGTTGGTCGTCACGGACTTCAGCGTGCGCCAGCCGGTCCCGTCGGCGATCGCGAGGTCGATTCCGACGCCGTCGGCCGGGCCTCCGCGCACGGTGTCGAGAACGTGAGTCGAGAGCTGTCCCATTCTCTGCGCTCCTGGAGTGGTCGTCGACGCGCTCAGTTGCCGAGCATCCGCTCGAGCCGGATCAGCCCGATCTCGCACACCTGTTCGACGCAGATGTCGAATTCAGTCTCCGGATCGTTGGCGAGGCGGCGCTCGAATTCGCGCAGGACGCCGCGCTTCGTGTAGTTGCCCACTGCGATGACGAACGGGAATCCGAAGCGCGCGCGGTAGTCGGCGTTGAGCCTCGCGATCCGCGCAATCTCGTCGCGCGACAATGCCAAGAGGCCGGCTCGCGCCTGCTCCCGCGCCGAGCTCCCGGTCAACGTACCTTCCTGCGCCTCGCGCCCGGCGAGTTCCGGGTGCGCACGCAGAAGCGCAAGCCTGCGGCTGCGCGATGCGGAGAGCACTCGCCCGGCCATCGAGCGATGGAGCGCGGCGACGTCGGCGAACGGGCGCTCCGGCCAAACCTCGGCGGCCACCCACGGCGAATGTTCGAAGACGTCGCCGAGCGCACGTGTGAACTCCGTTTCGTCGAGGCGATTGAGCGCGTCGAGCGTGCAGCGGTCGCGACGGGTCGTCATCGGGCGGCCAGTGATCGGGTGCGGGCGCGGTCGGGCGTCGGTTGCGGGGTGGATCGAGGTGTATATGTACGCGCGCTCGGATACGATAACAGCAAAAACGTATACTGTAAAGCAGCTGCCGTATCCAGAGATTTGGTGGCCACTCAATCCATACGGGTCGCGATCGAACGAGCAAGGAGCTCCGCGCTGACGGTGCTGTCACGGTAGTCCATCTGTACGAGCTCGCGCCGACCGCCGTTTGCAGGAGGCCGTATCTACGCATACAATACGAAACAGCGTGTACACAAGAGGATCGAGTATGGTCACCAGAAAGGCCGCCGGGAAGGCGCGAAGGGCACTGGCGTCCGGGAGCCGTGCGCCGACGCTGCACCGCGCGCGGCCCGCAAATTCCATCGTCGCGGCAAATTCGCCCGCCATCGCCAGAGGCGCGCCGGCTGCCGCGGCGACCGACGCCGAAACGATCGCGACGCGCATCACCGACGCGATCGTCGAGCATCGGCTGCTGCCCGGCACGCGCCTTGGCGAGGAGAGCCTCGGCGAGATTTTTGGCGTGAGCCGCACGAAGGTGCGCGAGGCGCTGTTCATCGTCGCGCGTTACAAGCTCATCACCTGGGAGCCGTCGAAGAGTGCCTGCGTCGCGCAGCCGTCGGTGCAGGAGGCGCGCGACGTGTTCGAGACGCGACGTGTGCTCGAGGCCGCCACGGCGCGCAGGCTGGCGGGCCACGCAGGGCCGGCGCAGCTTCGCCTGCTGCACCAGCAGATCGAGCGCGAAGCAAAGCTCGTGCGGAGCGGAGACGTGAAGTCGGGAACCGCGTACGGGGCGCGCGTCTTCGGTGACTTCCACCGGCTGATCGCCGACCTCGCGGGCAACGCCGTTCTGGCGGCGTTCGTACGCGAGATCAGCGCGCGCACGTCGCTGGTCGAGGTCTACTACGGCACGACGATGCCCAGCGCGTGCTCGCACGACGAGCATGTCGAAGTACTCGCCGCCATCGAGCGCGGTGACGCCGAGGCCGCAGCATTGCTGATGATCGGGCACTTCGTGCACATCGAGAAGAGCGTCATGCTGCGCGACAGCGCACCCGGGGTCGTCGATCTGCGCGAAGCGCTGCGGGCATGACCCGCGCGCGGCGCAGCGCAGAAGGAAGCGGGCTAGCGCTTCGTGGTGCCAGCGCGACGGGGATCCGCGCGCCGCAGGGCTGGCCGACGCGCCGGCGGCGCCACGGCGGCCTGCGGGCGCGCCGGGGCGTGCTCGCGCAGGCTCGCCTGGATGAACGAGAGGTGGAGCTGCGCGGCCGAGCGCGCCCGCTCGGGGTCGCGGTCGGCGATCGCGTCGACGATCGCCGCGTGCTGCGCGTGAAGGATCGGGATGTTCCTGCTCTGGTGGTAGAGCAGGTCGCGGACGCGGAACGAACTCGTTCGCACGAGGTTGACGATCCCGTGCGCGATGTGCGCGAGTGCGACGTTTTTCGACGCGTCGGCGATCGCCATGTGGAATTCGGTGTCGGCCTGCGCATCGACGAGCGCATCGCGCCTGCCACGCCCGGGCGCCATCGACGCGAAGATCCTGCGCAGCTTGCGCAGATCGGCGGCAGTGGCGTTCTGCGCAGCGTGCCACGCGGCGAGCGCCTCGAGCCCGTAGCGCACGTCCTGCACGTCGCGCGCCGCCTTCTCGTGACGAACCAGCAGGTGGACGAGCGGGTCGGTGATCGTCGGCGCGGCGACATCGGTCACCGCGAGGCTGCCGCTGCGTCCGGCGCGCAGGAGGCCGCGCGCCTCGAGCTTCAGCAGCGCCTCGCGCAGCGAAGGGCGCGACACCTGCAGGCGCCGCGAGAGCTCGCGCTCGGCCGGCAGCACTTCGCCCGGGGGCAGCGAACCATCGACGATCAGGCGCTCGATCTGCTCGCTGATGGCATCCGAAAGCCGCACTCGCGGTGGCGGCGCAACGCGGTGGAATACGGCGGGATGCGACGGCGCACGAGGGCTCATGGGATGGCGGCGATTATGGCACGCGCGGCGATTGACACTGCGGGCCCCGATGGTATGCTTGGTCTGACCAAGTGGCGATCGCCGGGGCGGCGCATCTCTCGACCGGTCTGAGCCACCCATGGACGCACCCCGCGAGTTGCTGCAGAGGATGTTCGGCGCCGCGATCGCCGCCGCGCAGCCGCTCTGCTGCATCCCGGCGCGCCTGCCGCCTGCCCCGCCGGGCCGCACGGTCGTGATCGGTGCCGGCAAGGCGTCGGCGGCGATGGCGGCGGCGGTCGAGGCGAGCTGGCCGGGACCGCTCGAAGGCCTCGTCGTCACGCGCTACGGGTACTCGGTGCCGTGCACGCAGATCGAGATCATCGAGGCGGCGCACCCGGTACCCGACGCGGCGAGCGTTACGGCCGCGCGACGCATCGCGCAGCGCGTTCGCGGTCTCGGCTCCGACGATCTGGTGATCTGCCTGATCTCCGGCGGCGGCTCGTCGCTGATGGTGGCACCGGCCGAAGGCCTGACGCTCGCCGACAAGCAGGCGGTCAGCCGGGCGCTGCTGAAGTCGGGTGCGACGATCAGCGAGATGAACTGCGTGCGCCGGCACCTGTCGGCGATCAAGGGCGGGCACCTCGGCGCCGCCTGCCACCCGGCGCGGCTCGTCACGCTGCTGATCTCCGACGTCCCGGGAGACGATCCGATCGACATCGCGTCGGGCCCCACGGTCGCCGATCCGACGACTTGCGCCGAAGCGCTCGCCATCGTCCGGCGCTACGGCATCGACGTTCCGCCGAGCGTCGTCGAGGTGCTCGCGAGGGGCCGCGGCGAGACGGTGAAGCCGGGAGACGCGCGGCTCGCCGGCAGTGTGACGACGATGATCGCGACGCCGCAGATTGCACTCGAGGCGGCGGCGGACGTCGCACGCTCGGAGGGCATTGCCGCGCACATCCTCGGCGACAGCATCGAGGGCGAGGCGCGCGACGTCGGCCGCGTGATGGCCGGCATCGCACTGCAGGTCTCGACGCACGGCGAGCCGTTCACGCCGCCCTGCGTTCTGCTCTCCGGCGGCGAGACGACGGTCACCGTGCGCGGCGACGGTCGTGGCGGGCGCAACGTCGAGTTCCTGCTGGCGCTCGCCGTCGCGCTCGACGGGCATCCGGGCATCCATGCGCTCGCCGGCGACACCGACGGCGTCGACGGCCAGGAGGAGATCGCCGGCGCGTACCTCGCTCCCGACACGCTCGGGCGCGCATTCGCGGCGGGACTCCGTCCGCGCGAGAGTCTCGACCGCAACGATGGGCACGGCTTCTTCGGCGCACTCGGCGACAGTGTCGTGACCGGCCCGACCCTCACCAACGTCAACGACTTCCGCGCGATCCTGATCGAGCCACGCGCGCGTCACACAGTCACCTGAAGAGCGAGTCCGCCATGCGCCGCCATCGCAACGCCAAAATTGTCGCCACGCTCGGCCCTTCGAGCTCGGATGCCGCCACCATCCGCGCGCTGTTCGATGCCGGCGCCGACGTGTTCCGGCTCAACTTCAGTCACGGCACCCAGGACCAGCATCGCGAGCGCCTCGACATCATTCGCACGATCGAGCGCGAGACCGCGCGGCCGATCGCCGTGCTGCTCGATCTGCAGGGCCCGAAGCTCCGCGTCGGCACGTTCGCGGGTTCGCCGGTGCGCCTCGAAGCGAATGCGGCGTTTCGCCTCGACATGGACGCCGCGCCAGGCGACGCGACGCGGGCATCGCTGCCGCACCCGGAGATCTTCGCGGCGCTCACCCCGGGCATCGAGCTCCTTCTCGACGACGGCAAGATCCGACTCGTCGTCGAGCGCTGCGGACCGGCGTTCGCCGAGACGCGTGTCACCGCCGGCGGATTGCTCTCCGACCGCAAGGGGGTCAACGTTCCCGGCGTCGTCCTGCCGATCGCGATCCTGACACCGAAGGACAAGAGCGACCTCGAGTTCGGGCTGTCGCTTGGCGTCGACTGGGTCGCGCTGTCGTTCGTGCAGCGTGCACAGGATCTCGACGAGGCGCGCGCGCTGATCGGCGGCCGCGCGGCGATCATGTCGAAGCTCGAGAAGCCCGCGGCGATCGAGCATCTCGATGCGATCGTCGAGCGCTCCGACGGCATCATGGTGGCGCGCGGCGATCTCGGCGTCGAGCTCCCCGCCGAGCGTGTCCCGGTGATCCAGCGGCGCATCGTGCGGGCCTGCCGCAAGGCGGGTCGGCCGGTGATCGTCGCGACGCAGATGCTGGAATCGATGGTCGCCGCCCCGGTGCCGACGCGCGCCGAGGCCTCGGACGTCGCGACCGCGGTCTACGAAGGGGCCGATGCGGTGATGCTCTCCGCCGAATCGGCGAGCGGCAGATACCCGGTCGAGGCGGTACGGATGATGGATCGCATCATCGAGCAGGTCGAATCCGATCCGCAGTATCGCGAGATGATCGATGCATCGCACACGCCCGCCGAGGCGACGGTCTCCGACGCGATCTTCTGCGCGACGCACCGCGTCGCCGAGCTGCTCCACGTCGCCGTCACCGTCACCTACACGAGCTCGGGCCATTCGAGCCTGCGCGCGGCGCGCGAACGCCCGACGTCGCCAATCCTGAGCCTCACGCCCAACGTTCGCACGGCGCGCCGCCTCGCCCTCGTCTGGGGCGTGCACTCGGTCGAGACCGCCGATGTGAAGGATGTCGACGGAATGGTCGACACCGCGTGCCGGCGTGCCGTCGACGAGGGATTTGCCAGTTCCGGGGACACCATCGTCATCGCGGCAGGCATGCCGTTCGGGGTCGCCGGCACGACGAACCTGCTGCGCATCGCCCGCGCGTGAGCGCTGCGCGACCGGAGGAGCTCCGCTTCGGGCCGGCGATCATGGCGCGGCTCGACGAGCTCGCGACGATCTCGCAGGACGCTGGAGCGCTGTCGCGTCACTTCCTCACCGCCGAGCACAAGGCCGCCGGCAACCTGATCATGCGGTGGATGGAGGCAGCCGGAATGAGCGCGCGCTTCGATGCGATCGGCAATGTCGTTGGCCGCTACGACGGCGAGGCCCCGGGACTGCCGGCACTCCTCACCGGCTCGCACTTCGACACCGTGCGCAACGCCGGCCGCTACGACGGTATGCTCGGCGTCGTCACGCCGATCGCCTGCGTCGCCGCACTGCACGAGGCGGGCATCCGCCTTCCCCACGCGATCGAGGTGATCGCCTTCGCCGACGAGGAGGGCGTGCGCTTCAACGCGACGCTGCTCGGCAGCCGCGCGGTGGCGGGCACGTTCGACGCGGCGCTCCTCGGCAAGTCGGACATCGACGGCGTCACGATGGCCGAGGCGCTGACGCGCTTCGGCCTCGATCCCGCGCGTATCGGTGAGGCCGCGCACCGTCGCAACGACGTACTGGGCTACGTCGAGGTCCACATCGAGCAGGGCCCGGTGCTGCTGAACGAGGGGTGTCCGGTCGGCGTCGTGACGTCGATCGCCGGTGCAAGCCGGTTCGCGGTGCGCGTCGAGGGGCTCGCCGGGCACGCCGGCACGGTCCCGATGACCCATCGCCATGACGCGGCGGCCGCCGCCGCCGAGATGGCGCTCGCGATCGAAAGACGCTGTTCGACGGCCGAGTCGCTGGTCGGCACCGTCGGAGTACTCGGCGTTCCCAACGGCGCGGCGAATGTGATTCCCGGCGCGGCGGCGTTCACGATCGACATCCGGGCCGGTGACGACACCGTTCGCAATGCTGCCGTCGACGATGTGCTGCGCGAGATCGCCGCCATCGCGTCGCGCCGTGACGTGCGCGCAGCCGTCACGCCGCAGCACGACGCGCGTGCGAGCCCCTGTGCGCCGTCGATCATGGACCACATCGCCGCGCAGATCCGCGCCGGGGGAATCGAGCCACGCTTCCTTGCGAGCGGCGCCGGGCACGACGGCATGGCCATCGCCGACCTGACGTCGATCGGCATGCTGTTCGTCCGCTGCGGCAACGGTGGCATCAGCCACAATCCGGCCGAAACGATGACCATCGAGGACGCCGACCTCGGTGCACGAATCTTCCTCGATGTCCTGCGCCGGTATCCGCACGGCGCGAAAGCGTCCTGACCGCGTTCACGGTGATCCCGACCGCATGAGTGCAACTTCCCGCGAAACGATCACACGTCACCTGGTCGAGCACGAGGCGCAGGAGACCGCCTTTCTCGCCGAGCTCGTCAGGGTTCCATCCGACAACCCGCCGGGTGACTGCGCGGCGCACGCCGAGCGCGCAGCCGGGCTGCTCGAAGGTCTCGGCTTCGTCGTCGAGCGCCACGCGGTCCCCGAGGCCGCCGTACGTGCCAACGGCATGATCAGCGCGACGAACCTCGTCGTGCGCGAGCGCTTCGGCGACGGACCGGTGATCGCGTTGAACGCACACGGCGACGTCGTTCCCCCCGGGCTCGGGTGGACCGCCGATCCCTACGGCGCCGAGGTCCGCGACGGAGTGATGGTCGGACGCGGTGTCGCTGTCTCGAAATCGGACTTCGCGACTTACGCGTTCGCGCTTCTCGCATTGAAGGCGAGCGGGGCGAAGCTGGCGGGCTCGGTCGAACTTCATTTCACCTACGACGAGGAAGTGGGCGGCGCGATCGGCCCGGCCCATCTGCTCGCCGAGAAGATCTCTTGTCCCGACTTCGCGATCTCGGCGGGGTTCGCGTACGGCATCACGACGGCCCACAGCGGTTGCCTGCACCTCGAAGTCGAGGTGACCGGCCGCTCGGCTCACGCGGCGATGCCGGCGACCGGCGTCGATGCGCTCGAGGCTGCGACGGCGGTGCTCGCCGATCTCTATGCGTTGCGCAAGACGCTCGCCGCAAGGAAGTCGAACGTTGCGGGCATCGAGAGTCCGACGCTTGTCGTCGGATTGATCGCGGGGGGCATCAACACGAACGTGGTTCCGGACAAGGTCAGCTTCAGGCTCGACCGCAGGATCATTCCGGAGGAGAATGCGCAGGAGGTCGAAGCCGAACTCACGCACCGCATCGCCGAGTCGGCCACGCGCTGGCCGGAAATCACCTGCAAGGTCCGGCGGATCCTCCTCGCAATGCCATTCGTCCCGACTCCCGGCCAGGAGAAGCTCGTGCGGGCGATCGCCTCGAACGCGACAGCAGTTCTCGGGGAAGAGGTGAAGCCGAAGGGTTCTCCGCTCTACACCGATGCGAGGCACTACTCGGCGGCCGGAGTGCCGACGGTGCTCTACGGCGCAGGCCCGCGCACGCTGCTCGAAGCCAACGGTCATCGTGCCGACGAGAAGCTCGTGCTCGACGATCTCTTCAAGGCGACGCGCGTTGTCGCGCTGGCACTGCTCGACCTGCTCGAAGTGCGCCGATGAAACCCGGTCATGGCTATCCGCGCGACCTCGTCGGCTACGGCCGCCGCCCTCCGGCCGCGGACTGGCCGGGTGATGCGCGGGTCGCCGTGCAGTTCGTGCTGAATTACGAGGAAGGCGCCGAGAACTGCGTGCTGCACGGCGACAAGGCGTCCGAGCAGTTCCTGTCCGAGATCATCGGTGCGCAGGCCTATCCGGCGCGCCACCTGTCGATGGAGTCGATCTACGAATACGGATCGCGCTCCGGTGTGTGGCGCGTACTGCGCGAGTTCGAGCGGCGCGGCCTGCCGCTCACCGTCTTCGGCGTGTCGATGGCCCTCGAGCGCAACCCCGACGCGACGGCCGCATTCGTCGAGCTCGGCCACGAGATCGCCTGCCACGGGTGGCGGTGGATTCACTACCAGGACGTCGACGAGGCGACCGAGCGGGAGCACGTGCGCATCGCCGTCGACATCATTCGCCGAATGACCGGCAGCGCGCCGCTCGGCTGGTACACCGGGCGCGACAGCCCGCACACGCGCGAGCTCGTCGTCGAGCACGGCGGCTTCCTCTACGACGCCGACTATTACGGCGACGATCTGCCGTTCTGGACCCGCGTCACGACGCGTGACGGTCGCGAGCACATGCATCTCGTCGTGCCGTACACGCTCGATTCGAACGACATGCGCTTCGCGTCGCCGCAGGGCTTCAACTCCGGCGACCAGTTCTTCGCCTACCTGCGTGACGCCTTCGACGTGCTCTACGCCGAGGGGCAGGAGGCACCGAAGATGTTGTCGATCGGCCTGCACTGCCGGCTGGTCGGACGCCCCGGACGCTTCCGGGCGCTGCAGCGCTTCCTCGATCACGTCGAGAAGCACGACCGCGTCTGGGTGTGCCGGCGCATCGACATCGCGCGGCACTGGATCGATCGGCATCCGGCCGCGGCAGCCTGAACAACGAGGAGAACCAGCATGGGCATCATGAACGACTACGATCCGGTCGAGACCAGTGAATGGATCGATTCGCTCCGGGCCGTGGTGCAGCACCAGGGCGCCGAGCGCGCGCGCTTCCTGCTCACGCAACTGCGCGACGAGGCGCGCCGCAGCGGAACCCAGCCGCCGCAGATCGCGACGACGCCGTATCGCAATACGATCGATCCGGCGGACGAGGTGAAGTCCCCCGGGGACGGTGCGCTCGAGCACCGGCTCCGCTCGCTGATCCGCTGGAACGCTGCCGCACTGATCCTGCGCGCGAACAAGGATTCGTCCGAGCTCGGCGGGCACATCGCGAGCTTCCAGTCTTCGGCGCTCCTCTACGACATCGGCTTCAACCACTTCTGGCACGCGCCGGGTGACGCGCACGGCGGCGATCTCATCTACTTCCAGGGACACAGCGCGCCAGGGTTCTACGCGCGCGCGTTCGTCGAAGGGCGGCTCACCGAGGAACAGATGCTGAATTTCCGCCAGGAAACCGGCGGGCATGGTCTGCCGTCGTATCCGCACCCGTGGCTGATGCCGTGGTTCTGGCAGTTTCCAACGGTGTCGATGGGGCTTGGGCCGCTGATGGCGATCTACCAGGCGCGCTTCCTCAAGTACCTTGCCGGTCGCGGCCTCTCCGACACGGCGGCGCGCAAGGTATGGGGCTTTCTCGGCGACGGCGAATGCGACGAGCCCGAGACCCTCGGCGCGATCTCGCTCGCCGGACGCGAAAGGCTCGACAACCTGATCTTCGTCATCAACTGCAACCTGCAGCGGTTGGACGGGCCGGTGCGCGGCAACGGCAAGATCATCCAGGAGCTCGAGGCGGTCTTTCGCGGCGCCGGATGGAACGTGATCAAGGTGGTCTGGGGTTCGGGCTGGGACCCGCTCCTCGCCGCCGACAAGGATGGCCTCCTGCTGGCGCGAATGGAGGAGGTCGTCGACGGGCAGTACCAGGACCTGAAGAGCAAGAACGGCGCCTACGTGCGCGAGCACTTCTTCAATTCGCCCGAGCTGAAGGCGATGGTCGCGCATCTCACCGACGACGAAGTGTGGAACCTCGCCCGCGGCGGCCACGATTCCGGCAAGGTCTACGCTGCCTACGCCGCGGCGGTCGCGCACCAGGGCCAGCCGACGGTGATCCTCGCGAAGACCGTCAAGGGCTACGGGATGGGCGAGTCGGGTGAGGGCCAGATGATTGCGCACCAGGCGAAGCACATGACGCTGGAAGCGCTGCGCCAGTTCCGCGATCGCTTCGAAGTGCCGGTCTCCGACGAGCAACTCGCCGAGGTGCCGTTCGTACCCCTTGCGGACGGCAGCCCCGAGAAGCGCTACCTCGAAGCGCGCCGCGGCGCGCTCGGCGGCTTCCTGCCGGCGCGGCGGCAGAAGTCGACTGCGCTCGCCGCGCCGCCGCTGTCGATGTTCGAGCGCCTGCTCCAGGATACCGGCGAGCGCGAGATCTCGACGACGATGGCGTTCGTGCAGATGCTGGGCGCGATGCTGCGCGACAAGGCATTCGGGCGGCACATCGTGCCGATCGTCCCCGACGAATCGCGCACCTTCGGCATGGAGGGTCTGTTCCGCCAGCTCGGCATCTATTCGGCGGTCGGTCAGCTCTACAGGCCGCAGGATGCCGACCAGCTGATGTACTACCGCGAGGACAAGAAAGGACAGGTGCTGCAGGAGGGGATCAACGAGGCCGGAGCGATGTGCTCGTGGATGGCGGCGGCGTCGGCGTACTCGACGAGCAACGTGCCGGTCATCCCGTTCTACATCTACTACTCGATGTTCGGCTTCCAGCGCTTCGGCGACTTCGCGTGGGCCGCGGGCGACATGCGCTGCCGCGGCTTCCTCCTCGGCGGCACCGCCGGGCGCACAACGCTGAATGGCGAAGGGCTGCAGCACGAGGACGGCCACAGCCACGTCCTCGCCGCCAACATTCCGAATTGCATTCCGTACGATCCGACCTTCGGCTACGAGGTGGTCGTGATCATCCGCGACGGCATCCGGCGGATGATGGAAGAGCAGCACGACGTCTACTACTACGTCACGCTGATGAACGAGAACTACCATCATCCGGCGATGCCGAAAGGCATCGAGGATGGCATCGTCAAGGGGCTCTACCTTTTCAGCGAAGGCGCGCGCGGGAAGGGGCCGCGCGTGCAGTTGATGGGATCAGGGACGATCCTGCGCGAGGTGATTGCCGCTGCCGATCTCCTTCGCGACGACTGGAAGGTCGCGGCCGACGTCTGGAGCGCGACCAGCTTCACCGTGCTCGCGCGCGAGGGCCGCAGCGTCGAACGCTACAACCGGCTGCATCCGGCGGCTCCTCCGCGCCACGGCCATCTCGAGACCGCACTCGACGGCCACCCCGGTCCGGTCGTTGCGTCGACCGATTACGTGCGCGCGTTCCCCGAGCAGATTCGCCCCTACCTCGGGCGCCGCTACGTGACGCTCGGTACCGACGGGTTCGGCCGCAGCGATTATCGCGTCAAGCTGCGCGAATTCTTCGAGGTCAACCGCTACCACGTCGCGGTTGCGGCGCTGAAGGCACTCGCCGATGAGGGCGCGGTCAAGCCGGCAATGGTGGCCGACGCGATCGCGAAATATGCTCTCGACACCGAGCGTCCCGATCCCTGGACCGTTTGATGCCGGACTGACGCTGGACTGACGCTGGAGGAGCCATGGAGGTAAGAGTCCCGGACATCGGCGATTTCAAGGACGTGCCGGTGATCGAAGTGCTGGTCAGGCCCGGCGACAGCGTCGCAGCCGAGGATCCGCTGGTGACGCTCGAGTCCGACAAGGCGACGATGGATGTGCCGGCGCCCGCCGCCGGAACCGTCGAGTCGATCCGGGTCAAGGCCGGCGACAAGGTGAGCGAGGGCAGCGTCCTCCTCGTGCTCGACGCTGCAACCCCTGCCGCGGCGACGCCGAAAGCTCCGGTCTCCGCGCCGCCTGCGCCCGCGCACGGGCCGGCAGGCGTCGTCGAGGTCAAGGTCCCCGATATCGGCGACTTCAAGGACGTCCCGGTGATCGAGATCATGGTGAAACCGGGCGATACGGTGGCAGCGGAGGATCCGCTGGTGACGCTCGAGTCGGACAAGGCGACGATGGACGTGCCGGCGCCGTTTTCCGGCGACGTGCGCGAGCTTCGCGTCAAGGTCGGTGACAAGGTGAGCGAAGGCTCGGTGATCGTGACCCTTGCGGCCGAGACCGCGGCGCAGGCTGCGCCGGCCAGCGCCCCCGCCGCGGTTACGGTTGCACCGACCGTGCCGCGTGCCGCGGCCACGGTTGCACCGACGACGCCCTCAGCGGTCGACGAGAAATCGTTCGCGCTAGCGTACGCGGGCCCGGGCGTGCGCAAGCTCGCGCGGGAACTCGGCATCGACCTCGGACGCGTCACCGGAAGCGGCAATCACGGCCGCATCGTGAAGGAGGACGTCGAAGCGTTCGCGAAGTCAGGCACCGCGGCGCCGTCCGGCGCGGGCATCGGCGGCATCGACCTCCTGCCCTGGCCGCATGTCGATTTCGCGAAGTTCGGTCCGATCGAGACGAAGCCGCTGTCGCGGATCAAGAAGATCTCGGCGGCCAACCTGCATCGCAACTGGGTGATGATCCCGCACGTCACCAACCACGACGACGCCGACATCACCGAGCTCGAGGCGTTTCGCGTCGAGCTCAACAAGGAGAACGACAAGCGAGGCATTCGCGTGTCGATGCTGGCGTTCATCATCAAGGCCGTGTGCGCGACACTCGCGAGATTCCCCGAATTCAACGCCTCGCTCGACGGCGACAGCCTGGTTCTGAAGAAGTACTACCACATCGGGTTTGCCGCCGATACGCCGCAGGGTCTCGTCGTGCCGGTGATCCGCGACGCCGACCGCAAGGGCGTGCTGGCGATCGCGCAGGAGATGAGCGAACTCGCCGCGCTGGCACGCGGCGGCAAGCTGAAGGCCGAGCAGATGCAGGGCGGCACGTTCACGATCTCGAGCCTCGGCGGCATCGGCGGCACCTACTTCACGCCGATTATCAATGCACCCGAGGTCGCGATCATGGGCATCTGCCGCTCGGCCTGGCGGCAGGTGTCGAGCGACGGACGCAACGCGGCGTGGCGGCTGATGCTGCCGCTGTCGCTCTCATATGACCATCGCGTGATCGACGGCGCGTCGGCCGCGCGCTTCAACAGCCACTTCGCGGCGCTGCTCTCCGACCTGCGGCGCGTGCTCGTCTGAGCGAAAGGAAGCCATGGCCACCGTCGAAGTCAAGGTCCCCGACATCGGTGACTTCAAGGATGTCCCCGTCATCGAAGTGCTGGTGAAGGTCGGCGACACCGTCGCTCCCGAGGACCCGCTGGTCACGCTGGAGTCGGACAAGGCGACGATGGACGTCCCCTCGCCTGCCGCGGGGAAGGTCGCCGCGTTGAAAGTCAAGGTCGGCGACAAGGTGTCGCAGGGAAGCGTCGTGCTGACGCTGACGAGCGATGCAAAGGCCGACGCCGAACCGGCGAAGACTGCCCGCGCTGCAGGATCCGCGGCACCGGCGAACGCCGCGCCGACCGTCGCGACGGCGCCAGCGGCAGCGCCGTCAGCGACCCGAAGCGCCACTGCGGCGGCGACGTGGACGGGGCGCGCCGACGTTGAATGCGAGATGCTCGTGCTCGGCTCGGGTCCCGGAGGCTACTCGGCGGCATTCCGCTCGGCCGACCTCGGCATGAAGACGGTGCTGGTCGAGCGCTATCCGACGCTCGGCGGCGTGTGTCTCAACGTCGGCTGCATCCCGAGCAAGGCGCTTCTGCATACCGCAGCGGTGATCGACGAAACGAAGGCGCTCGCGGCGCACGGCATCACATTCGGCCCGCCGCAGGTCGACCTCGATCGACTGCGCACATTCAAAGACGGCGTCGTGAAGAAGCTGACCGGCGGGCTCGCCGGCATGGCGAAGCTGCGCAAGGTTGACGTGGTGCGCGGCACCGGTCGCTTCCTCGACGCGCGTCACGTGGAGGTCGCCGTCACGTCCGGCCCGGGGCAGGCGCCGACCGGAGAGAAGAAGGTGATCCGCTTCGCGCGCGCGATCATCGCGGCCGGCAGCCAGGCCGCAAAACTGCCGTTCCTTCCCGAGGATCCGCGCATCGTGGATTCCACCGGGGCACTCCTGCTCGAGTCGATTCCGAAGCGGATGCTGGTGATCGGCGCCGGCATCATCGGCCTCGAGATGGCCACTGTCTATTCGACGCTCGGCTCGCGTATCGATGTCGTCGAGATGCTCGACGTCGTGATGAACGGCGCCGACCGCGACCTCGTCAAGGTCTGGGAGAAGAAGAACGCCGGACGGTTCGACCGGGTCATGCTGAAAACCCGGACGTCGGGCGCGAAAGCCACTTCGTCGGGGATCGAAGTGTCGTTCGACGGCGCGGGCGCGCCGTCCGGGCCGCAGAACTATGACCTCGTGCTGGTCGCGGTCGGGCGCGTGCCAAACGGCAAAGCGATCGAGGCGAGCCGGGCCGGAGTCGCCGTGAACGACCGCGGCTTCATCACCGCCGACCGACAGATGCGCACCAACGTCGGTCACATCTACGCGATCGGCGACATCGTCGGCCCGCCGATGCTTGCCCACAAGGCAGTCCATGAGGGCCACGTCGCGGCGGAGGCCGCGGCCGGCCTGAAGTCGTATTTCGACGCACGCCAAATTCCCTCGGTCGCGTTCACCGACCCCGAAGTCGCGTGGGCGGGTTTGACCGAGGAACAATGCAGGGCCAACGGAGTCAAGTACGAGAAGGCGGTGTTTCCGTGGGCCGCGTCGGGGCGTGCGATCGCGAACGGTCGCGACGAGGGCATGACCAAGCTGCTTTTCGATTCGACGACACATCGCTGTATCGGAGGCGCCATCGTGGGTACGCACGCGGGCGACCTCATCGGCGAGGTCTGCCTCGCGGTCGAGATGGGATGCGATCCGACGGACATCGGCAGAACGATTCACCCGCACCCGACTTTGTGCGAGGGAATCGGCATGGCGGCGGAGGTCTTCGAGGGCACCTGCACCGACCTCCCTCCGGCGAAGAAGGGCGCGTAACGGAAGCTGCGCCCACTCGTCCGCCGGAGAAATTCCGGCAGTATCATTACAGCGTCGCGCGTTGTCGAAACGAAGCGGCGCATCGAAAGGAGCAGCACCATGACCGACATCGTCATCGCCGCGGGGCTACGCACCGCCATCGGCAAATTCGGCGGCTCGCTCGCCAAGGTTCCCGCGCCCGAGCTCGGCGCCACGGTGATTCGCGCGCTGCTCGCGAAGACCGGCATCCAGCCCGACCGGATTTCCGAAGTGATTCTCGGCCAGGTGCTCGCCGCGGGGAGCGGCCAGAATCCGGCGCGCCAGGCGGCGATTCGCGCGGGCCTGCCGTACGCCGTTCCGGCGATGACGATCAACAAGGTCTGCGGATCGGGATTGAAGGCGGTGGTGCTGGCCGCGCAGGCGGTACGCTGCGGCGACGCCGACATCGTCATCGCCGGCGGCCAGGAGAACATGACCGCGGCGCCGCACGTGCTGCCGGGCTCGCGCGACGGCTTCAGGATGGGCGACGCGAAGCTCGTCGACTCGATGATCGTCGACGGGCTGTGGGACGTCTACAACCAGTACCACATGGGCGTCACCGCCGAGAACGTAGCGAAGAAGTTCGAGATCTCGCGCGCCGAGCAGGATGCGTTCGCGGTGGCGAGCGAGAACAAGGCGGAGGCGGCGCAGAAGGCCGGAAAGTTCCGGGACGAGATCGTTCCGGTCTCGATTCCGCAGCGCAAGGGTGACCCGGTCGAGTTCAAGGACGACGAGTTCATCAAGTCCGGCGCCACGCCCGACGGCGTCAAGGGGCTGAAGCCGGCCTTCGCGAAGGAGGGCACGGTGACTGCGGCCAATGCCTCGGGCATCAACGACGGCGCCGCGGCGCTCATTGTGATGTCCGCCGAGCGCGCGCACGCGCTCGGCCTCACGCCGCTCGCGAAGATCAGGGCCTACGCGTCGTCGGGGGTCGACCCGGCGATCATGGGCATGGGCCCGGTTCCCGCGTCGAGGCGCTGCCTCGAGAAAGCCGGCTGGAAGGCTTCTGATCTCGATCTGATGGAGATCAACGAGGCGTTCGCCGCGCAGGCCTGCGCGGTCAACCAGGAGATGGGCTGGGATACGTCGAAGATCAACGTCAATGGCGGGGCGATCGCGCTCGGGCACCCGATCGGCGCATCGGGCGCGCGCATCCTCGTCACGCTGCTGCACGAGATGGCGCGTCGCGGTGCGAAGCGCGGCCTGGCGTCGCTGTGCATCGGCGGCGGCATGGGTGTGGCGCTGGCCGTCGAGCGTTGAGCGAACCGGACGAATAACCGCGGGGCGCGACCCCGGAAGCGAACGGAGGAACGCATCATGACCGAGAAGAAGCGCGTGGCGCTGGTGACTGGCGGTATGGGGGGCCTCGGCGAGGCGATTTGCGTCAAGCTCGCGGCGATGGGCGATACCGTGGTGACCACGCACTCGCCCGGCAACACGAAGGCCGCCGAGTGGCAGCAGGCGATGCGCAGCCAGGGCCACGAATTCCGTGCCTATCCCTGCGATGTCTCCGATTGGGAATCGGCGGTGGCGTGCGTGAGGAAGGTCGTCGCCGATCTGGGCCAGGTCGACGTGCTGGTCAACAATGCCGGCATCACGCGCGACATGACGTTCAAGAAGATGGACAAGACGAGCTGGGACCAGGTGATCAAGACCAACCTCGACTCGTGCTTCAATATGACGAAGCAGGTCTGCGACGGGATGGTCGACCGCGGCTGGGGTCGGATCGTCAACATCTCCTCGGTGAACGGTCAGAAAGGCGCTTTCGGCCAGACCAATTACTCGGCGGCGAAGGCGGGCATGCACGGCTTCACCAAGGCGCTGGCACTCGAGGTCGCGCGCAAGGGCGTCACCGTCAACACGATCTCGCCGGGTTACATCGGCACCAAGATGGTGATGGCGATTCCGAAAGAGGTGCTCGACAGCAAGATCATTCCGCAGATTCCGATGGGACGCCTCGGTAAGCCCGAGGAGGTTGCCGGTCTCGTCGCCTATCTGTCGAGCGACGAGGCGGCGTTCCTCACCGGCGCCAACATCGCGATCAACGGCGGCCAGCACATGCAGTGAGCGCCGCTGGGCACCCGTCGTCGGAGCCCAGTTGGTCGCAGTCTCGAATGGACGGAGGTGATGCTCGCGCTCGCGGGGGAAATTCGCGCATGCTTCCGCAAGCGGCGTCAGCCCGACGACGCGGGGACACGATGAGCGACGCCGGTTTCGATGCATTCAAGGCCGATGCGCTGGCGCACGGTTTCGACGAGGTCATCGAGCGCACCTGGGCGCCTGGAACGACGCTCGACACGCACATGCACGCATTCTCGGTTTCGGCGCGCGTGGTTCGCGGCGAGATGTGGCTCACCGTCGGCGAAAAGGTTCGGCACCTGTTGCCCGGCGAGACGTTCACGCTTGCCGCACGCGTCCCCCATGCCGAGCGGTACGGCGGCGACGGCGCAACCTACTGGGTCGCTCGACGCAACGAGCGCGTCACTTGATCCGCCGGAGGACCTCGCGAAAGCTCGGGTCGTCGCTGGTCCGCAGCCACTCGAACGCGACCATCTCGACGCTTACGAGCGTTGCGCCGGCGCGCGCGAGTCGCATCGTCGCGAGCCGGTGGTCGGCCGGACGGCGCGATCCACAAGCGTCTTCGACGACGAAGATCGTGAATCCGGACTCGAGCAGCCCGAGGGCCGTCTGCAGCAGGCACACGTGCGCTTCGCAGCCGGCGAGCACCACGTCGCGAACCTCTGCACCGGGCACCGCGCCGGTGCGTTCCGGCCCGGTGGCGCGCGCGGGAGTGCGCGCGAGCGCCTCGACGAGGCCATCGCGACAGGCGTCGAAATGCGTCTTCACGATGGTTTCACCGCAACGCGCGCGGATCGCTGCGACGTTGGCGCCGAGACCCGCAGGATTCTGTTCGGTGCCGATGACGCCAACGTCGAGTGTGCGCGCGATGTCCGCGAGACGGCAGGCCTCGCCGATGACCCGCGGTCCGTCGTGGATCGCCGGCATCAGCTTCTCCTGAAAATCGACGAGCACGAGGGCAGACCGCTCGCGGCCGATGCGTCGCATTGCGGAAGGCATAATCGCATTCTAGCCAACGCGGGATCCGTGCGATCCGATTGGCATCGCAAGCTGCACCGCGGATACGGAGGCTGCTCATGACCGTCCCACTGGATCGTGCCGAACGCAATGATCTCCGCGTGGCGGGCCCCGCGGACCTTTCCGACGCCGGCGGTGTGCGCATTTCGCTGCAGCCCGATCCTGCGTCGCTGGACGGTGCTGGGTACCGCGAATCGCTGCGGCGGCTGAAGCCGGTCGTCTATGTCGATGGACGGCGCGTCGAATCGGTGGCGGACGAACCGTCGCTCGCCCCCGGCGTGAACGCGCTCGCCGTGAGCTACGACTACGCGCGCGACAACGCGCTCGCGCCGCTGATGCTCGCGCGCCAAACCGCCACCGGGAGGACGGTCAACCGGATGTTGCACGTCAACGAGTCGGCCGGTGATCTGCTGAACAAGCTCGAGGCGGTGCGCATCCTTTGCCAGGAGACCGGCTGCGCCCAGCGCTACCTCGCGCACGACGCGTTGAACGCGCTCGCGCGGGTGACGTCGGAGATCGACGATGCGCGAGGAAGCCGCGAGCACCGCGCGCGTTTCGCAGCCTATCTCGACCATGTCCAGGGCGGCGACCTCGCGCTCGGCATCGCGATGACCGACGCGAAGGGCGACCGCTCGAAGCGCCCGCACGAGCAGGGCAATCCGGACACCTACGTCCACGTCGTCGGGCGAAGCGGCAAGGGCATCGTGATCTCGGGCACCAAGGCGATCGTCACCGGCGCGCCCTACATGCACGAGCTTCTGGTGATGCCGTGCCGGAACATGACGCGCGACGACGCCGATTTCGCCGTCTGCTGCGCGGTTCCCGTCGATGCACCCGGCATCACGATGGTCTCGCGCCCGGCCGGTCGCCCCGGCGAGAAGCTCGAGCACGGCGACGCGCTGTTCTCGCGCCGCTACGGGCAGGCGACCGCGGTGGTGATCTTCGATCGCGTGCTCGTTCCCTGGGAGCGCGTGTTCTACGCGGGCGACTGGGAGCACTCGGGTACGCTGACCTACGCGTATGCGGCGCATCACCGTCAGAGCTGCATTGCCGCACGCGCGGGATTCGGTGACCTGTTGATCGGCGCCGGGGCCCTGATGTGTGAGGCGAATGGTTTCGATCCGGGGTCCGTATCGAATCTGCGCGAGCCGATGGTCGAACTGATCAAGATCGTCGAGGGCTTCTATGCCTGCGGCGTTGCCGCGAGCGTTTACGCCGTCCACGACGAGGCGAGCGGCACCTTCATGCCCGAGCCCGTCTTCGCGAACATCGGCAAGCTCCTTCTCGCGACGCAGATCTACGACATGCACCGGCTCGCGCACGACGTGTCGGGTGGGCTTGTCGTCGCGCTGCCGGGACCCGACGAGGACCACAACCCCGCGACCGCGGCGACGCTCGCGGAGGTACTGCGCGCGAACCCCGACGTGCCGTACGACAAGCGAATCGAGGTCGCACGCTTCGTCGAGGATCTGACCGCGTCGTACCAGGGCGGCTGGTACTCGCTGATCAGCCTCCACGGCGGCGGGTCTCCCGCTGCGATGAAGCAGGAGATCTGGCGCAACTACCCGGTCGGAAACAAGGTACGGCTTGTCGAGCGGCTCCTCGAGCGCGGGGTGCTCGCCGACGCCGGGCGCGCGATCACGCGCAACCGCCAGCCGGGCCGCTGCTGCGACCACGGTTGCACGAGCCCTGGGCAGTCGATCATGGTGCCGCTGCCGGCGTCCGCGCGCGAGCGCTGAAGCACCGACGCGCGGACGAATCGTCTCGGAAGGTTATCGATTCGGTGCGCCGGGCGCATCGGGGAGGGTTTCGAGTACCGCGACCACGTCCGCGGCCGACGCACAGGTGGCGAGCGTCGCGCGCTTCGAGCGATCGCCGAGGAGTGCGGCCGCAGTCGCGAGAAGCTTCAGGTGCTGTTCGCCGGCCTGTGCGGGAACGACCAGTCCGAGAAACAGCGAGACCGGACGTCCATCGGGGGCTCCGTAAGGCACGGGGGTTGCCGTTCGCACGAGCGCGGCGGCCTCGGCGCCGCATTCGGCGAGGCGCGCATGCGGAATTGCGACGCCGTGCCCGAGTGCCGTGGAGCCCAGCCGCTCGCGGTGCTCGAGTCCGCGAAGAACGTCCGCAGGCAGCCGCCCGATTCGCCGGGCGAGGATCGCGGCGAGTCTCGCGAGGACAGCGTCGGCCGAATCGAGGTCGGCATCGAGCTCGATGTCTTCGGCCGCGAGCATTTCGCACAGAGGATTCATCAGTGTTGCCCGTCGAGACTCACCGCATGCCTGGCGTTACACCCGGTCGTCCGCCGCATCGACCGGCTCTTCATCGTCCTCGCCGGTCATCGCCTCGTGCAGGAACACCTCGTTCGTGTGCTCGTCGAAGTCGATGATCTCGGCGTAACGTCCCCAGCCGAGCATCGTCTGGAAGAGCTTCGCCGGCTGGTCGTAGGGCAGGAGTGTGCCGAGCTCCTCGAGGAGCTCGTCGGCGTCGATCCGATGGTCGGTCGCCGCCGCGAGGTTGGCGACGAGGAGCTGGAACAGGCGCAGCTTCATGATCGCTTCGCGGAACAGCGTCTTGCGCACCGGCGCCGGTGCGGCGAGGAAGTACCAGCCGACCTCGGTCATGAACACGTCGTCCTTCGGCGTGTCGACGAGGTCGAGCATCTCGGCTGCCTTGACGATCGCGATCGTCTCGCCGAACTCGCGCCCGATGCGCCCGGCGAGGTCGAACACGTTGATCGTCTCGCGGCTGTCCTCGAGGATTTCGAGCAGTCCGACGATCGTCTCGACCGGGGCGTTCGGGATCGTCTCGATGCGGGCGGGCGCGGCGGCCGCGTCAGGCTCGGTGCGGACACCGCCGGGCGGTGCCGCGCGGCCGCCCGCGAGCGTCTCCGGCGCAGCCACCGGCCGCTCCCCCGGCTCGTCGGGCAGGACAAGCGCGGTGATCGCCGCGTGCACCTGGTCGACGAGTGCGGCGAACTGCCGCGAGTTGGCGTCACGCGGGTACGGAAGCGGGTTGACGATGACGTTGCGAACGCGTCCCGGATGCGACGAGATGATGACGATCCGCGTCGCCATGAACACGGCCTCGGCGATGTTGTGCGTCACGAGGAAGATGCTTCGCAGGCCCGCGTGCCCGGCGCCGCGCCACAGGTCGACGACCTGGGTGCGCAGGTTCTCGGCGGCCAGCACGTCGAGTGCGCTGAACGGCTCGTCCATTGCGAGGATCTCCGGCTGCGCCACCAGTGCACGGGCGAAGCCGACGCGCTGGCGCATGCCGCCCGAGAGCTGCTTCGGATAGGCGTTCTCATAGCCGGTGAGTCCGATCAGCGCGAGCGCGCGCTCGATCTCGTCCTCCTCGTCGGTGGAGTCGAGCCGCCGTTGCACGAGGCCGACGCGAACGTTCTCCTGCACGGTCAGCCATGGGTAGAGCGCGTAGCTCTGGAACACGATCGCGATGCGGTGGTTGATCGATGTGAGCGGCTCGCCGTGCGCGAGGACGACTCCCGACGTGGGCCGCGTGAGCCCCGCCATCAGTCGCAGGATCGTTGACTTGCCGGAGCCCGATTGTCCGAGGAGCGCCAGCATCTCGCCGTCGCGCACTTCGAGCGAGATGCCGTCGAGCACCGTCACCGGCGGACCGCCGTCGCGGCCTTCGTAGGCCTTGGTGACGCTGCGCAGCTCGATCAGCGGCGGCGATGCGGAAGACATGGGAACCGGGGTCAGTCGAATCTGTAGCGGCGCTCGGCAAGGTCGTACAGGCGCCGCCAGAACAGCCGATTGGTCATCACGACGAACGCCGCCATGATGATAATGCTGAACCAGATCGCCGGTCGGTCGCCGCGCTCGGTGACGCTTGCGATGTACGCGCCGAGACCGTCGGCGACGAGCTTCTCGTGGCCCCAGGTTGCGACCTCGGCGACGATGCTCGCGTTCCACGCCCCGCCGGCTGCCGTCACCGCGCCGGTGACCCAGAACGGGAAGATCGCCGGGATGATCAGCGTCTGCCACAGACGCCGTCCGCGCAGGCCGAACTGAGCCGCGGCTTCGCGGAGGTCGGTCGGGATCGACATCGCGCCAGCGATGACGTTGAACAGGATGTACCACTGCGTGCCGAGCGCCATCAGCGCGATGCTGCCGAAATCGATCGGAATATGCGCGGCGATGAAGAACGCCACGACGAACGGGAACGTCATGTTGACCGGGAACGACGCGGCGATCTGCGCGATCGGTTGCGCGATGCGGGCGATGCGCGGCCGCATTCCGATCCACACGCCAATCGGCGTCCACACGAGGGTCGCGAGCGCGGTCATCACGGCCACGCGCAGGAAGGTCAGCACACCGAGCCAGACGACGTGGAACATCTCGCCCGCGGTGAGGCCGCTGCGGATCGTGCCGAGCGTCGAAGTCGTTTCGATCGCCAGCCAGACGGCTGCGACCGCAACGAGTGCCACGCCGGCGAAACGCAGCAGCAGTCGCGCACGCCTGGGGGTCCGGGCGCCGACCGTATGGCCGGCGTCGGAAGCGAGGGTCGACGCACGATCGATCGCGCGCCCGATTCGTGCGCCGACGTGAATCGACAGCCACTCGAGCACGGCCGAGCGGCGCAGCAGGTCGAGCACCCATGACGTCGGCGCGTCGCGACTCTCGGTCTGCTCGAGCTTGAACTTCTCCGCCCACGCGACAAGCGGGCGCCAGACGAGCTGGTCGATCGCGACGATCGTGACGATCATCGCGGCGATTGCGTAGAGGGCCGCGCGCGTGTCGCCCGCTTCCACCGCGGCCGCCATGTACGATCCGAGCCCGGGCAGCTTGATGTCCTTGTTGAGCACCGAGATCGCCTCGCTCTGGGCGACGAAGAACCAGCCGCCGCCGAAACTCATCATCGAATTCCACATCAGACTGATCGCCGACGACGGCAGCTCGACACGGGTGAAGCGCTGCCAGCGGTTGAGCCCGAACACCGCAGCGGCCTCGCTGAGCTCCGCAGGAATGGTGACGAGCGAGTGATAGAACCCGAACGTCATGTTCCACGCCTGCGCCGTGAAGATCGCGAAGATGCTGGCGCATTCGACGCCGAGCATGCTGCCGGGAAAGAGCGCGATGAAGCCGGTGACGGTGATCGACAGAAACCCCAGCACCGGCACCGACTGCAGCACGTCGAGCAGCGGCAGCATCACCTTGCGCGCGCGGACGTAGTGTGCGGCGACCCAGCCGTACACGAGCGTGAACGCGAGCGATGCGCCGAACGCGATGAACATGCGCAGCGTCGTGCGCGCCGTGTAATAGGGGATCAGTGCGACGTCGAGCGAGATCGATGGCGCGTTGAGCTCGTCGAATCGCGCTCGCATGTCGCCGCCGAGGACGACGACCGCCCACAGGATCGCCAGGACGGCAGCCACCACCAGCGCATCGGCCCAGCGTGAGGGCTGCTCCTTGGCGACCCGCTGGCCGGTGACGTCGGGATACGCGCGCGCGGTCAGCCGCAGGCCCCCGTGAAGCCGCAGTCCGTGCAGAAGTCGCAGCCGTCCTTGCGGATCAGCGCGCGGTTGCCGCATTCAGGGCACTTGCGACCGGGCAGCACGCGCAACTCCGCGGCCGACTGCTCGGTCTCGGGAACGCGCAGGATCCCCGCGTGGGAGACCGGATAGCCTTCCTCCGTCAGGATGCCGAGCATGGCATAACGGTGGATCATCAGCCTCGCGAGGTAGGCGATCGTCGACGACCAGAGCTGCGATTTCGGCAGTCCGGGAATGCGCGCCATGAACGCTTCGTTGGGCTCGGCGTAGGTGAGGAGCTTCCTGAGCTTCATCCCGATCCACGCCGCGTCGACGACGCGCATGTCGAGCGACAGCGCCTTGCACAGCCCGTCGAGGACGCGGGGGTATTCGCCCGACAGCCACATCGAGTACGGCCGCCGCTGTCCGTCGGGCATGATCAGCTCCTTCAGGAACAGCACGAAATCGTCGCCGGTGCCGGGGTTCAGCACGTCGACGGTCCACGA
The DNA here is from genome assembly GCA_025981645.1 of Burkholderiales bacterium. GTDB lineage: Bacteria > Pseudomonadota > Gammaproteobacteria > Burkholderiales > Casimicrobiaceae > VBCG01. The sequence continues at coordinate 67,618 of JAICXH010000002.1, forward strand.
GAGCGTTCCGTCGGTACCTGCCTTCGGCTCCTTCACTCCGATCAGCGCATCGACGACCGGCGTCGCGCCGTGACCATCGCCCGCGAACGCGCCGAGCTCGTCGACGCGATAGCGGATGAGCCGCGCGAGGCCGGAGACGAGGCTCGGCACGCGGACCTTGTGGCCGTCGGGCGGCATCGCCATGTCGAAACCGTCGTCACCGGCGGCTTTCTGCAGGGCGGACAGCTTCATGTCGAGCCACGCGCGATCGTGCGTGCGCATGTCCATTGACAGCGTCTTCGCGATCGCGCCGAGGCCGCGCGGCTGCTCGGCGCCGTTGATCCACACTTCGAACGGCCACGCCGTTTTCCCGTTGTCGAGGTGGCCGATGAACACGGCAAAATCGCCAAGCGGATGCCGCACGACGTAGGTCCAGCACGGGTTGCCGTTCGGGAGCTCCGGCCGCCCCGGCCAGCGCAGGCTGGCGAGAGGGGGCTCCTGCGCGCGGTCGAGGCGGATGCGCCGGTCGGGATCGGTCGCGTCGAGATCCTCCTTCGCCGCTTCGGACGCATTCGGCGACGCCACTTCGAGCACCGCGCCGAGCACGTCGTTCGGGCGATACGTCGCGATGCCTTTCAAGCCCGCCTGCCAGGCGTCGAAGTAGAGATCCTTGAACGCTTCGAACGGGTAGTCGACGGGAACGTTGACCGTCTTGCTGATCGCCGTGTCGACGAACGGCTGCACGACCGCGTTCATCCGCATGTGATCGGTCGCGCTCATCTCGAGCGCGCTTACGAACGCCGGCGTGAGCATCGCGCAGCGGCGCCCGTCAGCGCCGGTGTAGGCCTCGCCGGGAGCGCGGCCGGCCGCTGCGTCCCAGGGAACCATCGTCACGTCGTCGTCGAGGCCATGGAGGTGTTTGAACACGCGCAGTGCGTGATCCTCGACGGTGAACTCCTTCATCGTGTCGTCGGGCATGCGCTTCCTGCGCGTATAGACCCAGCTGAACGCTGGCTCGATGCCGTTCGACGCATTGTCGGCGAACGCGAGCGAGATCGTCCCGGTCGGCGCGATCGACAGCAGGTGACTGTTGCGGATGCCCTGGGTCCGGATGGCGTCGCGGATCGGCTCGGACAGGCGTGATGCGAAGCGCGGTGCGGCGAGGTAGGCGTCGGCGTCGAACTTCGGGAACGCTCCCTTCTCGCCGGCGATCGACACCGATGCCTCGTACGCGGCGTCCCGCATCGTCTCGGCGATCCGCGCGGCCATCGCGCGCCCGTCGTCGCTGTCGTAGCGCAGTCCAAGCTCGATCAGCGCGTCGCCGAGGCCGGTGAAGCCGAGGCCGATGCGGCGCTTGTCCATCGCTTCCTTCCTCTGCTGCGGCAGTGGCCATGCGGTCACATCGAGCACGTTGTCGAGCATGCGGACTGCGACCGCGGCCGTTTCTGCGAACTTCTCGAATTCGAACCGGGCATCGGAGGTGAATGGCCTGTCGACGAAGCGCGTGAGGTCGAGGCTGCCGAGGTCGCAGCAGCCGTAGGCGGGGAGCGGCTGCTCGCCACAGGGATTGGTCGCCTCGATCGTCTCGCAATACGATAGATTGTCATCGCGGTTGATCGTGTCGATGAAGACCACGCCCGGCTCGGCGTGGTCGTACGTCGAACGCATGATCTGATCCCACAGGTCGCGCGCGCGCACGCTGCGGTAGACCCAGAGACCGTCGGGGCGCTGGTGCGCGCCGGCACGGATCGCGTCGGGCGCAGGTGCCGCCTTGTGGACGAGATCCCACTTGCCGTCGGCGCGCACTGCGTTTACGAACGCGTCGGTGACCGCGACCGAAATGTTGAAATTGGTCAGATCGCCGCCGTCCTTCGCGTGGATGAATGCCTCGATGTCAGGGTGGTCGCAGCGCAGCATCCCCATCTGCGCGCCGCGGCGCGATCCCGCCGATTCGACGGTCTCGCAGCTCCGGTCGAACACGCGCATGTAGGAGAGCGGTCCGCTCGCGCGGCTGTTGGTGCCGCGCACGTGGGCGCCGTGCGGGCGGATGCGCGAGAAGTCGTAGCCGACGCCGCCGCCGCGGCGCATCGTTTCGGCTGCTTCCTGCAGCGCGACGTAGATGCCGATCTCGGTTGCGTTGCCGGAGATGCTGTCGCCGACCGGCTGGACGAAGCAGTTGATGAGCGTCGCCTCGAGGTCGGTTCCGGCCGCCGACGCGATGCGCCCGCCGAGGACGACACCTCGTTGCTGCGCGCGGTGGAATGCGTCCTCCCAGCTCGCGCGCGCGACCGGAGCCTCGACGGCGGCGAGCGCCCGCGCGACGCGCCTGCGCACGTCCTCGATGCTGCGTTCGTCGCCCTTGGCGTACTTCTCGAGCAGCACCTCGGTCGAGATCGATTGCGGGGAGAGGGCGTGGCTCGCTTCGAATTGCCTGGGGTCGTCGCGCTTCATCGTGTGCTCGCCGGTGGAATCACGCTATTTTCGTCGATCCGGGCCGCATAGTCGACGGTCGGACCGGGTTTCGAGGAATCATCGAGCTCGAGGTATTCGCCGAACAACGCATCGAGGGCAGCCGGCCGGAATCGCGACACCCCCTTGTTGGGGTAATTGGTGAGCTCGCCGAAAAAGGCGCGGCCGTCGATGTCGTAGAAATCGACGCGCAGAAAGTCGACACCGGCCGAAACCGCCTCGGCGGCCTCGATCATTACGCCGAGCGACGCGGGGGGCGGACCCGGGCGCCCCTGCTCTGCGGCGAGCGTTCCCTCGAAGAAGCGCCAGCGCTCGTCGTAGAGCGCCTGCGTGTGCCGCTTGCCGCGCCCCTCGTCGACCTGGATCAGGCGGAGCTTGCCGGCGAACATGAAGAGCTTGAAGTCGGGCGGCGGCCCCGCCTTTCCACCGGAGAGGAGCTCCTCGGCAAAGATCGCGCGACGGACGTTCCGGTACGCCCATTCGCGCCCGACGCGGGTGAAATCCGTACGCAGCCAGCGCCGCCCGAGTGTCGCCAGCGCGTCGCGCGACACTGCGCGCTTGTCCGGGACCAGCAGGTTGAAGCCGCTGCCATGGTTCGCCTTCAGCACGAACGACGGCGGCAGCGCGTCGAACGGCAGCTCGTCGGCACGCTCGGACCACCAGTACAGGCGCGGGAAGGCGAGCCCCGGCGCGGCGCGGCGCACCCACGAACGGGCGCGGAGCTTGTCGGCGAAGAGCGTGAGGTACGGTCGCCGATCGGTGAGGATCTTGACGAGGATCTTTTCGTTGAAGGTCCTGGGTCGATCGAGATCGGGGGGGCTGCCGAAGCGGCGCCGATAGAGCTCCGACAGCCAGGCGCGGTCGCCGACGAAGCGCGCCGCGACCGCGCGCCGCCAGTCCTCCCGTAACTCGCGCCAGCGGCGGCGACCCGGGTTCAGGTTCGTGCGGACGACCTGCGCACCAGGGCCGAAGCGCGCGTCAGAACGCCGTCAGGTTGGTGCCGCCATCGCCGACCGCGACGTAGCCGACGCCGATCACCTTCGGAGTAAGCAACGTGAAGGTGACCGAGTTCAGGTTCGCGGTGGTGCCCGAGTCGGCATGCGTCCAGGTGACGCCGCCGTCGCTGCTCGTGACGATGGTCCCGCCCTGCCCGACGGCGACAAACTGCGTGCCGAAGGTCACCGATTCGAGGTCGGCGGTGACTCCCGATGCGCGGGCCGTCCAGGTGAGTCCGTCGGAGCTCGTCAGGATCGTCCCGCCGCGCCCGACAGCAACGAAGGTCGAGATGGCGGTCACGTTCGACGTCGCGTTGCGCGTGCCGAAAAAGACGCCCTTGAGGTCGGCAGAAGTCGGCGGCTTCTGCAGTGTCCAGGTATCGCCGTCGCTGCTGGTGACGAGGGTCCCGTTCGCGCCGACCGCGACGTAGCGGCCGTCGCCGAACGCGACGCTGTACAGGTTCGCCGTCGTATGCGAGTCGTGGGCCGACCAGCTGGTGCTGTCGCTGGTCACGAGGAGCGTCCCTTGCGCACCGACCGCCACCACCTGTCCGGAGCCGCTGCCGTCGAGCGAATAGAGCGCATTGGTCGTCCCCGAACTGCGCGGAGTCCACGTTACCCCGTCGGGGCTGGTCACGATCGCGCCGCCGTCGCCGATCGCTACGAGCAGGTTGTCGCGGTGCTGCACCGCGTTGAGATTGGCCGTCGTTCCCGACGTCGCCGCAGCCCAGGCCGTGACGTTGCCGGTCGTGAAGATCGTTCCCGCGGCGCCGACCGTCGCAAGGCTGGCAAGGCCGGTCGACAGCGACGACGCGTAGCCGACGCCGAGCAGATTGCTTCCGGTGAGCGGAGCGCCGACCGTCCAGGTCGCGCCGGCGAGGCGCGGGACGAACACGAGGGTCGGCGATCCGGGCCCTCCCGGTCCGTCGTTGTGGCGGCCGTTGACCGTCACCGAGTAGGTCTTGCCGTTGACAAGGCCGGTAACGATGAAGGGGGGCCTGACGTTGGTGAAGATCACGCAGCCCGTCATCGTCGCGCAGTCGTCGGTGCTGACGTTCGAACTCTGCGCGACCCATACCCAGTACTCGACGCTGGCGTCGTTCTTCCAGTTCACGGTCGCGCTGGTGTCGCCCGGATCGACGGTGACTCCGGTCGGCGTCGGCGCCGAACTGCCTCCGCCGCCGCACCCGGCGACGAGCGAGGCGACGACGATCATTGCGATGGCGAGTGTCGATTTCAATTCGGATTCCTGTCGGCAGCGGGCTCGCCGGCGATCGCGCGCCACACGGTTTCGGGGGTGAGGGGCATCTGGAGTGCCAGCGCCTGTCGCTCGCGTCCATGGCGCGCGAGCGCATCGACGACGGCGTTGACGACGCAAGGTGTCGCTCCGATCGTTCCCAGCTCGCCGACGCCTTTGACGCCGAGCGGGTTGGTGAGGCAGGGGGTCGACTCGTCCATCGTCATGTCGAAGGCGCAGACGTCTGCGGCTCGCGGCAGGGCGTAGTCCATGAACGTCGCCGTCAGGGCCTGCCCGGAGCCGCGATCGTACACGAAGCGCTCGAACAGAGCCTGCCCGATGCCTTGCGTCGCGCCACCTTCGAGCTGCCCGGTGACGATCATTGGATTGACGACGCGGCCGACGTCGTTGACCGACCAGTAGCCGACCACTTCGACGGCACCGGTGTCGGGATCGACTTCGACTTCGCAGACGTGGCAGCCGTTCGGCCAGCTCGCCGCAGCGACGGCACTCGTCGAGCGGATCGCGATCGCCGCGTCCGGCTGCCGTGCAGCGAGTTCGAAAAGGCCGACGCGCCGGTCGGTACCGGCGATCGTGAACACGCCTTCCCGGTAGACGATGTCCGCGGGTGCCCCCTCGAGCGCCGCCGCAGCGAGTTCGCGGCTCCGGTCGAGCGCTCGCCCCGCGGCTACCCTGACCGCCGAGCCGACGACGAACAGCGAGCGCGATCCGGCGCTTCCGAATCCCTGCGCACGATCGGTGTCGCCGAAGCGCAGTCGGACGTGCTCGGGCGCCACGCCGAACACGTCGACGGCGAGCTGCAGGAACGTCGTGGCGAGACTCTGGCCCATCGGTTGCGCAGCCGTCCAGATGTCGATCGTTCCAGCGGCGCCGATCGCGACGTCGACGACCTCCTCGAATACCTCGGCGCCGGTCCATTCGAGAAACGTCGCGATGCCACGTCCACGCCAGCGGCCGCGCTGGCGCGAGCGCTCGGCACGCAGGTCGAAATCGGCACGACCCGACCGCTCGAGCGCGAGGTCCATCACCTGCGCGAAGCGGCCGCTGTCGTATGTCTTCCCCATCGCGTTCGTATACGGCATCCGCGCGGGATCGATCATGTTGCGCCGGCGCAGCTCGACCGGATCGATTCCGGTCGCGCGCGAGGCCGCGTCGATCAGCCGCTCGATGACGTAGATCGCTTCCGGCCGGCCGGCGCCGCGGTAGGCTGCGACCGGCAGCGTGTGCGTCAGGACGGCCTTGATGCCGAGGTCGATCGCAGGAATGTCGTAGACGCTGGTCGCGACCCACGGCCCGATCATCAACTGGATGATCACGCCGACCGGCGTCGCGTAGGCGCCGACGTCGGCGAGCGAGCGCACGCGAAGCGCAGTGATTCGACCCGCCGCGTCGAGCGCGAGCTCGGCGTGGCTCACGAGCGCGCGGCCGTGCGTCGCGGACAGGAACTCGTCGATTCGCGTCGCCGTGTAGCGCACCGGCAGGCGGAGCTCGCGCGCGGCGAACGCGACGACGGCATCCTCGGGAAACAATCCCGCCTTCATGCCGAAGCCGCCGCCGACGTCCCCGACGACGACGCGCACCGACGCTTTCGGGATGCCAAGCACCGCCTCGCACAATTCGTCGCGAAGGCCGGTCGGCGTCTGGCAGGCGACGCGCAGCGTGAGGCGCGCGGTCGCCGCGTCGAATTCGGCGAGGGTCGAGCGCGGTTCGATCGGAGACGGTGCGACACGCGGGTTGACGAGATCGAGCGCGACGGTCGTCGCGGCGCTTCGGAAGGCGGCGTCGACGGCAGCGGGATCGCCGTGACGCGTTTCGCAGGCGACGTTGTCCGGAGCGTCGGCGACGACCTGCGGCGCTCCCGGTCGAAGCGCGTCCTCCACGTGGACGACCGCCGGAAGCGGCTCGTAGTCGACGCCGAGCGCCTCGACGGCGTCGCGCGCGAAGGTCGCCGACGTGGCGACCACCGCCGCGACCGCCTCGCCGACGTAGCGGACGGTGCCGACTGCGAGGATATGGTGCGGGGGGCTCGCTGTCGGCGCACCCGACGCTCGCCGGAAGTCTGTCGACGCGGGAAGAGGCCGGACTCCGGCTGCGACGAGGTCGCTTCCGGTCAGGATCCGCAGGACGCCGGGGAGGCGGCGCGCCGGCTCGACGTCGATGCGCAGGATCCGGGCGTGCGGATGCGGCGAGCGCAGGAAGGCCGCGTAAACCTGATCGGGTGCCCGAACGTTGTCCGCGAACCGGCCCTCGCCGCGAAGCAGAGCGTCGTCCTCGACGCGCAGCACCGAGCGTCCGCTGCCGAAACGCTCGGGAGGCATGGGCTCAGGGTTGCCCGGCAGCCCGACGGTTGTCGGGGTTGTAACCATTGCAATATCCGCTCATTCGGAGGTCTTACATGAGAACAGGTCTATTGACGCTCCCGATCGTGCTCGCCGCGGGCCTCGCGGTTTCATCGCTGGCATTCGCCCAGGCGCCCGCGGGTTCGACCGGTGCGTGCAAGGACGGGTCCTATACGTCGCAGGCGACCAAGCGCGGCGCCTGCAAGGGTCACGGTGGGGTCAAGGAATGGTACGCCTCGGAAGCGAAGTCGAAGGAAAAGGCGTCCGAGGAGAAGGCGACGAAGGAGTCGAAGAAGGAATCGAAGAAGGAGAAGGCTTCCGAGGCGGCTGCAGCGGGTGGCGCCGCGGGCGCCGCGGCGACTGCGCCGGCGCAGACCTCGAGCATGGCGTCGTCGCACAAGACGCCGAAGGGCATGCGCGCGGAAGCCGCTCCTGGCGGTGGCGCCGGCAAGGTGTGGGTCAACACCGCGTCGCACGTCTACCATTGCAGCGGTGACGAGTGGTACGGCAAGACCAAGGAAGGCGAGTACATGACCGAAGCCGAGGCGAAGGCCAAGGGCGCGCACGCGTCGCACGGCAAGGCCTGCAGCTGACCGCTGTTGGCAGGGAACCGGCGGGACGCGCCGCACGCGCGGCGCGTCCCGCGATCGAACGCTGTCGCCTTGATCGCTCGATGATCGCTGCATGCGCGTGACAGCGCCGCGCACCGGAAGTAAGCTCGGCCTCGAACGAGTCGCCTGCCGCCGACGCCGCAACGGCGGATCGCGGCGGCGCGAACGACCAGTCGAGGCTTCAGCATGAGCACACCGCACGATCTCTTCATTGGTGCGCGCGACTTCCTGCTCGCGCACCGCAGCGACTACGCCAGGGCCGCAAGCGAGTTTCGCTGGCCAGACCTCGCGACCTTCAACTGGGCGCTCGATCACTTCGATGTGATGGCGCAGGGCAACGACCGACCGGCACTGTGGATCGTCGGCGAGGACGGCAGCGAGCACCGGCAGACGTTTCGCGAGATCGCCGCGCGCTCGGGGCAGGTCGCGAACCACTTGCGGAGTCTCGGCGTCGCGCGCGGCGACCGCATCCTGCTGATGCTCGGCAACGAGCCTGCGCTGTGGGAGACGATGCTCGCCGCGATGAAGCTGGGTGCGGTGGTGATCCCCGCGACCGCACTGCTCACCACAGACGACCTGCGCGATCGCATCGACCGCGGACGCGTTCGGCATGTCGTCGCGTCGAACGCGCACATTGCCAAGTTCGACGGCGTCGAAGGCTCGTACACGCGGATCTGTTCGGGTGCTGCGCAATCGGGTTGGATCAGCCATCGCGCCGCCGACGGGTTTCCTGCCGCATTCACCCCCGACCGCCCGACGCAGGCGACCGATCCCTTGCTGCTGTATTTCACGTCGGGAACGACGTCGAAGCCGAAGCTCGTCCTGCACACGCATCAGAGCTATCCGGTCGGGCACCTGACGACGATGTACTGGCTCGGTCTCGAGACCGGCGATATCCACCTCAACATCTCGTCGCCAGGCTGGGCGAAGCACTCGTGGAGCTGCGTGTTCGCGCCGTGGAACGCCGGCGCCTGCGTGTTCATCTACAACTCGGCACGCTTCGACGCGAAGGGGCTGCTCGCGACGGTCGCGCGCTGCGGTGTGACGACGCTGTGCGCACCGCCCACCGTCTGGCGCCTGCTGATCCAGGAGGATCTCGCGGCGCACCGCGGCAAGCTCGCTCTTCGCGAGCTTGCGAGCGCCGGCGAGCCGCTCAACCCCGAAGTGATCGAGCAGGTGCGCGCCGCGTGGGGCATCACGATCCGTGACGGCTACGGGCAGACCGAGACGACGGCGCTCCTCGGCAACCCTCCAGGTCAGCCTCTGAAGCCGGGATCGATGGGTCGCGCGATGCCGGGCTTTCGCGTCGTGCTCCTCGATGTCGACGGGGGGCCATCCGACGAGGGCGAAGTGTGCCTCGAACTCGATCCGCGACCGACCGGACTGATGGCGGGATACGAGGACAGCGCCGAGGCAACCTCACGCGCGATGCGCAACGGCCGCTATCACACCGGCGACACGGCGACTCGCGATGCCGAAGGCTATGTCACGTTCGTCGGACGAGCAGACGACGTGTTCAAGGCTTCCGATTACCGGATCAGCCCGTTCGAGCTCGAGAGCGCGCTCCTCGAGCATGAGGCGGTCACCGAGGTCGCGGTCGTGCCGAGCCCCGATCCGCTGCGCCACGCGGTGCCCAAGGCGTTCGTCACCGTTACTGCGACGAGCACGCCCGGCCGCGAGCTCGCCCGGGATATCTTCGCCTTCGCGCGCCGGCAGCTCGCGCCGTACAAGCGCGTGCGCAGGCTCCAGTTCGTCTCCGAGCTTCCGAAAACCCTCTCCGGGAAGATCCGTCGCGTCGAGCTGCGCCATGAGGAGGAGGCCCGCCGCGGGCGCGGCGACCGCGTCGACCTCGAGTACTTCGAAGAGGATTTTCCCGACCTGAAGGGCGGTGCCTAGCCGCCGCAGTTAGAATTCCCGGCGTCCGCCGCCGCAGGTGGCTACCGTCGACTGAGTTACGCCGTGAACGAATCGCAAACGCAGGACCCGAGCCGCGAGCGGCTCGGCTTCCAGGCCGAGGTGAAGCAACTCCTCGACCTGATGATCCATTCGCTCTACTCGAACCGCGAGATCTTCCTGCGCGAGCTCGTCTCGAACGCGTCGGACGCCTGCGACAAGCTGCGCTTCGAGGCGCTGCACAACCCCGGGCTGTTCGAGGACGCTCCCGACCTCGCGATCCGCGTCGACTGCGACCCGGCCGCGCGCACGGTGACCGTCACCGACGACGGTATCGGCATGAGCCGCGACGAGGTGATCGCGAATCTCGGCACGATCGCGAAGTCCGGAACGCGCGAGTTCTTCGCGCGCCTCTCCGGCGATCAGCGCAAGGACGCGACGCTGATCGGACAGTTCGGCGTCGGCTTCTACTCGTCGTTCATCGTCGCCGACCGCGTGACGGTCCAGACGCGGCGGGCCGGCGAGTCGATCGCGCAGGGTGTGCGCTGGACCTCGGACGGTGCCGGCGAGTTCGAGGTCGAGACAATCGAACGCGCCGCGCGCGGCACCGCGGTGACGCTGCACCTGCGTGACGAGCACGCCGAGCTCGCGTCGGGCTCGCGCCTGCGCGCGATCGTCCGCCGCTACTCGGACCACATCGTCCAGCCGATCCTGATGAAGAAGCTCGACTGGAAGGACGGTCACGAGATCGCGCTCGCCGAGGACGAGCAGGTCAACCGCGCTTCGGCGCTGTGGGCGCGGCCGAAAACCGAGATCACCGACGACGAGTACCGCGAGTTCTACAAGCACGTCGGGCACGATTTCGACGACCCGCTCGGCTGGACGCACGCGCGCGTCGAGGGGCGGCAGGAGTACACGCTGCTCCTCTTCCTCCCCGCGCATGCGCCTTTCGATCTGTGGGATCGCGATGCCCGCCGCGGCGTCAAGCTGTACGTCAGGCGCGTGTTCATCATGGACGACGCCGAGCAGCTGCTGCCGTCGTACCTGCGCTTCGTGCGCGGGATCGTCGACTCGGGTGATCTGCCGCTCAACGTCTCGCGCGAGATCCTGCAGGAATCGAAGGACATCGAGGCGATCCGCGCCGGCACCACGAGAAAGCTGCTCGAACTCCTCGCGCACCTCGCGTCGGAGGAGAAGGAGAAGTATGCGGCGTTCTGGCGCGAGTTCGGGCGCGTGCTGAAGGAAGGCATCGGCGAGGACGGTGCGAACCGCGAACGCATCGCCGCGCTGCTGCGCTTCGCGTCCACCGGCGGCGACGGCGATGCCGAGACGGTATCGCTCGCCGACTACGTCGCGCGGATGAAGCCGGCGCAGCGCAGCATCTACTACGTGACCGCCGATTCGCACACTGCCGCGCGCAACAGCCCGCACCTCGAAATCTTCCGCGAGAAGGGCATCGAGGTGCTGCTGCTCGCCGACCGCGTCGACGAGTGGGTCGTCGGGCACCTGACCGAGTTCGAAGGCAAGCCGCTCGTGTCGGTCGCGAGAGGCGGGCTCGACCCGGCCGAGATCGGCGGAGACGCCGCGCAGAAGAACGACGATGCGGCCGGGGCGGCGGAGGAACTGAAGCCCATCGTCTCGCGGCTGAAGGCGAGCCTCGGCGAGCGCGTGAAGGACGTCCGGGTGACAAGGCGGCTGACCGAGTCGCCCGCGTGTCTCGTCGCGGACGAGCACGACCCGAGCGCGAACCTCGCGCGGATTCTCAAGGCGGCCGGTCAGCCGGGACCGCAGTGGCAGCCGATCCTCGAGATCAACCCGTCACATCCGCTGGTCGCGCGGCTTGCTGCCGACGACGAGAACTTCGACGCGTGGGCGAGCGTGCTGTTCGACCAGGCACTTCTCGCCGAAGGTGGCCGGCTCGACGATCCGGCCGCCTTCGTGAAGCGGATCAATCGGCTGATGCTGGCACCCGCGGCCTAGCGAGCGCGCGCGTGAGCGCGTCGTCCAGCGTTCGCACGGTGCGTTCGACATCGGCGAGCTTGTCGAGGCCGAACAAGCCTACGCGGAACGTGCGGAAATCGGCGGGCTCGTTGCATTGCAGCGGAACGCCCGCGGCAGTCTGCAGGCCGAGCGTGGCGAACCGCCTGCCTGATTGGAGTTCGGGATCGTCGGTGTAGCTGACGACGACCCCCGGTGCGCCGAAACCCTCTGCCGCGACGCTCGCGAATCCCCGCGCGGCAAGCGCCTCGCGCACGCGGTCGCCGAGTCTCTGCTGCGCCTCGTGCGCTCGCGCGAAGCCGAAGCGCTCGGTTTCGCGCATCGTGTCGCGGAGTCGCGCGAGCGAATCGGTGGGAAGGGTTGCGTAGTACGCGTGCGCGCCCCCCTCGTAGGCTTCCATGATGCCGAGCCACTTCTTCAGGTCGCAGGCGAAGCTCGTGCTCTGCGTCGCATCGATTGCTTCGCGTGCGCGCTCGCCCAGCATCACCAGCCCGCACGAAGCCGGGCTGCTCCAGCCCTTCTGCGGAGCGCTGATCAGGATGTCGACGCCGCGTGCGGCCATGTCGACCCAGATCGCACCGGACGCAATGCAATCGAGCACGAACATTCCGCCTGCCGCGTGGGTGGCCGCCGCGACCGCGTCGAGGTAGGGATCGGGAAGGATGATTCCCGATGCCGTCTCGACGTGCGGGGCGAACACGAGCTCCGGGCGCTCGCGCGCAATCGTCGCCGTGACCTCGTCGATTGGCGCCGGAGCGAATGGCGCCCGCGGACCCTGCCGCACCGGGCGCGCCTTGACGACCGAAAGCGACGCCGGGATTTTTCCCATCTCGAAGATCTGGCTCCAGCGATAGCTGAACCAGCCGTTGCGCAGCACGAGACAGCGGCGCCCGGTCGCAAACTGGCGTGCGACGGCCTCCATCCCGAACGTGCCGCTTCCGGGTATGACGATCGCCGAGCGCGCATGGTAGACCCGCTCGAGCGTCGAAGCGATGTCGCGCATGACGGCCTGGAAGCGCACCGACATGTGGTTGAGCGCGCGGTCCGAGAAGACCACCGAGTACTCGAGCAGTCCGTCGGGATCGATATCGGGAAGCAGGCCGGGCACCTTGGACTCCTCGTGGCGAAGCGCGCGCCATGGTGCGCGCGAAGTGACTTTAGCACGGCGCGCGGCGTCGCCCGAAGTCATCGTACGCGTTCGGCCGCACGTTAATCTAGGCATGAAAAGCGATCAGCGATCGATCCGCTTCGGACAGAGGCCATGTGCAGCGCAAGGATTCATGAGCGACGTACAACGTCACTCGCGACGCACCGTGTCCTGTCGTCTGCCGATTCCATCGCGCGCGTCGTCAGCAGACCGACACCAAGAGTGCTGACGATCTGGCGCCGATTCGCGGCGACCGGAGACACCGTGCTGTTCATCGAATCGCCTCGCGTGCCGCGCTGCACGGGAGTCGGCGCACCGATTTGCATCGAGTGCGCTGCGTTCGCCGCCGCGGCGTCGCCGCGCAGCGACGCATCGACCCGTTTGGGAAGGCGGTTTGCACCGCCGTCGCGCACGCCCTGTCGGCGGGATCGAGTCGTCGATTCAGGTCTTCCACGTCGCCGCGCTCATTGGCACGAAGCGTGCACTGCCGGTCCGGCGATTGGCACGCGAAATGCAGCAGTCGCGTCGACACTCCTGAATGAAGGCAGCTTCGCGAACCGTTTCTTCGATATGCGGTCGCACGATGGCGCCGGGATCCTCCGCCAGCACCACGTCAGGTCGGTGCTGGGTGGATCGGCGTCCTGCCGATTGAATTTCCACAAAAGCAAGAAGGTATGCCGAAGGCAGGGCGGGTGCTCCCCCGGCCCGCGTCCTTTGCGCACCCGACCCACCGGGACATGACCATGACGCCATTGTTGGAAGAGTTTCGCTCGACCTACTCCGCAACGCACGAGGAGGAGATGAGTCTCGAGGAGTACCTCGCGCTGTGCAAACGCGATCCGGGTGCCTACGCCACGGCGGCCGAGCGGATGATCAAGGCGATTGGCGATCCCGATCTCGTCGATACCCGCAATGATTCGACGCTGGGACGCATCTTCGGCAACCGCGTGATCCGCCGTTACCCGGCCTTCCGCGAGTTCTACGGAATGGAGGAGGTGATCGAGCAGATCGTCGCGTTCTTCCGCCACGCGGCGCAGGGTCTCGAGGAGAAGAAGCAGATCCTCTATTTGCTGGGGCCGGTTGGCGGGGGCAAGTCGTCGATCGCCGAGCGGTTGAAGGCGGTGATGGAGAAGCTTCCGATCTACGCACTCAAGGGTTCCCCGGTCAACGAGTCGCCGCTCGGGCTGTTCTCCCCCGAGCGCTTCGGGGCGAAGCTCGAGGCCGAATTCGGCATTCCGCAGCGCTACCTGACCGGCATCATGTCGCCGTGGGCGATCAAGCGGCTCGCCGAGTCGGGCGGCGACATCTCGCGCTTTCGCGTCGTCCGGATCAACCCCTCGGTGCTGCGCCAGGTCGCGATCACCAAGACCGAGCCGGGCGACGAGAACAACCAGGACATCTCGTCCCTGGTCGGCAAGGTCGACATCCGCAAGCTCGAGAGCCTGTCGCAGAACGATCCGGACGCCTACAGCTACTCCGGCGGGCTCTGCCTCGCCAACCAGGGATTGCTCGAATTCGTCGAGATGTTCAAGGCGCCGATCAAGATGCTGCACCCGCTGCTTACTGCGACGCAGGAGGGCAATTTCAAGGGTACCGAGGGCTTCTCGGCGATACCGTTCAACGGGATCATCGTCGCGCACTCGAACGAGTCCGAGTGGCACAGCTTCCGCAACAACAAGAACAACGAGGCCTTCCTCGACCGGATCTTCATCGTCAAGGTTCCCTACTGCCTTCGCGTGTCCGAGGAAGTGAAGATCTACGAGAAGCTGATCGATCACTCGTCGCTCGCCGGGGCACCCCGGGCTCCGGGGACGCTCGAAATGATGGCGCAGTTCTCGGTGCTGACCCGGCTCAAGGACCCTGACAACTCGAGCATCTACTCGAAGATGCGCGTGTACGACGGAGAAACGCTGAAAGACGTCGACCCGAAGGCCAAGACCCTGCAGGAGTATCGGGATTACGCCGGACCCGACGAGGGGATGACCGGAATGTCGACGCGCTTCGCCTACAAGATCCTGTCGGCGGTGTTCAACTACGATCAGACCGAGATTGCCGCCAACCCCGTGCATCTGATGTATGTACTCGAGCAGAGGCTCGCCCGCGAGGATCTCGCCGAGGAGTCGCGCCGACACTACGTCGAGCACATCAAGGGCTACCTGGCGCCGCGCTACTCCGAGTTCATCGGCAAGGAGATCCAGACCGCCTACCTCGAGTCGTACTCCGAGTACGGCCAGAACATCTTCGATCGCTACGTGACCTACGCCGATTGCTGGATCCAGGAAGAGGACTACCGCGATCCGGAGACCGGCGAGAGCTTCGACCGCGCGGCACTCAACACCGAGCTCGAGAAGATCGAGAAGCCGGCCGGAATCGCGAATCCGAAGGACTTCCGCAACGAGATCGTCAACTTCGTGCTGCGCGCACGCGCCCACAACGCTGGCCGCAACCCCGCCTGGAGCAGTTACGAGAAGCTGCGCGAGGTGATCGAGAAGAAGATGTTCTCGAACACCGAGGATCTGCTGCCGGTGATCTCGTTCAACGCCAAGGCGTCGGCCGAGGACAAGCAGAAGCACCAGAACTTCGTCGCGCGGATGGTCGCGAAGGGCTACACCGAGAAGCAGGTCCGCCTGCTCGCCGAGTGGTATCTGCGCGTGCACAAGTCGTCGTAGCGGTGGCTCCGGTCCGGACACGAGGTCGAACATGGTCCATCTGATCGACAGACGCTCGAGCAGCCGCGGCAGGAGCGCGGTCAACCGCGAGCGCTTCCTGCGCCGCTACAAGGCCCACGTCCAGAGTGCCGTGAGGAAGCTCGTCGGCGAGCGCAGGCTCGCCGATATCGAGCAGGGCGGCGACGTGCACGTGCCGAGAAAGGACATCGCCGAGCCCTCGTTCGGCTTCGGCCACGGGGGCGACCGCGAATTCGTGCTTCCGGGCAACCGCGAGTACGTCACCGGCGACCGCATTCCGCGGCCGCAGGGCGGCGGGTCCGGCGCTGGCGGCGGCGATGCCGGGGACGGGGACAGCGAGGACGCCTTCGTGTTCGCGCTGTCGCGCGAGGAGTTCATGCAAATCTTCTTCGACGACCTCGAGCTGCCGCGGCTTGCCCGCACCGAGCTTGGGCGTACCGAGCACCGGACGAGCGTGCGCGCCGGCTACGCCCGGACCGGCGTGCCGGCGAATCTCGCGATCGTGCGCACGCTGACGCAGTCGCTCGCGCGCAGGATCGCGATCGATGGAAGCCTCCGCCGCGAGGCGGAGGAGCTCGAGCGCGCGTTCGGCGCCGCCGCGGCAGCCGGCCGTTCGGCGCATGCGGCGCATGCCTACGCCGAGCTGCAGCGCATCGAGCGCAAGCTCGAGCGGGTGCCGTTCATCGACGAGCCCGACCTGCGCTACCGCAACCGCGTGATGCGCCCGGAGCCGGTCGCGCGCGCGGTGATGTTCTGCCTGATGGACGTGTCGGCGTCGATGGACGAGGACAAGAAGGATCTCGCCAAGCGCTTCTTCACGCTCCTCTACCTCTTCCTTACGCGCAAATACGGCGAGGTTGACCTCGTGTTCATCCGCCATACCGAGGATGCCGAGGAAGTCGACGAGGACACGTTCTTCCACGACACCCGCTCGGGTGGCACCGTCGTCTACTCGGCGCTCGACCTCGCCGAGAAGATCCGCGGCGAGCGCTACGCGCGCGGCTGGAACGTCTACGTCGCGCAGGCATCGGACGGTGACGCTTTCGGGGCCGATCCGGCGCGCAGCGCGCGCTTCCTGCGCGACCGCTTGCTCCCCGCGGCGCGCTATTACACGTATCTCGAGCTGGCGGCCGAGTCCGATTCGGGCCGCTCGTCGACGCTGTGGGCCGAGTACGCGCGGGTGGCGACCGAGTCCGGCAATCTCGCGATGCGCCGGGCGACCCGCCGCGACGAGATCTACCCCGTGTTCCGCGAACTCTTCCGCAAGGACACGCAATGACCGCCCTCTCGCACGGCGCCGACTGGGATTTCGAGCTGATCGAGCGCTACGACACGGCGATCGCCGGCGTCGCGGACGAGTTCGGCCTCGACACCTATCCGAACCAGATCGAGATCATCACGTCGGAGCAGATGCTCGACGCCTACGCGTCGTCGGGTCTGCCGGTCGGCTACCCGCACTGGTCGTACGGCAAGGAGTTCATCAGGAACGAGCAGGCCTACCAGCACGGGATGCAGGGCCTCGCGTACGAGATCGTGATCAACTCGGACCCGTGCATCGCGTATCTTATGGAAGAGAACACGATGGCGATGCAGGCGCTCGTCATCGCGCACGCCTGCTACGGGCACAATTCGTTCTTCAAGGGCAACCATCTGTTCCGGCAGTGGACCTCGGCGGACGCGATCGTCGACTACCTGGTGTTCGCCCGGCATTACGTGATGGATTGCGAGGAGCGCTACGGTGCCGCGGCGGTGGAAGAGGTGCTCGACGCCTGCCACGCGCTGATGGCGCACGGGGTCGATCGCTACCGGCGGCCGGCGGCGCCGACGCTGAGGGCCGAGACCGCCCGGCTCAAGGCGCGCGAGGAGAACCGCGAGCGCCAGTTCAACGACCTGTGGCGGACGTTGCCCGGCACGCCGGCGGCGGCGGCGTCGAAGGCGAAGCGCGAGGTGTTCCCGCCCGAGCCCGAGGAGAACATCCTCTATTTCGTCGAGAAGCATTCGCCGAAGCTCGAGCCGTGGCAGCGCGAGCTCGTGCGCATCGTGCGCAAGCTTGCCCAGTACTTCCACCCGCAGGGCCAGACCAAGGTGATGAACGAGGGCTGGGCGACGTTCTGGCACTACACGATCCTGAACCGCCTGCACATGAAAGGCCTCGTCGACGACGCCTTCATGATCGAGTTCCTGAAGAGCCACACCAACGTGATCGCGCAGCCGGCGTTCGACTCGCGCGGCTACGGTGGGATCAATCCGTATGCGCTCGGCTTTGCCCTGTTCTCGGACATCCGGCGCATCTGCGAGCGACCCGACGCCGAGGACCGCGCGTGGTTCCCCGATCTCGCCGGCACCGACTGGCGGCGTTCACTCGATTTCGCGATGCGCAACTTCAAGGACGAGTCGTTCATCGCGCAGTATCTGTCGCCGCGGCTGATGCGCGAGTTCCACCTGTTCGCGGTGGCCGACCGCGTCGAGGACGACGCGCTCGTCGTCGACAGCATCCACGACGAGCACGGCTATCGGCGCCTGCGCCGGCTGCTCGCCGCGCAGTATGCGATCGAGAACCGAGTTCCCGACGTGCAAGTCCTCCGCTACGACCGTGACGGCGACCGCTCGCTGACGCTGCGCTTCGCGCGGCGCCGCGGTCGGCCGCTCTCGGACGCCGCCGAGGAAGTCGTCGCGCATCTGCACAGGCTCTGGGGCTTCGCGGTGCGTCTCGAAACCGTCGATGGCGACGAGCAGGTCGGCCGCGCGCTCGAGTGCGCGGCCTAGGCCGGAACCCGCTCTCGCCCACCGGCTTCCGGCTCGAACGCACGTCCGCCGCTTGAATCGGCGGCTGCAGCACCCCATCATGGGGAGCATGTCCGTTGCGCGCGCCACGCGCCACCCCAGGGCCGATCGATGAGCGCCTCGCCGAGCCAGGAATCCAGAATCGCCGTCTGCCCGCAGTGCGGCGCCGCCAACCGCGTCGATTCGTCGCGCCTCGCTGAAGAACCCACGTGCGGGCAATGCCATGCGGTGCTCTTCCCGGCGCATCCGTTCGCGCTCACGCAGGAACGCTTCGAGCGGCACGTCGCCACCAGCGACTACCCGGTCGTCGTCGACTTCTGGGCCGAATGGTGCGGGCCCTGCCGGATGATGGCGCCCGCCTACGAAGAGGCGGCGGGACGCGTCGGCCCCGGCGTGCAGCTGGCGAAGGTCGACACCGACGCCGCGCCCGAGGTCGCCGCGCATCACGCCATTCGCAGCATCCCGACGCTGATCGCGTTTCGCAAAGGTCGCGAGCTCGCGCGTCAGTCGGGTGCGCTCCCCACGTCGCAGCTCGTCCAGTGGATCGGAACGCATGCCGCGCAGGAATGACCCGACTGATTGGATGTGGTCCCACGCCTGGGGATTGCTCGACCAGGCCGAGCGGATGCACCGGCAGTTCTTCCATCCGTCGCGCGCCGGCCGCGAGCAGGCGACGTGGGAGCCTCCGATCGACGTCTTCGAGGACGAGCGCGAGTTCGTCGTCGTCGCGGCGATGCCCGGGGTTCCGGCCGCGCGGATCGAGGTTCACGCCGAGCCGGGGGCACTCGTCATCCGTGGCGCGCGCGCACTCCCGGTCACCGGCCGCAGCCACGTGATCCGCCATCTCGAGAGTCCGTACGGGATCTTCGAGCGCCGCATCGTCCTGCCCGCCGGACGCTTCGACGTCGGCGCTCCCGAGCTCGCCGACGGCTGCCTCGTCGTCCACCTGAAGAAACGCCCATGAACGCCGAGATGGACAAGCCGATCGAGCCCGCCACGCCCGGCGAGGACATCGCACGTGTCGAGGGCGCCGCGCAACCGTCCGAAGCCGGTGCCGAGGCGCGCCCGCCCAGCGCCGCCTCCGTACGGCCGCTTCCGGACGATGCGCTGATCATCGTGCCGGTGCGCAACCTCGTCCTGTTTCCGGGCGTGGTCCTTCCGCTCACCGTCGGGCGCGAGCGTTCGCTCGCCGCCGTGCAGGAGGCGGTGCGGCAGGAGCGGCCGATCGGAGTGCTGCTTCAGCGTCAGGCCGACGAGGACGATCCCGCGCCCGATGCGCTCCACTGGGTCGGCACGAGTGCCGCCGTCATGCGCTACATCACCGCTCCCGACGGCTCGCACCACGCGATCGCGCGCGGGATGCGGCGCTTTCGCGTGCTGCAGTTCCTCGACGGCTACCCGTTCCATGCGGCGCGCGTGCAGTTCATCGACGATCCCGAGGCGGTCGACGCCGAGATCGAGGGGCGCGCGCGGGCGTTGAAGCAGCGCGCGGTCGAGATCCTGCAGCTCCTGCCGCAGGTTCCCGAGGAGATGGTTGCCGCGCTGCAGGGAGTCGACGGCGCCGCACGGCTTGCCGATTTCGTCGCCGGGCTGATGGACGCGAGCGCCGAGGAGAAGCAGGCGCTGCTCGAAATGTTCGACCTGCGCGCCCGGCTCGACCGGTTGCTCGAAATGCTGTCGCATCGCGTCGAGGTGCTGAAGGTTTCGCGCGAGGTCGACGAGCGCACCCGCGAGTCGATTACCGACGTCAACCGCAAGCACCTGCTGCGCGAGCAGATGCGCACGATCCAGAAGGAGCTCGGCGAGGGCGAGGAGGGCACCGCCGACGTCGAGGAGCTCGAGCGTGCCATCGATGCCGCGAAGATGCCGGAGGAAGTCGACAAGGTCGCGCGCAAGGAGCTGAAGCGGCTGCAGCGCATGCCCGAGGCCGCCGGCGAGTACTCGATGGTGCGCACCTACATCGAATGGCTGGTCGACCTGCCCTGGGCTGCGGTGCCGGAGCCGGCGATCGACATCGCCGAGGCGCGCAAGGTTCTCGACCAGGACCACTTCGGCCTGGAGAAGATCAAGCGGCGGATCCTCGAATACCTCGCCGTTCACAAGCTGAATCCGTCGGGCAAGAGCCCGATCCTCTGCTTCGTCGGCCCACCCGGAGTCGGCAAGACCTCGCTCGGCCAAAGCATCGCCAAGGCGACCGGGCGCAAGTTCGCGCGCGCGAGCCTCGGCGGCGTGCACGACGAGGCCGAGATCCGCGGGCACCGGCGCACCTACGTCGGGTCGCTGCCCGGCAACATCATTCAGAACCTGAGAAAGGTCGGCACGCGCAACTGCGTGATGATGCTGGACGAGGTCGACAAGCTGGGTGCGGGAGGCTTCCACGGCGATCCGGCATCGGCGCTGCTCGAAGTGCTCGACCCCGAGCAGAACGCGACGTTCCGCGACAATTATCTGGGGGTGCCTTTCGACCTGTCGCAGGTGATGTTCATCTGCACGGCGAACGTGCTCGACACGATCCCCGGGCCGTTACGCGACCGGATGGAGGTGATCGAGCTCCCCGGCTACACCGCGCAGGAGAAGCTCGAGATCGCGCGCCGCTACCTGGTTCCGCGCCGGCTCGAGGCGACCGGCCTCACGGCGTCGCAGTGCACGATCGACGACGCGGCACTGCTGGCGATCATCGATGACTACACGCGCGAGGCGGGCGTACGCAACCTCGAACGCGAGATCGGCCGCGTGCTCCGGCACGTCGCCGTGCGGATCGCCGAGGGCGACAACGACGCGGTCGCGATCGGCCGTGACGATCTCGCCGCGATCCTGGGCCCGCGCAGGTTCGAGGCCGAGGTGGCGATGCGCGCCGGTGTCCCGGGGGTCGCGACGGGTCTCGCCTGGACTCCGGTCGGCGGCGACATTCTGTTCATCGAGGCCGCGCGGATGCCGGGCTCGGGAAAGCTGATACTCACCGGACAGCTCGGCGACGTGATGAAGGAGAGCGCGCAGGCGGCGGTCTCGTTGCTGAAGGCACGCGCCGAAGGGCTCGGAATCGCGCAGGACGGGCTCGACAGGTCCGATATCCACATCCACGTTCCAGCGGGGGCGAC